>CAMBFR010000018.1 GCA_945865815.1 Candidatus Sulfopaludibacter sp. SbA3
AACAGGAATTTTCTGGAACTTGGCACGGGGCTGAAGCCCCGCGCCCACAGGTAGACTGCAGTCTTTCACGAAAATGCTTTTTGAAGTCTTAATCACAATCCTCCAGTGGCTGATCGCCGTACTCGGCGCGCCCCTACTCGTCGGCGTCATACGCAGGACGAAGGCCGTGCTCCAGGGCCGGCGGGGACCATCGGTATTTCAGCCGTACTGGAACCTTCGCAAGCTCCTGCAGAAGCAAATGGTGATCTCGGAAACCACTTCATGGATCTTCCGCTTCACGCCCTACGTCGTCATTACAACGATGCTGCTGGCCGCACTGATAGTTCCGATTCTAAGTACAACCCGGTCCATGCAGTTCCCCGGAAACATCGTCCTGCTGATGTATTTGTTTCTCCTCGGAGCTTTCTTTCTCGCGCTCGCAGGTCTCGATGCGGGCAGCGCGTTCGGCGGCATGGGTTCCAGCCGGGTGATGGCGCTCGCTGCGCTCGCTGAACCGACCGTCATGATCGCCATTTTCGCCATTGCCCTGCGAGCCGGCAGTACGGGCTTGAACGAAATAATCCGCGCTTCGATCACCGATCCGCTCCTGATGCTCAACCCGGGCCACCTGCTCGCATTTTTCTCGTTCTTCATCGTAGCCCTTGCCGAGACCGGCCGGCTGCCGGTGGACAATCCGGGCACTCATCTGGAACTGACCATGATTCACGAGGCCATGATCCTGGAATACTCCGGACGCTATCTCGCTCTCATCGAGTGGGCAGCGGCCATCAAGTTGTTCGTGTTTCTCACATTGCTGGGAAATCTTTTTTTCCCGTGGGGTGTCGCGGCCACCATTACGCCCGCCACGGTAGTGCTTGCCTTGCTGGCTCTGACAATCAAGCTTGGCGTACTGGCCGTATGCCTGGCCGCGCTCGAAACCGGCCTGGCAAAACTGCGGTTGTTCCGGGTGCCCGAGCTGCTGGGCGGTTCGTTCATGCTCGCTTTGCTGGCCGTTGTTTCATTTTTATTTTTGAGGTAAGACGTGGCATTCGCCAGGATCGCAAATTTTCTGTCGTTCATCTTCCTGCTGATGACGTTCCTCCTGATCATCCGCAACAGCCTGGCCGCGCAAGTCCGCATGTTTGCCATGCAATCGGCGGTGCTGACGGCGCTGGCGGGAGTGGTTGCTTACTTCGGCGGAAGGGGCGAACTCGCCGGCGTCGCAGTCGTTTTTGCCATTGTGAAGGTAATTGTCATTCCCAGCGTGTTGAACCGGGCGGTATCGAAAATTGGAATGCAGCGCGCGGTTGCTCCGTATCTGGGCACATCGATGTCGATGTTCATTTGCGCGCTCCTGGTCGTGTTGGCGTTCTACGTCATGGCTCCCGTCACCTCATCCAATCCACTGCCGACGGCTGATGGCATTCCGCTGGCATTCGCCGGCGTCCTGATCGGACTGTTCACCACTGTGAACCGGCGGCGCGCTCTGACTCAGATTCTCGGATTCCTGATCCTGGAGAACAGCGTCTTCATGGTGGCGCTCCTGGCGACGTACGGCGTTCCTCTCATTGTGGAACTGGGAGTGTTTCTCGATGTGCTCGTGGCGGTGCTGATCCTCGAAGTGTTCGTCTACCGTATCAAGGACAACTTCGATTCAATTGACGTCAAGAAGATGGGGGCGCTGCGCGGCTAATGGGGATGATGCTTATTCTGCTGCTGACAATTCCCGCCGCGGCATCCGCGCTGATCGGCTTCAGCAGGAAACGTGAAACGATCGAATGGATTCACGCGATTGCCAGCGTTCTCTCGTTCATCGCCGCCGCCGTCATAGCTGTGACGATATGGATGGGACAGGAAGTCATCCAGTGGCAATTGCTGCGCGCAGACGCGCTCTCGGTTTTCTTTGCCGCCATCATCACCTTTGTAGGCGCCGTCACCGGCGTCTACGCCGTCGGATACATGCGGCTGGATGAGAGCGATCCGGCTCGAATACGAATCTTCTTCGCGCTGTTTCAGTTGTTCGTATTCACCATGCTGCTGGCCGTAACAACGGACAATCTCGGCCTGATGTGGGTGGCGATTGAGGGCACGACTCTCGCCACCGTCTTCCTGGTCACCTTTCACGATAGCGAGACCGCGCTGCAGGCAGCGTACAAATATCTGATGATATCGTCGGTCGGAATCGCCATGGCTTTCATGGGAACAGTGCTGATGTACTACGCGGCGGCGGCCCGCGTGGGAGAGATCGGCCTGAGCTGGACGTCGCTTATCGGCGTCGCTGCGCAACTCGATCCGAGCGTCGTGAAACTTGCGTTCGTGTTCATCCTGATTGGATACGGCACCAAGGCGGGCCTCGCTCCAATGCACACGTGGCTGCCGGACACCTATAGCGAAGCGCCGGCGCCAGTCAGCGCCCTGATGTCGGGCGCCCTCTCCACGGTTGGCATGTACGCGCTGATCCGCTTCAAGTCCGTTATCGACATCACGCTGGGAACGGCATACACGTCCACGTGGCTGATGCGTTTCGGATTGCTCTCGCTTGGAATAGCCGCGGCATTCCTGGTTTCACAGCGCAATTACAAACGAATGCTCGCGTACTCGAGCGTCGAGCACACCGGCATCGTAGCTCTTGGACTCGGTTTCGGCGGGTACTGGGGAACGGTCGGCGCCCTGTTGCACATACTCAACCATTCGTTATCCAAGTCGATGCTGTTTATTCTTTCCGGCAGCATTCGGCTGAAGTACCGCACAACGGAAATCCGCGGTGTTCGCGGCCTGCTCGGAACATCGCCATGGACCGGAGCCGCTTTTCTCTGTGGAGTTGTCGCCCTGCTCGGCCTTCCGCCATTCGGCCTTTTCATCAGCGAGTTCATGGTCTTTCGCGCGGGTTTCGAGGCCGGAGCGCCGGGATATGCCGTGGCCGGCATTGCATTCCTTGCTCTTGCGTTCGCCGGTATGCTCGCCGGCATCAATGCCATGCTGTACGGAAAGCCGGCCGGCGATCTCGACAGGAGCGATCCGCTGATGTGGCATATCGCTCCTGTGGCGCTCAACGTAGTTCTCCTGGCGGGGCTGGGATTAACCTTTCCAAATGGAGTCCGGGCGTTTTTCGACCAGGTGCTCCTGATTGTCGGGGTATCGCATTGAGCACGGAAAACACCGAGACTCGAAGCGAAGTCATAGCCGCGATTACGGAATTCAGCTGGGCTGTGGAATTAAGGACAGACTTCGTCCGCGAGCACGAACTGAGAGTTACCATCGCTCCCGGAGCATTCATCGCCTTCGCGGATTTTGTAAGACAGCGCTTCGATGCCCGTCCCGAGTTGATCGTCGCCGAAGATACCCGAGAGGATTCCGGCGGATTCACGCTGCGTTATGTTTTCGAGCTGCCGGCACGGGACTTGTTTGTCATCGTCACGACGCCGCTCGAGACGGGACAGACTTCATTCCCCTCGGTTGGCACCCGCTGGTACCTGGCCAGTCTCTTCGAGCGGGAGATCCACGACCTGTTCGGATTGACTCCCCTGGATCACCCGGACCTTCGCCGCCTCGCCCTGCACCAGTTCTGGCCCGACGGCTACCGTCCGTTGCTGAAAGATGCGAAGACTTCGAAACCATTCGAGGATGCTGGCGAGCCATACCCGTTCCAGCAGGTGCAGGGTGAAGGTATCTGCCAGATCACGGTCGGCCCCGTTCACGCGGGAATCATTGAGCCCGGACACTTCCGTTTCAGCGTGGATGGCGAAACGATCGTGAACCTCGAATCCCGGCTTTATTTCGTGCACAAGGGAATCGAGAAGCTGTTCGAGTCGATGACAGTCCCGCGCGGAGTGGAACTGGCGGAACGGATATCCGGCGATTCCGGTGTCGCCCATGCGCTGGCGTACTGCATGGCCATCGAGCGGTGCGCCGGAGTCGAGGCGCCAAAACGCGCTTCCTATTTGCGGGTTGTCTTTCAGGAACTCGAACGCCTGTATAACCACATCGCGGACGTGGGCGCCATTTGCGCCGACACCGGATTTTCAGTCGCAAACGTCCACGCCATGCGGCTGCGCGAAGACCTTTTGAGGCTGAACGAGCGGCTTACCGGCCACCGCCTTTTGCGCGGCGCGATAGTTCCAGGAGGAGTGGCGGGGGCGGACTTCTCGAACAAACAGATTGCCGACGCGCTGAACACCGTGCAGAAGGTTCGAGACGATTTCGAGGAGGTCCTTGCCATGGCGCTGGAGAGCGCACTGGTGCTGGACCGGCTGCATGGAACCGGTGTTCTCACCAACCGGACGGCGCGGGAACTGCAGGTATCGGGACTCGCCGCAAGGGCCAGCGGCATCGACGCCGATACCCGCCGCGACCATCCGTATGCCGCCTACAACGAGATGAAGTTCCGGGTTCCCGTATTCCACGAAGGCGACGTCTGGTGCCGCATGATGGTCCGCGTCGAAGAGGTGCGCGAGAGCACGAATCTGATCGTTCGAGCGCTGGATTCGCTCCCCATCGGCGACGCGATTCGCCCGGTAGGCAGTCCGTCACCCGGATCGAATGCTTTCGGCCTCGTGGAAGGCTGGCGCGGCCCCATCTGGCATTGGGTCGTCTTCGGCAGGAAGGGAGCGCTGAAGCGCGTGAAGGTCAAAGACCCTTCATTCTCCAACTGGACTGCCCTGAATTACGCAATCCTCAACAACATCGTTCCCGACTTCCCCCTGTGCAACAAGAGCTTCAACCTGTCGTATGCGGGCAATGACCTATGATCGCCGGGCCGTCCCGCAATGCGCTCCATTACCCCAATTCGCTCGACTATAGTCCCAGATTGGGACTATCCTGTCGCAGATGAGGGTGATCGCGGTTTCAACGCTTAAGGCCTTTTGGAAAAGTAGCCACAAGTACCGCGATGCGGAAGGACCAACGCTCGCATGGTATCGCGACGTGTTGAAGGCGGATTGGTCTAAACCGAGCGATATAAAACGGCAGTTCGGCAATGCCAGCATCCTGCAAGACGGTCGTGTCTTTTTTAATATCGCCGGGAACAAGTATCGGATCGTCGTATGGATAAACTATCCATACAGAGTCGTGTACATACGGTTCATCGGGTCGCATGAGCAGTACGACATGATCGACGCTGAAACAATTTGAGGTATTCAGTGCACATCAAGCCGATCAAAACAAAGAAGGACTACCAGGCGGCGCTCAAAGATATCGAATCACTGATGGCTGCGAAGATCGGCACACCGGAAGGTGATCGCCTCGATATTCTGGCCACCCTGGTTGAGGCCTACGAACGAACTCATTTTCCAATGGACCTTCCGGACGCCGTGGAAGCGATCAAATTCAGAATGGAGCAGGCGGGTTTGACTCTTAAGGACTTGGAACTCGTCATCGGGCGCAAGAATCGTGTCTATGAAGTCTTGGGCCGCAGACGGCCTCTCACACTACGGATGATTGAGGGCTTGCATACTCGCTACGGAATTCCAGCCGAAAGCCTCATCAGGCAACGAATTGAACGAGTTGACAGACGCGCGGGGCCCGCGGCAAAACGATCCTCGAGACGAACGGCTTAGCTGGAATCCCTATTAACCTCGAACTGGTAAAACCGCAAATGCCTTGCCGAGTCTATTCGTCGGTCACACAGCCGAGGCTGGCGTTTTTCACAAGCCGAATGTATTTGGCCAGTGTGCCGCGGCTGGCTTTGAACGGTGGCATCCGCCACGCCTCCTGCCGTCTCTTCCACTCCTCGTCGGACAGGTCCGCGCTCAGCAGATTTTTTTCGGCATCAATCGTGATGCGGTCGCCCGTGCGAACCAGGGCGATGGGGCCGCCGTCCTGCGCTTCGGGCGTGATGTGACCCACGATGAAGCCGTGGGAGCCGCCCGAAAACCGGCCGTCCGTTATCAATGCGACGTCTTTTCCGAGACCTGCGCCCATGACGGCCGACGTCGGCGTGAGCATCTCCGGCATGCCGGGGCCGCCCTTCGGGCCTTCGTATCGGATCACGACGACGTCGCCTTTTCCGATCTCCTTGCGCTCGAGAGCGTGCAGCATGTCTTCTTCGGAGTCGTAGACCTTCGCCGGACCCGAAAAACGCAGACCTTCCTTACCTGTGATCTTTGCGACCGCGCCATCCGGCGCCAGGTTGCCCCGCAGAATCTGGATGTGCCCCGACGGCTTTATCGGCTGAGCAACGGGTTTCACGATCTGCTGGCCCGGCTTCAGGCCCGGCAGATCCTTCACATTTTCGCGAAGCGTCTTCCCGGTGACCGTCATGCAATCGCCATTGAGCAGTCCCTCGTCGAGCAGCATCTTGACGACAGCCGGAATGCCGCCCACCTGGTGCAGGTCTTCCATGACGTACTGGCCGCTCGGCTTGAAGTCCGCCAGCATCGGGATGCGATTGCTGACACGTTGAAAGTCGTCAATCGTCAAGGCCACGCCGACGGATCGCGCCATCGCAATCAGGTGCAGTACGGCATTCGTGGATCCGCCGAGCGCCGTGACGATAACCATGGAGTTTTCAAACGCCTCGCGCGTCATGATGTCGCGTGGCTTGAGATCGAGCTCCAGCAGGTTTCGAATTGCCGCGCCGACGCGGATGCACTCGTCGAGCTTTAATGGATCGTCGGCCGGAGTGGACGCGCTGTACGGCAGCGACATGCCCAGAACTTCGATGGCCGAGGCCATCGTATTGGCCGTGTACATGCCGCCGCAGGCCCCGGCGCCGGGACACGAATTCCGCACGATTTCCTTCCGGCGGTTTTCGTCGATCCGTCCGGAAAGGTACTCCCCGTAGCTCTGGAACGCGGAAATCACATCGAGCTTCTGTCCGGCGCTGGTGCCCGCATGGATCGTTCCGCCATAGAGCATCAGGGAGGGACGGTTGAGCCGGCCCATCGCGATGATGCAACCCGGCATGTTCTTGTCGCATCCGGGAATCGAAATATTGGCGTCGTACCACTGGCCGCTCATGACGGTCTCAATGGAATCCGCGATCAGGTCGCGCGACTGGAGCGAGAAGCTCATTCCATCGGTTCCCATCGAAATGCCGTCACTCACGCCGATGGTGTTAAAACGCATGCCAACCAGTCCGGCCGCCTTCACCCCTTCCTTCACCTTTTCCGCAAGCTGAAGCAGGTGCATGTTGCAGGGATTGCCCTCAAACCAGACGCTCGAGATACCGACCTGCGGCTTATCGAGATCATCTTCGGACAGTCCGGTCGCATAGAGCATGGCCTGGGAAGCGCCCTGCGACCGCGGTTGAGTAATCTGAGAACTGTATTTATTTCGTTTTGAATTCATAAGGTCTTTACGTCTAGCACAGCATGGACAAGCGGTGCAATTCAGATCATGAGGCACCGCTCTTGCCAGCGACCCCTGGTTGTGGGGAATCGCCTGTACTAGCTATTGGAGAACTTTCGTGCTGGCTTTCCGATGGCCTATGAGAATGCATTGGAGATAACGGGGGAACCTGACGGCGGCGTACCGGCTGAACTCATTTACATATTGCGACAGGTCGATCCGGTTTCGGTCGAGCCAGATCCTTACCGACTCTATTCGGGCCTGCAGCCGTTCCCTGCGCCCGGCAAACCTGGCGCGCGTTCGCTCGAGGCTGGCGCGGATTTGCGCGCGATGCCGGGTTCTTTGGCGCCGGATTCTCTTTATCTTTTTCTGCGCCCCGAGCCGGACAAAAGCGGCGCAGCCCTTGAGAGACTCGGTTTCCAGCGTGCAACACCTGCGAATCTCCTCCAGATCGGGGGCAGAAAGCTGCATTGGAGGACCCGCCTGGAGGAGTTGCTGCAGCCGCGTTTGCCATTTCCGGAAGACCCTGGCGTCGCGCCAACCCATGTCCGGATAAACGGTCTTCGTGACCTCGCGCAGTTGTGCGACTTCCCTGTGATACCGGTTCTGCAACGCCGCCACCCGCGCCTGCGGTTCCTGGGCGGCAGCGAGTTCCAGCGCCTGTCTCCTGGATTCCAGGTCGTCGAGCCAGCTTGAAAGAGATCTTCGGACTTCGGCAACCCGCTCCTTTTCCCTTTCGACGCGCCGGCGTCTCCTGGCCTCGATTTCCTCGATGCTTCGCTGCTCGGCCACATCCAGCCAGGCATGCAAACCGGCAAGGCGTTCGAACACCTGTCGAGCAAAGATCCGTTCGTTCCGGTACCACTCCTTCAACAACCAGACTCGGAATCGGGCGCGAACCTCCGGGCAACTCACGTAGCAACAGGCAATGAACAGGGTCAGGCATGCCAGCCCAGCCATGAGGACTGCGAAAACATCCTCGCCCGACACCGTGCCGCGGGCGCCCATGGTGATGAGGCCTGCCGACATCAGCGAATACGTCGCGACTCCGACCCTTTCTCCGGCAAATGTATCGCTGAATGAAACCGGATTCACGGCGGCGCGGTCGGGTTCCACAGCGGATTCGGAAGTCTTTCGGAGGGGCAGTTCAAATTGTTCGAGCTGTTCGAGCAGCGCAGCTTTTGAAGTTGCCGTCTCCGCCGCATCGGCCTGCGCACGCGGCCTGGGGACAGACCGCGGAATCGTTCGAGTGTCGCGAGAGTCGCCGCCATCGCCGCCCCATGCCGGAAACAGAGCCGGTTTGGAGGGCCTGGGCCTGGCCGGAACGCCGACCGTTTCAGCGACAGACGGCAGGGACGTTACCGGCATCCGAAGCATCGACTTCAGCAGCGGCACGTATTTCTGGATTCGATCGTCGCGCAGCTGTTCAACGGCCCTGAAGGTTCTCGAATACCGGGGCTCCTCAAAATCTTCCTTCTTGAAAAGGAGGTGCTCCTCCCCCGCGCCGAATCGCGGCCACAAACCGGGATCCACGCTCAGCGCCACCAGCGTCAGATAAATTGCCCAGCCGGAAAAATTATCGAGGTACGGTCCGAAATCTTTTTCGGTACGCCCGGGATGCTGATAGTTCCGATGTCCGACTTCATGGCTGTGCCGCCCGGCGAGGGCCGGCACGAACACCCCGTCGTAATCGATCAGGCGGAAATCCGCTCCGCTTACCAGGATGTTCCCGTGCTGCAGGTCGCCGTGCGCGATACCGCTTCTCTTCAGCGCGCGAAGCATGACCAGCCATCGATCGGCGAGATTCCGGATCCCCATGGGATTGCTGATACTGGCTTCGATCGCATCTTTAAGGCTGGCGCCATCGATCCACTCCATCTTGAGAACCGGATACCATTGGCCTCGAACGCGTATGCCCTCCTGAATGAAATCGAAACCCACCGTGTACGGCAGCTTCAATTCGGCGAGAGAACGGCCGATTGCGGCGTAACGCTCCTGATGATCCGGGAAATCGCGAAGGAAGCAGCGAACGGCCCAGTCGCGCGAATTGCAACGGATCCGAAAGACGCTGGCAAAACCGCCGGTGATCGGACACGGAAGTCCAAGCGATGTCAGTTCCGGCGTTCCGGCCTGCAGGTCGGAATCCGAGAAGCTGAGGCGGGGGCTCTGAATGGCTTCGTTGTAATCCTGTGGCGTGGGCCAGGACACGGTAATCCTCTTTTAAGATAAACAGACGCGCAACACGGTCACGTCGTAACGTGCTCCACTTCGCGGTCCCAGTTCTCGGAGTTGGTCGACATCAGGGCGGGACGGTTGTTGAACTCGCCGGCGCTCGCAAGCGGAAGGGAAGTAATCACCTCATCGCCGCGAATCTGGAAAAGGCAGCTATCCCCGATGGCCATCGCCTCCCAGGAATTGTCGGCCAGCGTCAGACCCACGACGGTCGAATACGCGCCGATGCGAAGCTTCTCTTCCGCATACCAGGGCAGCGCGGCTCATGGCCTGGCACATCGGGGTTCCACCATTCGCTATGGCGTCGAACCAGACCGGAAATTTGATCTGCTGGCCGAAGAGGCCGCCCGCCCCATCGTCCACCTTCTTGACCCTCTCTTCGATCCGCGCCGGCTGATTGGCGACTTCGCTGATCGGCACGAGTTCCTTCCCGGCCAGAGGCCCGCTCATTGCAGGCCCAACCACAGCGCCATTACCGATCACTCCAACGTCGTAGTAGTCACGGACACCTTCAGACTTGGCGCACTTCAAAACGAGGTCCTGAAGAAGACGATTAATGATCGTGCTCAACCCCTCCGCCTTGTTCTTCCCGGAGTCCCAGCCCAGACTTCCTGCATCGAACCGGACTGGTCGATCAAAAACAAAAAACAGGACGGACGCACTCTACTTATCTCCGCCGCAAGGCATAGCTCGACCTCCATCTTATAGTCTTAAACATCACCAGCGGACAGCTCAGGTCCCAGGGAGTGGTCTAATTCGGTGGAAGTCGGGGGACAGCGGCTGGACTCACTGTCAACCAGCGGATGAGGCAGGCGCGCAGTTCTTCTCGCCGCACCGGCTTGGCGAGAAAGTCGTCCATCCCGGCGGCGATGCATGCGGCGCGGTCGCCCTCCATCGCGTTGGCAGTAAGAGCAATGATCGGCAGGGAGCGCCCGGAGAGTCTTTGGCGTATGCGGCGTGTGGCCTCGAGACCGTCCATTCCGGGCATTCGGCAGTCCATGAGCACGGCGTCCCACCGGTCAAGAGTGGCGACTTCGACCGACGATGCGCCGTCGCCGACGATGGCGCACCGCAGTCCAAAGCTTTCGATCAGAAGCTTTATCACGCTCTGATTGGCGCGTTCATCTTCCACCACCAGCACGCGGCCGGTGAGCTGCGGTCCCCGTTCCGCAGCCGGCAGGCCCGGCGCCGACGGGGCCGTGCCGACAGGCAAGGGCAGCACGAAACTGAATTCCGAACCTTCTCCCTTCTCGCTCCGCACGTGAATGTGTCCGCCCATCCGGTTTACCAGCCTCTGCGAGATCGCAAGACCAAGGCCGGTGCCTCCGAAGCGGCGCGTGGTGGAACTGTCGCCCTGCGAAAAGATCTGGAACAATTGCGCCTGCGCTTCGCTGTCGATGCCGATTCCGGTGTCGCGCACCGTAAAAAGCAGTTTGACGGTCCGCTCGTCGCGTTCCTTCACGGCGACGGAAATTTCCACGCGGCCCCATTCGGTGAACTTGATCGCGTTACCCGTCAGGTTCAGGAGCACCTGCTTGAGGCGAACGGCATCGCCGACAACATAGTCGGGAAGATCGGACGCCATCAAGAGCGTAAACTGCAGATCCTTCTCCGCGGCCCGCGAACCCAGGAGCGCGGCGACATCTTTAATCATCTGGGGAAGCGGGAATGTGACGGATTCGAAGTCGAGTTTGCCGCTTTCGATCTTGGAGAAATCGAGTATGTCGCTCAGCAGCCGAAACAGCATATCCGCGGAGCCGGAGGCGATTTCGATCTGAGCCTTTTGGTCCGGACTGAGCGGGGATTGCTGGAGCACCTGAAGCATTCCAATAACGCCGTTCAGCGGAGTCCGGATCTCGTGGCTCATTGTCGCCAGGAAATCACTCTTGGCCTGGCTGGCAGCTTCCGCGCGCTCCTTCTCCTGATTCAGGTTGGTGACAAGCTCTTCATTTTGGAGAATCAAATGCCAAAGCCGCCTCAGGTCCGTACGTTGAAGCGTTGCTGTGTTGAGCAGGAACATGGCATACGTGATCGTGATGAGCGCCAGAGCCCATCCCCCATCCGAAAAAGAGAGGAACCGCACGACCATGGGAACCAACGTGGTTAGTGCGTAGATCAGGTATGTTACCGGAACCGCCCCAAGAGAGCGCGCCGCGCCGGCGTTGAGCCCCATCAGCATCACCAGCAGCAAGAGGCGGGGCATGAACAGGTCGGTCTCGAAGTACAGCCAGCCGGCAATGCCCCAGATTGAACCCGAGACGGCCACACCGGCTATAAACGCATTGCGCCAGGCGCCAAGCCGCTGAGGCGTCGGCTGCGCCCGTTCGAACGCAACGTTCATCAGGAGACGGCCGCCTGTCACCACCAGGATCGCGCTCAGCCATAACGCGTGCAGTGACGCGGGATATACCGAAGACGTCGCTACAACGAGGACAACGGCCAACACAAAGTTCGAAAACAGCCCGAATCCCGCGGAACGGTAAAGTAACCGGCTCATCTCCGCCTCGACCTTCTGGTCGATCGTCGAATCGCGCAGATTCGTTGGAGAAGTAGCTAACATAAAGGCCGGAACATTCTAACCCGGCGCCGGGCCGGTGGTCAGTCTGGACAACCGCGATATCCGAATCGTCAAGCGATGACGCCTGCGGGAACAGCCGCTATTTCGAAGCTGCCTTGATTAATGTGCCAGAAAAATCCTGTCGGCTTGTTCCTGTAACTCTTCGACGGTGATCTCTCCGCGGGTGTGGGATTGCATGTGCGTGTAGAGCCGGTTGAATTTCTTTACGCTGGCTTCGCGTGCGTCGGGCGTCTGGATAGCGGGACAGAACTTCTGGAAGTGCACGCCTATCCGATCGAGGGCGAGACTGGCCCGGCAGTGGGGACATTTAATTCCTGTCATGTCTCATTCTCTTCATGGCTGCGCCCTATCGGGCTTGCATTCGCGGCCGCTCATCTCTTGATGGCTGCGCCCTATCGGGCTTGCATTCGCAGCCGCTCATCTCTTCCACCCGGTGTTCCATTTACTGCCCTTCGGCTCTTCGGCCTTTTCCATATCTGCTTCCTTCCATTCCTGCTCGCCAAACCCCTGGATGCTGACCATGTAAATGCCCTCGCCCCTCCGCCGTTTCACGGATCCGGTCTGCTTGGTTTTAGTGTTTTTCACGCGGTCGCCCATCTGGAACGTTAAGTTCTTCATGCCTCATTGTAGCTGTTCCTGCGGTACAATGGGTGGTTCGTCACGGCCACGCGAGGCATTCCTCAGCAGCCAGCTAATCCCGGAGTCATCTAAGAAATGCAGTTATCGATCAACAGTGTATCCATGCGCTTCGGCGCCCGCATCCTGTTCGAGGATGTGGCCACAACGTTTATCTCGGGACGCCGCTACGCGATCACAGGGCCGAACGGCGCCGGCAAATCCACTCTGATGAAGATCCTGACCGGAGAAATAGAGCCCGAGAAAGGCTCCGTCACACGGCCGAAAAGAATGGGCGTCCTGGCGCAGGACCAGTTTGGGTTCGATTCGCACCGGGTGCTCGACACCGTGATCATGGGGAATACGTCGCTGTGGGATGCGCTGCAGGAGCGTGAACTCCTTTATGCCAAGGACCACAGCGACTTGACGGACGCGGATGGCATGCGGCTGGGGGAACTCGAGGGAATTGTCGGCGACGAAGGCGGCTATACGGCGGAATCCGACGCCGCCGTTTTGCTGGACGGCCTCGACGTTCCGGAATCCCTGCATAGCAGAAAGATGAGCGAACTGCAGGGCGGACAGAAGGTACGAGTGCTGCTCGCGCAGGCATTATTCGGCAATCCCGACGTCCTGCTGCTTGATGAACCGACCAACAACCTCGACCTCGACTCGGTTCACTGGCTGCAGTCGTATCTCTGCGCGTACGAGGGCTGCCTCATTGTCATTTCGCACGATCGCCATTTTCTGAACGAGATCTGCACGCACACGGCAGACATCGACTACCAGACGGTTATTACCTATACCGGCAGCTATGACGATATGGTGCTCGCCAAGACGCAGGTCCGCTCGCGCATTGAATCCGGCAACGCCCAGCGAGAAAAGAAAATCGCGCAGTTGAATGAGTTCATCGCGCGTTTCTCGGCAGGGACGCGGTCTTCGCAGGTCATGTCGAGGAAGAAGGAAGTCGAGCGGCTGCAGACGTCGGAACTGGCGAAGTCGAATATCCAGCGGCCGTTCATCCGATTCGATATCGTGCGGCCATCGGGCCGGCATCCTCTCGAAGTAGAGAAGCTCACCAAGTCCTACGATGGCGCAAGCGGCCACTTCCGTGTGTTCCACGATTTCACGGCGTCAATCAGCCGCGGAGAAAAGATCGCCCTGATCGGCCGCAACGGAGCGGGAAAGACCACGCTTCTCAAATCGCTGATCCGCAATGCCACGGGCTTCATCGAACCCCCGGACCAGAAATTTCCGATCGATGCCGGCAAGGTGACGTGGGGTCACGAAGCCGCCGTCGGATACTTCGCGCAGGATCACAAGGACTCCATTCGGCCGGGCGTAAGCGTCATCGAGTGGCTGCACGACTGGGACAACAGCGCTTCGCAGGAAGAACTCCGCGGACTGCTTGGCCAGATGCTGTTCAGCGGCGATGATGCGCTCAAGCGGACCGAGGCTCTCTCGGGAGGCGAAGCCGCCCGGCTTATCTTCTGCAAGCTCATGCTGCAGAAACCCAACTTCCTGGTGCTAGACGAGCCCACCAATCACCTGGACCTGGAGTCCATCAATGCGCTCAACATCGCGCTCCAGCGATATCCCGGCACCGTGTTGCTGGTCACGCACGATCACGATGTCATCGAAGAAGTAGCCACGCGCATCTGGCACGTGGAAAAGGGCGAGATCGAGGACTTCAAGGGACCCTACGAACAATATCTGGTTCAGACGGAACAAGCCGCCCGGACTGTTGCCAAGTAGGACTGGTCTTGGCGTAGACTCAGGGCATGCAGGTTAAACAGTATTACCTCGGCTGCCTCTCCCACGCATCCTACATGATCACGGACGACAAGACCGGGACGGCCGCGGTCGTCGATCCGCAGCGAGACATCGAGCAATACCTGCTCGACGCTGAGAAAGGCGGCCACACAATCAGGCACGTCTTTCTGACCCACTTCCATGCCGACTTTCTTGCGGGACACATTGAGCTGCGGGACAAGACGAACGCGGCAATCTATATCGGCCGCCGCGGCGAGGTGGAGTATCCGGTAACGCATGTAAAAGACGGCGACCGCGTCGAGTTTGGCGATGTTCGCCTGGAGATCCTGGAGACGCCAGGGCATACCCCCGAAGGCATTTCCATCCTGGTGTACGACCTGACACAGAGCGGCCGTCAACCCTATGCAGTAATGACCGGCGATACGCTCTTTATCGGCGACGTCGGCCGCCCCGATTTGCTCGCCTCGATCGGCGTTACCGCCGACGCGTTGGCCGACATGCTGTACGACTCGCTCCGGCAGAAGCTCACGACGCTGCCCGATGCCACGCTGGTCTATCCCGCTCACGGGGCGGGTTCCATGTGCGGCAAGAACCTGAGCACCGAAACGGTTTCCACAATCGGCGAACAGAAGAAGTTCAACTACGCCCTGCAGCCAATGGACCGCGCGGAATTCAAGGCCATCGTCACCGCTGAACAGCCGGAGGCCCCCGGCTACTTCATCCACGACGCCATGCTGAATCGACAGGAGCGGTCGAGCCTTGACGCCACTCTCGCGAAGTCTCTGCAGGCGATCAACCTTGAACAGGTTCTGCGGCTGGTCAACCAGGGAACGCAACTGCTCGATGTTCGAGACGCCATCGACTTTGAAGGGGCTCATCTGGCCGGCGCGCTGAATATTCCCATCCAGGGGAAATACGCCACATGGTGCGGCACCATGCTCAGCCAAAACGAGCCGATCGTCGTAATCGCCGAGCCGGGCCACGAAGAGGAAGCGATCCTGCGTCTGGGACGAATCGGATTCGACAATGTGATGGGTTACCTGCGCGGCGGAATGAGCACGCTTGAGAACCGGCCGGACCTTCTTCAGCGGATTGACCGCATCACCGCCGTCGCTCTCGCCGGACAGCAGGCAACTGGCGCAATGCCCATGGTTGTGGATGTTCGTACTGCAAAGGAGTGGGCTGTGGGTCACATCCCGAATAGTGTGAACGTTCCATTGAATCACTTCCGCCAGTGGGTAGCCCAACTGCCGTCGGATCGCAATGTGGTAGTCCACTGCGAGGGCGGTTACCGCTCGGCGATCGCAGCCAGCCTGCTCACGCAAACAGGCCACTCCAACGTGATGGATCTGGTCGGTGGATTCAAAGCGTGGCAAACTTCGAAATTGCCGGTCGAATCGGGCACTTCCGTCGTTCCGGAAACCTGATTCGATGTCACCGCTACCTCTGATCTTCGGAGCTTTGGTGGGATTTTCCCTTGGACTCACCGGAGGTGGCGGAGCTCTGCTTGCGGTGCCGCTCCTGATCTATGGACTTGGCGTGCCAGCGCGAGACGCCGTCGGAATCTCACTAATAACGGTCGGAGTAACGTCGCTCGCAGGGTTCCTGCAGCGTGTCGGGCGCAGACAGGTCGAGATTCCGGCAGGTCTGCTCTTCGCCGCGGCGGGAATGAGCGTTGCGCCGCTCGGATCATGGCTGGCGAGACGAATTCCCGACCCGGTTCTGCTCGGAATGTTTGCCCTGCTCATGCTCCTGATTGCGGTCCGTATGTGGACGAACGCGAGCGGGCACGCCAATGAGTTCTCACTCTCCATCGACGATGACACCGGCCCGGCCTGCCGGCGCGATCCGCTCGGCGAACTGCGGCTGACATCGCACTGTGCGCTCCTGCTGGCCGGCATCGGCATCGCCACAGGACTGCTGACCGGGCTGTTCGGCGTGGGCGGTGGATTCATCATCGTCCCGGCGCTCGTCACACTCAGCGGCATGGGAATGCAACGGGCCATCGGGACTTCACTCTTGATCGTTTCCCTGGTGAGTGTCTCGGGCGTGGCAAGTTATCTGGCGGCGGGTGAGGACCTGCCGATATCAATGACCGGCATCTTCATCGTAGGAAGCGTCGCGGGATTGTTCGTCGGCAGCAGACTCTCGCGGAGAGTTTCAGGCCCGCTACTCCACAGGATCTTTGCAGCAGTTATCGTCTTCGTCGCAGCGTACGTGCTGGTCCGCACACTGTGGCGATAGAGCAGCCGGCTCCCCAACAGGCGACAAGGGCACCCGATTCCGAACAAGGTTCTGGTAAACTATTGCCCGCGCTTCTCGCCGGAGTGGCGAAATGGCATACGCAGCAGACTCAAAATCTGCCGGGACCTAGTCCCGTGGGGGTTCAAGTCCCCCCTCCGGCATTCCTGATTTTCCAGACGGCGAACTAATACCTGCCGTAGCCACCGCGGTCGCGTCCGCCGCCACCGCCGCCACCACGCGATCCGCCGCCACCGAACTCACGCTTCTCCATCGGACGCGCTTCGTTGACGGTGAGATTTCTCCCGCTGAGATCGCTGCCGTTGAATTTTGCAATTGCCTGCTCAGCCGCGCTGTCATCGCTCATTTCGACGAATGCGAATCCCTTCGACCGGCCGGTATCCCGATCCGTGATGATCTTCACGGAATCAACGCCGCCGACCTGCGCAAACAGCTCCGAAAGATCTGCTTCCGTAGTCTGAAAGGACAGGTTTCCCACAAAAAGTCTCTTTGCCATACTTGTTCTCCTTAATTTAGTTCCTTACCAAGTTTCTTCAGGGCGCGTTTTCCGGCCTTCTGAATTTTCCAATGCGTAAACCGATACACATGCGTGCAGTTCGGACACGCCCATCCGCCTAACTTCAGGTCTGCGTCTTGTGCGTGAGTGAATTCGACGGTCAGCGCACACTTCACGCATTTGGTCGGTTTGCTGTAAACAATGAATTGCTGTGCAGTACTCATGCTTTTTGTTTTCTCTTTCGACTATCTGAATCGGGCATTGCGCCTCGGTCCAAAGCTGCGCCATTGTGGCGGCTTGGCTGCGGCACCTGCCCTCGGACTATGAAGCGATGCAATTGTTGCGGAGTGGAATCCATGGTCTTCATCGGCTACCAGCGGCGAGCATGTGAGTTTCTCGATTCCCTGCAGCATGACGATCTCGCTGGCATCGCAAAATGACAGCGCGGTTCCAACCGCCCCGGCACGAGCCGTTCGGCCGATCCGATGGACGTAACTCTCCGGGTCATTCGGAAGTTCGTAATTGATGACGTGCGAGATACCCTCAACGTCGATTCCGCGTGCCATGAGATCGGTCGCAACCAGAACCATAACCTTTCCGCAATCGAATGCCGCAAGCGCGCGCTGCCTTGCGCCCTGGCTCTTGTTCGAATGGATCGCATCAGCCGAGACGCCGCTGTCGGAAAGATGCCGTGACAGGCGGTCGGCTCGATGCTTCGTCCGAGTGAATACCAGGACTCTCCGTACGTCCTTCCCCTTTAATATTTCCGCGAGCAGTGACCTCTTGTTCGCGTGATCCACGAACAGGACCTTCTGGTCGATGCTCCGGGATACCGAAGCGGGACGAGTTGTCTCAATGCGCGCCGGATTATTTAGCATATCACCCGCAAGCGCGACAATCTCCGTCGACATCGTTGCAGAAAAGAATAACGTCTGCCGTCTCGCGGGGACCTTCGACACAATCCTGCGGACGTCCTGGATGAAGCCCATGTCGAGCATGCGGTCCGCTTCGTCGAGAACCAGTATCTCAACCTTGTCGAGGCGCACGCGCCCCTGCTGCATGAGGTCGAGCAGGCGCCCGGGCGTCGCCACGAGAATGTCCGGGTTTCTTCGCAGC
The DNA here is from genome assembly GCA_945865815.1 of Candidatus Sulfopaludibacter sp. SbA3. Classification (GTDB taxonomy): domain Bacteria; phylum Acidobacteriota; class Terriglobia; order 20CM-2-55-15; family 20CM-2-55-15; genus CAMBFR01. The sequence continues at coordinate 18,336 of CAMBFR010000018.1, forward strand.
GCTTTCACCTGCGAATCCATGGACACACCGCCGAGAACTACCGCGCTCCGCAGTGAAAGATGTCGGCCGTAAACCCTCAGGCTTTCCTCAACCTGCAGCGCGAGTTCACGCGTGGGAGTGAGGACCAGTGCCCGAATGGGACCTGCGCCCTCCGAATTGCCGGGCGCCTTTACGTGCAGCCTTTCCAGCATCGGCAGCGCGAACGCTGCCGTCTTGCCGGTTCCGGTCTGTGCCGTCGCCATAATGTCGCGGCCCGCAAGCACCTCGGGAATCGCGGCGTGTTGAACAGGAGTCGGCTCATGGTAGCCCTCCGCTATTACCGCGCGGAGAATGGACTTACTGAGCTGAAATTTCTCAAACGGATGTGGATTCAATGTTACCTGTCTTGATTTGTACCGAGATTGACGGCGGCTCGTTCTCGGTAGGCGCTCAAAACAGTGCCGAGGAGTGACGCAGGAGATCGTCGGGAAGTTTCTATTTTCGGAAGGTCCGTTTCAGCTTGCCCCAAAAACTGGCGGGAACGCTTAATCGAACGACACCGGGAAGGGTTAGTTCCCTCTTTTCATGCCGGTTATGCAGTTGAGCGCATCGGCCTAATACCGAACTCCAGCAGAAAAGCGAACTCAGTGTAGCACAGATCCACGCCGGTCCCCCAATTATGCACGCGGGCATAAAGCCCGCGGCTACGCCATCCGTAGCCGCAGGCTTTACGCCTGCGTTCCGCGAACGCTAAGCCGGGTCTTCCATGGTGGCCGGGTGAAACACGTCTTTTAAGTCAACCACCCGGGGTGTCAGACCCTGCTCGTAAGACGCTTTGGTCAATCCTTCAAGAATGGCCCGGTTCGCTTTCATCCCGTACGGGAAGGGATCCGTCGCCACAGCCTGCTGCCGGTCTCGAGGAATGAGGTCCAGCTCAAAATAGACTCCCGCGAGTTCCTGCGTCTGCTGGTGTACCACGCTTTTTGCTTCCTGGAAGGCGTTAAACAAGTTCATCACCGCCCATGGATGCTTCTCCGCGATCTCCCTCTTGATGACGATGCAGTGGTTCATCGGAAAAAAGCCGGTCTTCTTGTAATAGCGGCCGGCTTCGGCTACGCGATCGCGGAAAAGTCCGCGGAGTCCCGGGCGATTACCTGCATTGAACGTCGGGAACGCGGCGTCGATTTTACCGGCCGCGAACATGGAAACGATGCTTTCGCCCGCGGGAACATATTGGAATTTCACACCCCGGGGCGGCTGAAAACCGGTAGCGCCGCCATGGCTGCTCTCGGGCGGACGTTCCATATACCAATCCATATCCTGGGCCGTTACGCCGTATTCGTGTTGCAGACCAAACCGGGCCCAGAGGGCGGCAGTCTGCTGGTACTCGGGCACCGCGACACGCTTGCCTTTCAGATCCTCCGGCTTTTCAATGCCGCTGCCTTCGCGGACCGTAATCCGGGTATGGAAGAAATTCCGCGTCGGAAAAACGGGGATGCCGACGAATCGCGTATCGCCGCGGGAGACCGCGATAATGAACGAGGAACAAGACATTTCCGCAACATCGAACTCCGCAAAATGTAACTGCCGCCAGAACAACTCCGACACGCCGACAGTGGTGATGGTCAGATCAATGCCCTGGGGCTTCACGTGACCTTCAATAATGGGGCGCTCGCGAACACTGCCCGAAAGGCCGATGCTGAGTTGGATGTCTGCAAGCGATGAGCTTCGCGCTGCCTTTGAAAAGCCGCTCTTCGCTACGGCAGGAATCAGGGCTGACGCTCCCGCGGCCGTATAGAGCCACTCTCTCCGGGACAGGTTCAGTCTTTTTTTCATACTGTTCCTTTCGATGTTTCAGATTTGGTTGAATCAGTGGCCAATGATGAGCCCTTCGAACAGTTCCTTATTATTCTCCATGCAGACATATTCCATCAGTTCCTGGCCGGGCTTCATGCGCGCCATCACTCGTGTGTTCTTGATCGGCTTCAGGTACATCCTGGGATCTTCGTATGTGACCTCCTGTAAGACGTGGTCGGCGTCGATATAGGTCAGCCGATCGGTCACGCGCAACTGGTCGCTGTGGGGATGCTCGACGGTATCAAGGTAAGTCTTCTCGTTGAAACCGACGGTTTCGATGACCAGCGTGTCGCCCTCATAACGCCCGATCGAGTGTCCAAACCAGGTCGGCTCCAGATTCTTGGGATGATCGCGCCCATCCGTGAAGACAACTTGATACGTGCTGCCGATTTCGAAAAGGATCCCCATGCGGCCGGGCGTCTGCATGATCTGGATCGGCGCACTGCTTCCCCACCCGCGCATGTATCCATACGGCATGCAGCGCGCCGTATAGTCGAACTTGGCCGGGTCTTTCCATTTCGCCAAACCTTCGGGGGTGAAGGGGAGTTCACCGGATCCTTCCTGTTTGCAACCCAGGGAGCCGTTACCGCATCCAGTTCCGCTCTTGGTTATATCGCCAACTCGAGGATGGTCCCAAACTCCGTTGAAATCCGGTTTTCCATTGGACAGCCGGGGTATGTTCGATGACTGCCCAACGGCAGGCGTGGAAGCCAGGAACAGACAAGCCGCGACGGCAACCACGGTAATGATTGAACGCAGGGAACGGATGGTCATTTTGAAACCTCTCTGATTTGGCTATCGCTGTAACGGTGCGTTGGTTGGTCGGAATCTTACGTACAGCACCCTCTGGTGTCAATGAGAGCAGAGTCCGTATACTTGTCCGGTTTACGGATTTCCAAAACATGCGCATTGCAATACTTGACGACATTCACAACGCGTACGGGAGCACGGCGGGCGTAAACCGCCTTCGCGAACGTGCCGAAGTGCATATATTCAACACGCCGTTTGACGATCCGTCTGCCGTGCGCGGGTTCGATACGCTGGTAACGAATCGGGAACGCACTCGCCTGACTCGCGATCTTCTGGAGCAGCTTTCCGACGTGCGCGTCATCGTTCAGACGGGCAACCATGCCAACCACATTGACTTTGCGGCAATACGCGACCGCGGAATTGTTGTGCTGCGCGCATCAGGTGGGTATTCCGTCGGAGCGGCGGAGTTAACCATTGGACTGGCGATCGCACTCACGCGCCAGATGCTGTACTGCGATAGCGCCGTGAAGCGCGGCGAATGGCCCACGCCTTCGACGCCGGTGCTCTACGGAAAGACACTCGGTATCGTCGGTCTCGGCAACGTGGGCAAGCATGTGGCAAGGATCGCCGCCGCATTTGGAATGCGCGTGCTCGCCTGGGGCCCACGCCTGACGGAAACGGTTGCGGCGGCTGCCGGCACGGAGTTCCGCGCGCTCGATGACGTTATGCGCGAAGCGGACATCGTATCCATTCATGCAGCGCTCAAACCGGAATCACGCGGACTCATCGACGCGCGCCGCATCGGTTTGATGAAACCCGAGGCGTATCTCGTCAACACGGCGCGCGGACCAATCGTGGACGAGGCCGCTCTGGTCGCCGCGCTGAGAGACCAGCGAATCGCGGGCGCGGGGCTTGATGTATTCGACAGGGAACCCCTGCCGCAAGGCCACCCGCTGACCGGCCTCCCGAACGTCATCCTCACACCACACATCGGCTGGCCGACCGATCTGGCGTACGAGCGGTTCGCCGAGTCCGTCTCCGAAGTGCTGCTCGGATATCTCGATGGACGCGATGTTCCCCGTTTCGCCTGAACCTTATAAAAGCGGCCCTACTTCGCGCGTTTGTACCAGTTGGTGTCTTTACCCTGCAGGTTTGAAAGGATCAGCGTGTCGCCCTCGATACGCCACAACTCCACATTCTCTCTTCCGATCAGGTTCGGGTTGTGATGGGCGGCGTCTTTCCGGATCAGCCGGTTCCCTTCAACCCGGTACGGACCGCGGCGGGCGACGAGTTGTTCATATCGGACAACGAGCTCTTCTTTGGTCAGATCCCGTAGGGGCCTGTTTATCTTCGGGCGGTCGTCGGGAAGGATCGTCTGGGTGAAGAAACCGTCCGTGCTCAGGATCAGGAACGCCATCTCATCCGGCGGATCCGCCTTGATACGTTCCCAGGAACCGACCAGCGGATTCTGCGCAAACGCAGACGTAATCCCAAACAACACGGCCAATGCGGCGCAGACAGCGTTTCTCATCACGATTCTCCTTTGCCGAATTCTACGTCACTCCCATCCTCGAAAAACAGCTGGAGGTGTTTTGCATTGAGGCGAAACTGATGGAGGGCAAGGCAGATCTTGTCTGCCATCGTGCCGGCTGTGGAAGCCCTGGCCCAGCGGCTGGTCCGGCTGGAATGCTCGAACTCGATATAGCTGCCATCCCTGAAATGAAGGAACGCGTGATTGAAACCCGCATTGGGCTGATAACTCGCAGCAGCCTGCCTGGCCCGTTCGGAAAAAGTGTCACCCAGCATGCTCTTCAGCGATTTCGCGTGAAACGAAATTCGCCGGATGCCGAGAGCTTCTGATACGACCCGAAACGCGAGGCGGCGTCGTCGATGAGATCGAGCGGGGTAGCGCTGTCGTCGCCGGCATCGTAAACCTTGAGCAGATCGTAATTCGTCTTTCGCTGAGCAGGAATTCGTCCGGCATCGCGGATCAACCGCCGCAACTCCCGTGGCGGAACAAGCTGGCCGTACTGCGATCCGGCCGAAGTGGAGATGCTTTCGTTCATCAGCGTACCGCCGAGATCATTCGCGCCGGCGGTCAGCAAATACTGCGCCAGCTTCGGGCCCTCCTTGACCCACGACGCCTGGATGTTCCGTATCGATGCGCCAAGCATAATGCGCGCGATGGCATGCATCTTGACGACTTCCACACCGCTGGGGCCAAGGCGAAGGTCTGAAACCAGGCCATGGGAATACATCGGAGCTTCCTGGTGGATCATGGAAAGGGGCACAAACTCGGTGAAACCGTGCGTGTCGTGCTGAATGTCGCGGAGCAGGTTCATATGCTTCACCCAGTGAAGCGGTGTTTCCATATGACCATACATGATCGTCGACGTTGTCGGAATCCCAAGGTGATGCGCGGTCGTGATGACCTCGGTCCACTGCCGCACCGTGATTCTGCCGGGCGAAATAACGTCGCGGACACTCTGGTCGAGAATCTCTGCTGACGTACCTGGAAGCGTATCGAGTCCCGCCTCTTTCAAAGCTGAAAGATAATCCGCGATCGAAACGCCGGACCGCGTTGCCCCATAAAGCACTTCTTCCGGGGAGAACGCATGGATGTGCATGTCCGGCACAGCGGCCTTCACGGCCCTCGTAAGCTGAATATAGAAGTCTCCCGGCATGTCGGGCGGCAGGCCGGCCTGCATGCAGACCTCGGTGGCGCCCATATCGAGGGCTTCGCGCACGCGCCGGACAATCTCATCGAACGGAAGAAAGTAGCCTTGCTCGCTGCGGTAATTGCGGCTAAAGGCGCAGAAACCGCAGTGCTTCACGCATACATTCGTGAAGTTGACGTTCCGGTTGATGACATAGGTCACGACGTCGCCGGCCTGCCGGCTCCGAAGCTCGTCCGCAGCGGCGACCATGGCCTGAAAGTCGGCTCCCGAGGTTTCGCAGAGATGGAGAGCGTCCTGCCAGGAAATCTCCTCACCATTCAATGCTCGATCCAGGATCTGGCGCGTCATCGTACTCATAGGCTCACAGGGCTCCCAATGCGAGCGCGAGGGGCCGCAGTCTTGCCGGAACAAAATCGGACCTCTCGATATATTCGTCGTAAATAGCCAGTCGCTCCGTCAACGTAAAACCTTCATCCTGACACGTCTTCGCAAGCGTCTCGATGTGCGGCCATGCCGCCTCCGGGTTGATGTAGTCTCGAGTGACGGGCGAAATGCCGCCCCAATCATTGATTCCCGCACGCAACAGCAACCTGTGATCGTCGGGATTCAGGTTCGGCGGCGCCTGGATGTTCATTTCGCCGCCGAGAAGCAGGCGGGCGGCAGCAACGGTTCTCGCAATCTCGAGTCCGTCCGGCTCGGAGAAGTCCGCCATACGCGTATCGGGTTTGGCGCGAAAGTTCTGGATGATCACTTCCTGGATATGCCCGTAGGTCTCGTGGATCCGGCGAATCGCCATGAGACTGTCTACCCTCTCCTCCCGCGTTTCGCCAATACCGATAAGGATACCGGTCGTGAATGCGATGGAGAGCTCGCCGGCCTCGCGCAGCATGCGCAGGCGAACCTCGGGATCTTTGTCGGGCGCCGAAAAGTGCGGCATTCCCCGCTGCGAAAGCCGCGGGCTCACGTTTTCGAGCATCAGCCCCAGGCTGGCATTGACCGGTTTCAGCAGTTTCATTTCGTCGTACGTCAGAACGCCGGCGTTTGTGTGCGGAAGGTAGCCACGCTCGATCGCCATCTCGCAGGCGCGCGCAACATATTCGGCGGTTGTGCCGTGTCCGTACCGCGCGAGTGTCGCGCGATATTGCGGAAAGGCAAGCTCGGGCTTGTCGCCGAGACACATGAGCGCTTCTTTGCAACCCTGTTCGCGGCCACGATCGAGCACATCGGCAATGTCGAGAGGCGACATGGTCCAGGCGCCGGGATCATCCGGGTCTTTGCGGAAGGTGCAGTAGGAGCATCGGTCGCGGCAGAGATTCGTCACGGGCAGAAAGACTTTTCGCGAGTAGGTGACGGTGCGGCCCTTGTGGCGATCCCGGAGAGAAGCAGCCGCATCGAACACGCCCGGCAGATCGGAATCGTCGGAGTTGATCAGGCGATAGGCGTCAATCGAATCCACGACAGTGAGTATACCCGCGGAGGCGGATCAAAACCTTTTCAGGATGTTTTTTTTCCAGCCAGCTTTTCGAGCGCCTCGCCGGTCACTCGAAATACGGTCCACTCGTCCATCGGAACGGCGCCGAAACTCTTGTAAAACCGGATGGCAGGCTCGTTCCAATCCAGAACAGACCACTCCAGCCGGCCGCATTGACGCGAGTGCGCAAGGTGCGCGATGTGTACCAGCATTTCGCGCCCGAATCCCCTGCCCCGCATTTCCGGAATCACGAACAGGTCTTCCAGATACATGCCTGGCCGGCCCAGGAAAGTCGAAAAATTGTGAAAAAACACGGCAAACGCGACAGGAGAATCCTCGTAGAAACCAAGGATTACCTCGGCGCCGCGATCCTTGCCGAAAAGGGACTCGCGAAGAGTCTCTTCGTCGGCGACAAAGGCATGGGAAAGCCGTTCGTATTCGGCAAGCTGGCGAATAAAGGACATGATGACCGGAGTGTCGTTCGCGGTGGCGGATTCGATTCGGAGTTGGGCCATTGGAGGGGTTCCGGTGGGCGCGGGCTTCAGCCCCGCGCCCACGGCTTTTCAGCTGACCTTCAGGGTCGTGCGCTCTTCCGTCTTCTTAACCTTCCCGGCAGCGCCCGACTCATAGACCGGGTGGCACCAGTCACGATATTTCGGGTTCCGGCCGCGCACGACATCGAAAAAGATCTTCCGAAGCCGAGTCGTGGCATCGCCCATCACGCCGGTTCCGATCGCGCGATGATCGACGCGGGTAATCGCGCTGATCTGGACTCCGGTTCCGCAGAAGAATGCCTCGTCGGCGAGGTAGAGTTCGGTCCTGTCGATCTGGCGTTCCTGGACCTCCATCTTCAGTTCGTCGCGAACCAACTGTATGACCGTCCGCCGGGTGATCCCTTCAAGAACGTTCTCGGTGATGGGCGGCGTGGCGAATACGCCGTTTCGCAACAGGAAGACATTTGCGGCCGAGCCCTCCGAGATATGGCCGTTGTCGCTGAGCACGATGGCCTCATCGAAGCCGGCGCGCAACGCATCGGTCTTGGCAAATGCCGAATTCACATACGCGCCCGCGATCTTGCCGCGCGCGGGAATGACATTGTCGTCAATACGGCGCCACGCCGAAATGGTGACGTGCATATTGTCTTCATTCTGGTTGTAGTGGCCAAATGGCAAGGCAACCATCGAAAGCTCGGGATTCAGATCGTGAAGACGAACACCGATGATTTCGTCGCCGTAAAACGCCAGCGGACGTACGTAGCAATCTTCCTTCAGGTTCTCCGTGCGGAGGAGATCGACGAGATTGCGGACCAGGTCTTCATGAGAGTAAGGAAGTTCCATGCATAGGAGCTTTCCCGACTGCAGAAACCGGCGGAAATGATCGTGCGGCCGGAATATGAAAAGCTGTTTCTCGTCGTCGTTCCAGTAGCCGCGAAGGCCACCGAAAACCGCAGTTCCATAATTCAGGGCGTGGGTCAAAACACCGACCTTGGCGTCTGAATACGGAATGATGCGACCTTTGAAGAACACAAAATTCGGATTCGTCACAACGGCACTCCTTCCAATTTGATCAGGGCCTAGTCTACCACACGGTCTGCGGCAGGCCCGGCTGTGCTGGATGGAACGAGAGGCACAGATTCCACAGGCGCCGGCAGGTCCACCTGGAATGCGAGGATGCTGACGAGACCGACAATGCCGGCGGCGAAGTAAAAAGGAGCCGCGTGTCCGAAGCCCTGAAACAGGGCGGTGGCGCAAAGCGGTGCGGCCACGCGAGCCAGCCCCGCGAATGTCTGGGCGATGCCCATCGTCGTGCCCAGTTCCGATTTCTCGGATGCGCGCGACATCAATGCCGTTGTAGCCGGAAAAAGCAGCGCCGTCCCGATCGGCACAAGAGGCACTGTCAGCGCGAGCATCCACAGGCTCGTGGCGGCAGGATAGCTGAGCATACCGAGGATCAGACAGGCCGCGCCGGCGCGTATGGACCAGTGTTCGCCGATTCGATCGACCACCGGACCGATGAGTGCCGAACGCATGATGACGGAGAAGACGCCGATATACAGGAAGACATAACCGATCGTCCTCTCCGTGACTCCGAACTCGGCGCCAAGATAGAGCGCGAGCACGGCGGAAAGCGACGAGAACGCCAGCATGGATACGGAGTAGATCACTGTGAGCCGCTGAACGCGGCCCGCCGGATGCCGCACCACCGACCATACACCGTGCCACACCGGCTTCCGCTTTGCGGCAAGCGGGTCATGCTTCGGCATGGATTCCGGGAGCCATTTCCATGCAAAGAAGACGTTCACGATACATAACGAAGCAGCGATAATCCCCGGAGCTTCCTGTCCCCAATAGGACGCGAACGATCCGATAACCGGGCCAATCATGGTCCCGACATTCGTGCCGGCCGAGAGCCAGCCGAGCGAACGGGCGCGATCCTCGGGAGGCACGGTGTCCCCCACGTAGGCCTGCGTCACTCCGGTCGTGCCGCCCCCAAGGCCCTGCACGATTCGAGAAACAAAGAGGAGTCCGATCGAGTCCGCGAAACCAAACATCAGGAAGCCGGCTGCGGATCCACTCAGTCCGATAAGAAGAGCGGGACGGCGGCCGTAGCGGTCGGAGACCCTGCCCCAGATCGGCGCGGAAATAAGCTGGGCCACAAAAAACGACGCAAAGATCATTCCGATGGTTGTTGGAGACGCATTAAATTTGAGTGCGTAAAAAGGAATAAGGGGGAAAACCATCGCGGATCCCATCAAATCCATGCAGGCCACTGCAATGAGGATGGTCAGGCGCCGGAATTGATCGCGCTGGTCCGTGGATTGAGTCGTCATAGAGCGTGGATTATACTCGACGGCCGGAATCGCTTTACGCGGGGCTTCCGCCCCGTGCCCTGGAGTTTGGGCATTTGTGGGAGAGTAGCGCAAAAACTCCCCTCCGGGATGAGGAGGGGCGCCGTTCGCGCGTTTTTTAGCGAACGGCGGGGTGGTGTACATAATGCGAAGCCACCCTATAGATATTCGCGCAGCGCACCGATTTGAATGAGCGCTACGCGAGCATCCATAACGTGGCTTCGCGTCATTCCGTACCACCCCGTCTGCGCCTTCGGCGCAGCCACCCCTAAGACAGGAGGGGAGTTCGGACGCACGCTTCGCAAGCGTGAAGTTGAAGACGTCGATGCTAATGTCCAAACGCGCGGGGCTTCAGCCCCGTGCAACGTTCCATGGAATCCCAACCATGCTCAACCAGACTCAAATTCGCCAGGCGATGCGGCATCTTCGCGCCAGCGATCCCATCATGCGCGATCTCATCCGGCGGGCCGGTCCCTTCACGCTGAAGCTTCGACGCAATCGCTTCCAGTCTCTGGTTTACTCGATCCTGTCGCAGCAAATTTCGGGCAAGGCTGCTTTCGCCATCCGGACGCGGCTTGAACAGCACATCGCGCCGGAAAAGATCTCGCCGGAGCGCATCGCGCGGCTCACGGTTGAAGAGTTGCGATCCACAGGGATTTCAAATCAGAAGAGCACCTACCTGCTCGATCTCGCAAACCGGGTTATCGGCGGAGAGTTGCGGCTCGATCGCATGGCACGGATGCCGGACGACAAAGTGATTGAGGCACTGATTCCCGTGAAGGGGATCGGCGTGTGGACGGCGCAGATGTTTCTGATTTTTTCGCTGGGCCGGCTCGACGTATTCCCTCACGACGATCTCGGGGTTCGGATGGCGATCAGGAAACTGTACGATCTCGACGACCTGCCCGACAAAGAAACCAGTCATCGAATCGCAACCGCGTGGCGACCTTATGCAAGCGTCGCCACGTGGTACTGCTGGCGCAGCCTGGACCTCGATAAGCCTAAGCCCAGGTGAATCCCATCTTCGCGAGCGGCAGCGCGCGGACTCGCCGGCCCGTTGCGGCGGCTATGGCATTGGTCACTGCCGGAATGGCCGGCGGCAATGCCGGCTCACCGAGTCCGGTCGGCGGATTGTCCGTCGTCAGGAAGTGCACATCGAGCACCGGCGGCGACTGCGCCATGCGCACGGGTTGGTACTGGTTGAAGTTCCTCTGGACGACACGGCCTTTATCGATCGTGATTTCCCAGGCCATCATGTGGCTGAGCGCTTCGACGATGCCTCCCTGAGCCTGGTTGATCGACATGCTGGGGTTGACGATCTGTCTTCCAATGTCGCCCACAACCCAGACCTTGCTGACTTTCACCTTGTTGCCCGAATCGACCGAGACCTCCGCCACGTGAGCGAAGTAGCCCCGATGAGAAAACTGGAAGGCAATGCCTCTGGCGGTTCCCCTGGGAAGCTTGTCACGATTCGCCCAGTCCGATCTCTGCGCCACCATTTCCAACACTCCGCGCATGCGCTTCGGATCGAAGTTATCGCCGCCCGCCGGAGCCGAGTTCAGCAACTCCAGGCGCAACTGCAGCGGATCCTTTTCGGCCACCAGGGCCAACTCATCCAGGAAAGACTGGAAGACGAAACTGAACGCGTTGCTGCGCGGCGCGCGCATTGCGCCGGTCGGTATGCCGAACGGCGTGATATTGGTTTGACCGAAGGAGAAATTCGGAACGAACTTCGCCGGAAATTCGCCGGCCGAGATATTCCCCGAGTTTGTCGTCGTCTGTGGAGTCTGTCCCGTGCCGTAACTCACAAAGTGATTCTTCCACGCAACGACCTTGCCGGAAGCGTCGAGCCCGGCTTTAAGGAAATGGAATCCGCCGACGCGATAGAAATCGTGGGCCATGTCGTCTTCACGAGTCCACAACAGCTTCACCGGCACACCGATTTCCTTGGCTATCCACGCCGCTTCAACCACGAAGTCGTTGGTGAGACGCCGGCCGAAACCGCCACCCGTCTTCATGAGGTGAAGCGTGACGTCGCTCTGCTGTAATCCAAGCGTTCTCACCACAAGCTGGAGACCGGCAGCCGGAGTCTGGCTCGGGGCCCAGAGTTCGAGCTTTCCATCCTTGAAATGAGCGGTGCAATTCTGCGGCTCGAGCGGAGCATGCGACAGGAACGGATAGGTATAAGCCGCCTCCACGACCCTGGCTGCGCCGGCCAATGCCGCATCGGCATTCCCTTCGTCGGCGAGCATGAACCCCGGAGTTTTCGGCGCGATTTCCATCGCCTGGCGTGCGAAAGCGTCACTGCTTTGCGTCGCCGTGGCGCCTTCATCCCATCGGACCTGCAGCTTCTGGCGGGCCGTGCGGGCCTGCCACCAGCTATCGGCTACGATGGCGACGCCGGGCATCAAGCCGTTCAGCTCGGGTCCGCCCTGAACAATGAACGCATGACGAACGCCCGGCATTCTCTTGATCTCGTCGAGATTCGCGCTCACGACTTTGCCGGCGAACACCGGACACTTCTCAAACACGGCCCACAGCATGCCGGGCACCGTGAAGTCGATACTGAAAATGGGCTTGCCGGTTGCGATATTCAGGTTGTCGACTCCGGCGATCGGCTTGCCGATGATCTTGTAGTCCTTCGGATCCTTCAGCTTTACGGCATTTGGATCGGGCACGGGCAACGTTGCAGCCCGGGCAGCCAGCGCGCCGTACGTCATCGTTCGATTCGTGGGACGATGCGTGACGGTGCCGGAAGCGGTTGAGAGTTCGGATTCCGGAACGCTCCAGGTCTGAGCTGCCGCGGTAAGCATGAGTTGCCGGCCGGCGGCGCCCACCTTTCTCAATGGATCCCAGTTTGTCGGAATGGCGGTGCTCCCGCCCGCAACCTGCGGACCGTACTTCGGATTGAAATCGGCCTGCTCGAGTTGCACGTCTTTCCAATCGACGTCCAGTTCGTCGGCAATGATCTGCGGCAACGCATTGCGGATACCCTGACCGATTTCCGGGTTCTTGGCCATGATCGTGACCTTGCCATCGGCTGCGATGCGGATGAAGGCGGCCGGCAGCAACGGGGCCGGCGCCTGAGGGGGCGCCTGGGCCAGCAACGATTCGGGCTGGACGTAGAGGCTGATGAGCAGGCCGCCTCCACCAAGGGCAGTTACGCGCAGAAAAGAGCGCCGGTCTAAGAGCTGGTTCGTCTTTGTGTTTTTCATGGATTACTCCCTTCCTGCCGCGGGCCGGGCAGCTGAGGCCATTTCGGCTGCTTTGTGAATCGCTTCGCGGATTCGCGTATACGTTCCGCAACGGCAGAGATTGCCGTTCATCGCCGTATCAATGTCGCGGTCGGTTGGCTTCGGAGTCCTTGCGAGCAGGGCGGCGGCGGCCAGGATCTGGCCTGCCTGACAGTAGCCGCACTGCGGCACGTCGATATCCTGCCAGGCGCGCTGGACGGGATGTGATCCGTCCACAGACAGGCCCTCAATTGTCAGGATCGGCGCGTTGGCTGCATTCGACACCGTCGTTGAGCACGAACGTATCGGTCGGCCGCCGAGTTGCACGGTGCAGGCGCCACACTGGCCGACGCCGCATCCAAACTTCGTTCCTTTCATGTTCAAGACGTCGCGAAGGACCCACAGCAGGGGCATGTCCCCCGGTACGTCCACCGTTGTCGCTGTCCCATTCACGGTCAATCTGTACGGCATAATTCAACCCCCGATTCGTTAAGCGGCTGCAAAGCCATTGAGCAATGTTGGGGTGACATGTTGCTACGGTTTCGGGAAATGAAGAAACAAAAAATTGCTGGCGAAGGCCGATGGTAGACTTCGAAAACATGCAAAAAATACTGGATCTTGCCACTCCTTGTCTGGTCCTCGATCTCGACCGCTTCGAGTCCAATATCGAAAAGATGAGCCGATTCGCAAAAAGCCATTCGGTTTCAATGCGTCCCCACGCAAAGACTCACAAGTGCGTGGAGGTCGCGCGCCGGCAGATCGCGCGAGGCGCAATCGGTATCAGTGTCGCGACGATCGCTGAAGCCGAGGTTATGACGGCTGCGGGAATCCGGGGCTTGTTGCTGACGGGGGAGATGGTTGGCGAACCCAAGGTTTCACGCCTGATGCGCGTCATGTCGCAGGCTCCCGACACGATGGCCGTTGTCGATAATCCTGAAAACGTCCGTGAACTGGAGCGCGCGGCAGCAGCGGCGGGTGTCCAAATGACCCTGCTCATCGATCTCGATATCGGGCAGAACCGGACCGGAATCCAGCCGGGCGAACCGGCGCTCGATCTGGCTGAAGAGATCTCGCGAGCGCGAAATCTCTCACTGAAGGGCATTTGCGCGTATGCGGGACATGCGGCGCATGTGGTCGGCTTCGAGGCCCGGAAGGCCGCTTCGATAAAGGCCATGGGCCGGGCGCTGGAAACGCGCGACCTGCTTCGCCACAATGGCCACAACGTCGAGATTCTCAGCGGGGGAAGCTCCGGCACGTACAACATCGACCCGGAAATCGATGGAGTGACCGAGCTCCAGTCGGGGTCTTACGTTTTCATGGATGTGGAATACCGGAGAATCGGCGGGCAGAGCGGATCCGTGTACCAGGACTTCGAGCCTGCGCTGACCGTCCTTTCGACCGTGATCCATCGATCGAAGGAAAAAACGATCGTCGATGCCGGACTGAAAGCGTTCGCAACCGATCGCGCGTTCGGACCGGAACTGCTGGACGCGACGGGCATCAGTTATACATTCGCCGGCGACGAGCACGGATCGCTGAAGCTGGAGAATCCGAGCCGCGAAGTCCGTTTGGGAGACAAGCTTCGATTCATCCCCCCGCACTGCGACCCCAACGTCAACCTGTACGACCGGATTTACTGCGCGCGAGGAGAGAACGTCGAGGGTTTCTGGCCCATCATGCAGCGGGCGACCGGGGCTCCGTATTTCTGAGACGTCGTCAAGGGACGGCCGTAGCCGCCCCCTCGACACTAATTGGTTCTCTTCTCGAGCACGCTCAGACGGGGGTCGCAGACAGTTTCGAACCGGACGAAGTCCGCGGAAAGAGTCTCCTCGATACGACGCACTTCGGCGACGAATTCGCGCCGGCCGGCTTCCATCTGTATATCCATCGCGCCGAACCGCGCCATACATTTCGTGTCCAGCGAATCGACTTTGCCGGCAAGGACATCAATCTTGGCTTCCAGTCCGGCTTCGATCGCTTTCATCTCGCCGCGAAAGCCCTCGATCTGACCGCGCAGTCCCTCAATTTGGCCATGGAGTCCCTCAATTTTGCCGTGGATTCCCTCAATCTGACCATGGATCCTCTCGATCTGCGGGGCGAGGATCGCCTGCAATGCTTCCTTTATTTCTTCAATCATCTTCTTGTCCATTGTGGTTGCGCAGAGGGCGGGATTATCTTACTCCAACCATGAGCGTCGCGATACTCGACGTTCTCCCAGATGGAGAGGGCCTCCGGGTCGCCTCAAGTCCAGTGAGAAATGCCTGCTAATTGATCGCTTCCACAGGAAAACTCGCCGAGGTATCGCCTTCGATTCCCAGGCCGATCGCGCCAAACTGCGTCGAGGAGGAAGTGAACGTAATGTATTGATACCTGGTTGTAGAACCGGTGTCGGGCGCCAGGCACGGCGCGCAGCCCGTCCCGCTCAGGAATGTCGCCAAAAACTGCGCCGTTTGGTTATTCGCCGCCAGGCTGGCGGTACGCGCCGCAAGAGCGGTCCCATTGCTGTCCTTGAGCGTTACGGTGATATTTGCGGACGCCTCTCCGGTGTTGACGATCGCGAAGCCCGTGTCCGAACCGGTCACCGCATTCCGGAATCGCGGCGTCACAAAGTTCTTCAGGTTTGCCGGACTCGAGGCGAGTCCGACCCTGCCCAAAAGCCTGCCGCTGAATTCGCGAATCTCGTAGAAGGACGATATCGTCACGTTGCTGCTCGTGGTGAACTTCCCCCAGTTGACGGCCCCATCAAAGACCGTGGGACTGTTGGCGCCACTGACGGAGATCACCAGGATGCTGTTTGCGGCCACGCTCGCGTTGGACAACGTCCCGGTAAAGGTCGGCGTGCCGGTAAGGTTTGTCGTGTATGCAGTCGTCGACGGAGTCCCGGCTTGCGTATAAAAGTTCCCCGTCACGGTAACGGCTGTCGAGTTGGTGTTGATCACCTGGATCACGGTCGTATATAGCGAGCCAAAATTCCCAAACGCAATGTGCGGAACAACTTTCGTAGTCGTCGTAACGGTTCCACCGGTCCCGCCGGTACCACCTGTGCCGCCGGTTCCGCCTGTCTGGCCATAGACCAGGAATTTCGAGTCAAACCCATTGGACCATTCGCCGATTCTTCCGGCAAACAGCACAAACACGGCTGTCATCGCCACCAACGCCAGCCCTTCGCGAATCCGCTTGCACTTGCGCATGTGAATCTCCTTAGCGGGGCGTCTTCCCGCCCCGGATTGCATACCATCAAACCACTTCTATTTCGGCAGGTGGATACCAGCCATCATGCTGCGAACGCTGCCGCCTTCTATACCTTCCAGTAACGGGACCGGCGCCTCGACAATCGATGCGTATTGCTGGATCGCTTTGCGTTGTTCAGGACGAAATGCCAGAACGCCCTGGGTCGAAGTCGCGATGACGGCCTGGCCGGTCCGAGTCTGCAACTGCAGCATGTTACCTGCGAACTGCCTCATCTGTTTCCGGTCGATCAGGATGATTTCGCGCTCCGTGGCACGCAGAGAATCCACCACCAGCTTTCGCTCCACGGCATCCGAAACAGCATCGGCGCATACGACGGCAAAACGGTCGCCGATACTCATCAGCATGTCGGTGTGAGAAATTTCCTGATTATTCTCGTCTGTGGCGCGGAACAAGATCGGACGGTATTTGAGGTGCTCGCACAGCTCGCCGAGAACGTCGGGATTTGTACGCGGGGAGATGTTGGCGTAAGCCGTGCGGTGGATATGGTCGAACACGACGCTGCCGGTGCCTTCCAGAAACCTTCCCTCGTTTTCGTTGCGTGTCAGGTCCAGCACCTTCGAAACCTTGAAGCCGGCGGACCGCACTTTCTCGATGACGTCGTTTCTCCGCTCGACTCTGCGAATCGGAGCCAGCATCGGATAAACCACCACGGTGCCGTCATGGTGAAACGAGATCCAGTTGTTGGGAAAAACCGCATCGGGCTTGGCCGGATCTTCCGTGTCCTCCACAACGAGCGCTTCAATATGAGCGGCGCGAAGCCGCTGCAGCAGCCGATCGAATTCAGCGCAGGCGCGGCGCTGCATGTCTGCGCCGGGCTCGATCATTTGCTGTTGAAACGGATTCGTATCCGCCGTCTGAGGGTTAAATCCAAAGGCGACCGGCCTTACCATCAAAATGGCGGCCGGCGCCTGGGTTCGAAGAGCATCCGTCATTAGCAAAGGATAGCACTACGCCGAAGATCTGTTTTCCTAGACGCAGGCGCCAGACTTTCTGTAAGGTAGCGCGCATGCCATTACTACTCATTTTTGCACTCCTTCAAGCTCCAATGACGCTGCGGGTCGTGGACCCTTGGGGCCTGCCCGTGCCCGGCGCCAGAATCACCGTCGCAGGAGCCGCCATCACCACCAGTGAAACGGGTGAAGCCGCTCTCGCTCAGAATCTCCCGGCGGAATTCGAGATTCAGGTCGAGAGTCCGGGGTTCCAGCGGTTGACGCGGACCTTCTTAAGGTGGACGGGCACCGAAGTTCTGCAGTTGCAGCTTGGATCTGTGATGGACCGGATTACCGTGACGGCTACGCGGGGCGAGCGCCTTTCGGGCGAAACCGCATCGAGCGTGACCGTTCTCGATTCCGAAGCGATTCGCACCTCGCCGGCCCGGTCGGTTGACGACGTCCTGCGCCAGGTGCCCGGCTTCAGCCTTCTGCGCCGAGCCGGAAGCGTCGCTTCGCATCCCACAACGCAGGGCGTGTCGTTGCGGGGAATCGGCCCGAGCGGCGCCAGCCGGACGCTGGTCCTGGCAGACGGGCTGCCGATGAACGATCCCTTCGGAAGCTGGGTTTACTGGAATCGCGTTCCCAAATTATCGATCGATTCCATTGAAGTCGTCCGCGGAGGCGCGTCGGACCTCTACGGCAGCCAGGCACTGGGCGGCGTTATCCATCTCCGTACTCGGAGACCTGCGCCGAAGACTTTCCTGGGCGAGATCTCATACGGAGAACGCGCCCAATTGCAGGGCTCGTTCTACACAAGCGACGTCCGTGGCAACTGGGGATACTCCCTTTCCGCGGAGGGCTTCCGGACCAACGGTTATATGGCCGTGGGCCCCGGGCAGCGTGGAAGGGCCGATCAGTCGGTGACTTCCGGCTATCGAACTGCGGTTGCGCATGTGGAGAGGCGGTTCGGGGCCTCCACGCGTGCTTACTCGAACTTCGTACTGTCAACGGAGGACCGGGAAAACGGCACCGTCCTCCAGCGGAACGATACGAATTTCCGGCAGGTCTCCGTGGGCGGCGAGTTCGAACATGCCCGCGGACAAACGGAAGTGCAGTTGTTTGGCGGGTCCGAAAGTTTCGACAGCAGTTTCACCACGTTGCTTGCCGCGCGCGCAACCGAACGCATGGATTCGATGCATCGGGTCCCGCTCGGTTATGGCGGAGCGCAGGGGCATACGCTGCTGACGTTCGGCCGCCACACGATCGTGACGGGAATGGAGTTCCGGAACGTCCGCGGCCTGACTCACGAAACGCTGTTCACGAACGGAGTCCGGTCGGGCGTTCGGAAAACAGGAGGAACGCAGCGCACCTTTGGGGCGTTTCTGGAAGATGTTGTCGCCATCACTCCGCGGGCCGATGTGACGTGGAGCGTCCGCTGGGACAGGTGGCGGAACGAAGACATTGGCGGCGCCACCGCGATCGAATCGAATTGGAGCCCGAAGCTTGGCACGTCCGTTCGGGTGCATCCCAACTGGACGGTGCACGCGGCAGCCTATGGCGCATTCCGTGCGCCCACTTTGAACGAACTGTACCGTCCATTCCAGGTTGGCACCGCGCTCACGCAGGCCAATTCCCTGCTCGGCGACGAGCGGCTCCGAGGAGTTGAAACCGGCGTGGAAACCCGCGCGCTCGGCGGCCGCGTTCACGTCCGCGCGGGCGGGTATTGGACAAGGCTTGCAGGGACCGTGGCGAACATTACGCTGATTCAGACTCCACAACAAACGATCCGGCAACGCCGGAACCTGGGGACGACGCGATCGCGAGGACTCGAGACTGAAGTGGAACTCCGGCCGCATCGCCTGTGGACAATTACGGCAGGCTATCTGCTGTCGCAGGGTGTGGTCCTGAAGTATCCCACGTCACCGAATCTGCAGGGACGGCGGATTCCACAGGTGCCCCGCCATCAGTATTCGCTGGCAACCCAGGGCACGTTCCTCGGCAATTACCGGGTGAATTTCCAGGCTCGGGGCGCCGGCCGCCAGTTTGAGGACGACTTGAACAGCCCCACCTTGCGCCTGGCGAAGCTCTTCGTGATGGATGCGTATCTGGCGCGTTCATTAGGAAGGGATGTCGAGGTTTTCATAGCCGGCGAAAATCTGACGGACTCCGTAATTGAAGTGGGACGAAACCCCGTGGTCAATCCAATCATCACCCTGGGTATGCCGCGCATACTGAGAGCCGGCCTGACGGTGAGACTCGGATCGCGATGATGGACCGGCGTGGAATTTCTAATGAAAGGGCAACCTGATGAATGTTCATACGTCCAGAGTTCGCATCGTTCAGGAGAAGCGTCCGCTCCGGCTGGCTTATATCGAAAATTTTCCCGATCCGGTGCGGTTCGGCGTCCACGGCGGGATTAAGCACTTCTACAAAATGGAGCCCGAAGAGGATCTTCCAGCAACACTCGACTACCTTGTTGCCGCGGTCGCCGGCTGACTGACCGGCACCCTGGGCGGCGCCCTGGAATCGCGAGGAATCCCGGCTTATCCGGAAAAACTGACGTCCGACGTTGAAGGCGACATCGAAGAGGTGGACGGGAAGATGGTCGTCACGCGGATTCGCGTGAAATACAACGTCAAGGTCCCAAAAGGTAAACGCGCCGACGCGGAACGCGCCATCGAGGTCCACGAGCGCGGCTGCCCGGCCGCGATCAGCGTGAAGCGAGGGATTGCCATCGAGTACTCGGCGAATATCGAGGAGAACTAGAATCCGGTTTCACAGCGATCTGGCGCGCGCCAGATCGCTGTGAAGGATCTATCGATGTGGTCTACTGGGCGGCGAAGCAGTAAAACAGGCCGTCGCCACCCGAATTCCTCAACTGCTGCTGGCTGCAGCCCTGGCTGTCATGGGCGGAATTCCAGGCTGCGCGGTCATGATGACCGACCTTGGCTTTACCAGTCGTGCTGCTCGTCCAGTTGTTGCAGGTCATGTCGTCGCCGGCAGGAAAGCCGCGGCCGTCCAGATTCGAACCGGTCAGGACATCGTGGCGGTTGGGCGCGTATCCTCCGCCGGGAATCATTCTGCCGGCCTGGTCGAGCACGGTCATGGGAGTAAACCGATGCAGCATTCCATGCATTTCATCGACGTTCTGGCCGATGAGTACGCCACGCGCGTTGTGCCATGGGCCCCTTCCGATGCGGTCGCGCGCATGGACGGCATTCGGCCCCTGCGTGCTGAGGTAGGCGCGCCAGGTCCGGTTGCCGGCGTTCGCCGTGGCAGCAAGCATCTGACAGTGCGCGTCGGCTCCAGCCAGGCCACCCAGATCCGCACCCTTGCCGGTGCCTTCACTCGTGAGGAAAAAAGTCATCGGAGGAGTCGGGGCAGGGGTTTGAGCGGCATTCTGGGCCAGGGCCAGGTATGAGCCCAACAGGCCAATTCCGATCACGCCAAAAACAGACAGCATTCTGATCATGCGGTTCTCTCTCCTTTAATGCGGTGTTGATCCAATCCAGGCTAACAATAGTTCGATAGCAGAGCATGACCACACTCGGAGTGTCAATGCAGGGCGTGGCGGCTTGCGGCCGGTTCAGAACCCGTACATGTGCTCGTCTTTGTTGATGATGCTGTCCTGCCAATCGAGCATCGAGGCGGCGGTCTCGACGGAGCCGGCTTCGCCGTCGGCGACCATCTGCTCAAGGACTCGCAACTGATCGGGCGTCAAGGCCTTCTCTTCCAGCGCTCGATGCCAGCCTCGAAATGCGTCGTTCTTATCGCTGTCAGGCATGTTTCACCTCGAAGTCCAGGTTCTCGGTAATCCTTGTTCCATCCTTGCGGAACGCATCAGCAAGCATCCGTATTCGCCTCCTGGCTTCGGACAGATCGTGGTTGTCGAGATTGATGTTCAGCAGGTCGACGTACCATGGCAGCTTGAGGTCGTCCATTACATACGTCTCGACGATCTCACGCGCGATCGGCAGGGTGGTGTTCTTCGATACATCGTGGACATCGCGGTTGCTTGCCGTGCGGAGTTTCTCGTATTCCTCGGCCAAAAGCCTCGAGTACAACTCCTTCGTGAAGCGATCACCGGCCTTCACTCCGATCTCATCGTCCGCGGTCAGCGAGGCATTCTTATGGATCCATTCCCAAAGGATGCTGAGGCGGATTTCACCCGTCGCCATGTCTTCCATCAAATAGAGAACGTCGTCATCTCCGAAATAGTCGGCCGGCTTGAGCGCGGCCGCCTGAAGGCCTTGTCCAAATGCATTGCCGTACTGCAGTGCAACGCTCAACAGGTCGCGAGCGCCACGAACCGTTCGCGGCGCGGGTTCGAGCAGGGTGAGGCCGTCCGCATCCGCGGGTAAATGGGTAAGCGGCGGAAACTTTCGTCCAGCCTGGTTGTCTTCTCCGATTCGTTCCCATACAGGCCGCACGATGTGAACCATTTTCCAGTGCGCGACCCACTTGCCGTTGGCGCCTTCGCGCTGTTCGCGTTCTGCGCCGGCGACTGCCCGCTTCATTGCGTTTGTAACTCCCGCCTCGGAACCGACGGGAATGTTGGGCTCCATGCCGCCCTGCCACAGCGCGTATTGGCCAAGCTTATCGGGCGTATTGCATGCGCGGCGAACGCGGTCTTCATAGATCCGCATGTAGCCGTATGTCATCGTGATCGCGTCAATGTTCGGATTAACAAAATCGCGGTCCCAGGCCATCGCGTCCGAAACGCTGTTGATGTAATCCCAGCGGCCGGTGTTGAAACCGATGAAATGCTTCCCCAGCGCGGCGCGGATTTCCATCAACTGGAAACACTCTTCAATCTGTTCGACCAGCACATAAACCTTGATGCTGCCGATCGGAATATCGAGATGCTGTTCGACCGCGGCAAGTATGTCGTTCCAGAGCGCGGCTTCCTCGGCGGTCTGGATCTTAGGCAGGTACATCGCCAGCGACGAACCGGCCTGACGGAGCCGCCCATGATTATTCACCATGTAAAGAACGGTATCGACTATGGACGCGGAGAAACCGCCCCGGGCGCCACGCACGTGGCGATCGTCAAGGTGAAGTCCGCGCGCGCGAAAGATCTTGGTCGTGAAGTCGAGTTGCTTTACCCAGTCGGTAATGATCGGCTTCCCGAAGAAGCCCGTCCCCCACTGGTTCATTTCGGCGGCCACCTGTTCCGCAACTTTCATAAAAACGGGATCGCGATGGATCGCCAGTTTCAGGTTGCGTTGATTGTCCAAAGACATCGTTGAGATCTGGCCCAGCGCGTCTTCTCCGTCGAACATCCAGCCGTCGGCGCCTGAGAGCAGGGCGTACGCAGCGTTACGAATGCTCTTTTCGATGGAAGTGTTGGGTTTTGCAGCCGGGCCGGTGCCCTGGATCCACTGACGCCGGAGGTCCGCCGGAATCTCGCTGCCTGTGAAAGCCCCGTCACGCGCATCCTGAACCTTGATCGTGGTTCGCCCGATGGTGGCCGCAGGATCGAGAAAACCGATCCGTTCCCTGTTTCGCGCGCGGGCGGCCCGCCGCGCGATCCGTGCGGCCATCACCGATTTGCGCTCGGCATCCAGTGGACTCAACGCTTCCAGAGCCGCGATGGCATCCGGCGTCAGGACGTCTTTGTACTCGTTTTCAAGATTGCCTCGGATCTGCAATATTCTGGTTCCCATATACTCCCTCTACGCTGATGGATTCTGTGCGGTCATGACCGCGCATCATTCTACAAGTTCTACAGGTTGTTGTAATCGAGAAGGGCGGCGGCAACATCCAAGCGAAGAGTGTAGTACAAGGCTGGGAAAGGCGATCGTCAGTCTGCTGCGGGCGCGGGGCTGAAGCCCCGCGCCCACAGCGTGGCGTCCTGCTTCTACTTCACGCGGCCTTTGAATCCTTCGGCGAGCATTTGCACCTTGAAGGCTGCGCCGCTTCCAACCATGTAAAGCGTCTTCTTGTCGGCTCCGGCGAACGCCAGATTCTGCACGCGCCTTGCGACCGGAATCGTGCCGAGATGCATGCCCTGGGGACTGAATACCTGAATGCCGTTCGGCATGGCGGCATAGACCCGGCCCTGGCTGTCAATGGCGAGCCCGTCGGCCTGGCTGTTAATGACTCCCTGGGCGTTTGGCGGCGCGACGCCCTCGTACTTCACAAAATTACGCCGGTTGGTCAGCCCGCCATTGGCCTGAACGTCAAAAGCCAACAGATACTCGCCTCCGGCCTGGTTGACGTAGAGCGTTCTCTCGTCGGGACTCAACTGGATGCCATTCGGGCGCTGGACTCCTTCTGCAACCCTCATCGCCCGGCCGCCGGGAGGAACGTAGTAAACGGCGGGAGTGAGCGATTCCGCGGTCGTGGGGTTCCCTTGCGGCATGTCGGTGAAATAGACGCCGCCTGCCCGGGTAACCACGAGATCGTTGGGGCGGGGATACGGCTTTCCGTCGAAGTTATCCGTTAATACCGCTTCGCTTCCCCTCGGATAGATGACCCCGACTTTGGTGTTGCCCGCCGTCGTTTGTACGGCGATCATGCGGCCCATGGCGTCGAAAGCCAGGGCATTGGCGCCGTTCGTGTTTTCCATGAACGTGGAGATATTGTTGTCCTTGTCGATCTTCGTGATACGGCTGGCATTGGTTTCCGTGAAGATCACGCTGCCGTCGGGCAGGGCAATTGGACCTTCGGTGCCCTGAAAGCCGTCCCTGATCGGCATGATTTTCGTGCCCGCGGCAATCACGCCCGGAATGTTCGGAGCCGTGGTTTCTGTCAACGGGGCCGGGGCTTGCTGGCCGCTTCGTCCACCGCCGGCAGGCGCCTGACCGAACGCCAAAGCGCCGCAAAGGAGAAACACAACCGCAACAAATGTCTCTTTCGATTTCACAGGTACCCCTTTTGAAAAATTTGAGACACAGACGATTTCCTAAAACAGACGGCTTGTCAAGGACCGTAAACCTCGCCCGTGAACCTCGCCCCGCGGCTACATCAATGAAACCGGATCGACGTCGACGATGACCCGCGTCGGGCCGACCTTGTTGTCTTCGAGATGCTGCTGAAGTTGTTTGAGCATTCGATGGAGAACTGAGCGTGAAGACGATTTGATCAGCAGTTGATGGCGATGCACGCGCTTGATCCGCTCCACCGGAGCGGGAGCGGGACCGAGAATCCGGACCGCCGGCGTTCTCACCGAATCCAGAAACTTCCCGACATCGCGCGCGAGGGCTTCCGCACGAGCGGGATCGCGGTCGAGAACCGTGATTCCGGCAAGCGCCGCGAATGGCGGATAAAACATCGCCTTGCGGTAGCGCGACTCGTGCGCGTAAAAGTCCTCGAACCGGTGAGTGCAGGCGAGTTGAAACGTGTAGTGATCGGGAACGTAGGCCTGGATCACGACCTGGCCCGGATTGTCGCCCCGTCCGGACCGGCCGGCAACCTGGGTCAGCAATTGAAACGTCCGCTCGGCCGCTCGAAAATCGGGCAGGGATAGCGGCCCATCGGCCCCGATCACGCCGACCAGCGTCACCCGCGGAAAGTCGTGCCCCTTGGCGATCATCTGCGTGCCCACCAGAATGTCGATCTCGCCTTTGCGAAAGCCTGCCAGTACGCGTTCGTAGTCGCGAAGGTGCCGCATCGTGTCGCGATCGATCCGTCCGATTCGCGCATCCGTGAAGATCTGCTTCAGCTCGGCTTCGAGCCTTTCGGTCCCCTCGCCAACGTAATAGATGTATTCGCTGTCACAATCGGGGCAACGCGACGGAGGCCGCTTCGCCTGGCCGCAGTAATGGCACACGAGCCTGTCGATCGACCGATGGAAGGTCATCGCCACGCTGCACGAGGTACATTGAAACGTAAACCCGCAATGACGGCACAGAAGAAACGCCGCATAACCCCGCCGGTTCAGCAGCAACATCGTCTGCTCGCCGCGCTCGAGGCGCTCGGCCACGGCCTCGATGAGCCGCCGGGAAAAGACAACCTGTTTCCCGGCAGCGGAATATTCTTCCCGCATATTGACGATTTCAACGCCGGGTAACGGGCGATCCTCAACGCGGTTCGATATCGCAACGTAGGAGTACTTCTTTGCTTCCGCGTTTCGAAAGGATTCCATCGACGGAGTCGCCGAGCCCAGTACAACGACGGCGCCCGCAAGCTTCGCCCGCATGACCGCGGTGTCGCGCGCGTGATAACGCGGCATCTCTTCCTGCTTGTAGCTGGTCTCGTGTTCCTCATCCACCACGATAAGGCCGAGGTTCCGGAGCGGCGCAAACACCGCGGATCGCGTGCCGATAACGACCGGCGCTTCGCCGTGATAGATGCGCAGCCAGTCGTCGATGCGGCGCCGTTTTGTGAGCGAACTGTGGAGAACCGCCGTGCGTTCCGGAAATCGTTCGGCAAAACGTTCGGTGAGCTGGGGAGTGAGTCCAATTTCAGGAACCAGTACCAGGGCTGTCTTGCCCTGGGCGAGTACGGACTCCACCGCGCGAAGGTAGACTTCGGTCTTGCCGCTGCCGGTTACGCCATGGAGCAGAATCGCACGGAAGCCATTCGACTGCTCGATGAGGTCCAGGACGCGCGCCTGGTCTGCCGTGAGGTTGGGCGCGTTTGACCGGTCACAGACCGCGCCAACAGTTTTGGAAACGTGCTTGTCGATGTGTTTTGCGGCAATGCCCGGCGGGAGCGCCGATTTCAGCACTTCACCGGGTGGCGCCAGATAGTAGCCGGAAATCCACTGGCACAGCTCAAACACGTCAGGACGGATCAAAGACTCGGAGTCGAGGACCTTCTGAATGCCGTGAACCTCCACTCCATCCGGCGGATCTTTGCGGAGCGCGACAACAAAACCCTCAACCTCGCGCCTTCTGAAAGGTACCAGGACCCGGCACCCTACATGAACGGGATCATTCAGCCTGTAGACGAAGGTCCGTGAGAGCGGCAGGCAAACCGCGACGTCCGCATACATGCTTAAGTGCGAAGTCGCTGGAGTTCGGCTCGAATCTGCTTCATGTCGTCCCAGACTTCACGTTTCTTTTCGGGCGAACGCAGCAGGTACGAAGGGTGGAACGTGGCGATAATCCGGATGCCATCGATATCGAAGAACTTGCCGCGCAGCTTTGAAATGGGCACGGTACTTTGAAGGACGGTGTGCGCGGCAAAAGTGCCGAGGCAGCAGACAATCTTCGGCCTGATCATGGCGAGCTGCTTGTGAAGGAAGGGATTGCACGCCGCGACTTCATCCGGCTCCGGAGGCCGGTTATTGGGAGGCCGGCACTTGAGCACGTTGCAGATGTAGACGTCCTCGCGTTTGATCTCGATGGACTCAATGATCTTGGTCAGAAGCTGTCCGGCTCGACCCACGAAAGGCACGCCCTGCTCGTCTTCGTCGGCTCCCGGCGCCTCGCCGACGAAAACAAGCTCGGCGTTGGGATTGCCCGAGCCGAAGACAATGTTTGTCCGGGTGGGAGCCAGCTTGCATCGCTGGCAGTCACCGATTTCGTCGCGAATGATTTGTAGACTCGGAATGGAAGTAGATTTCATGACTTCAGGGGCGGGGACAATTCCGGGGACGCACCCCGAATTCCTGGACTTCAGAATTCGGGGTGTGTCCCCGGAATTGTCATCCCGAATCTCCAGGCTGTCGACACCGATATCCCGCAGAAATTCTAGTTGGTCGGCAAGTTGCCCGCGAAGGGAACTCATTTTAGTAATCGCACCACGCGATCGAGAATCCTGTCGGCCATGACCTGTTTGCTCACCGGCGGAATTTCTTCGGTCTGACCGGAGGAATCAATCATCGTGGCTCGATTCATATCGCTGTCGAAGGCCGAATCAGGACCACCTACCGGGTTCACGACAATCAAATCCAGATTCTTTGCCTTCAGTTTCTCCAATCCATTCTTGAGCCCGTCTTCCGTCTCCGCGGCAAATCCCACCAGCACCTTGCCATTCTTCCGGGCGCCGAGTTCTTTAAGGATGTCGATGGTGGGTTCAAGATCCAGGCTCAGGCCGCCATCCCGCTTCTTGATCTTCTGCGTGGAAACCGACTTCGGCCGAAAATCCAGCGGCGCGGCCGCTTTAATGACCACGTCTGCCTCCTTCGCATTCTCGATCACAGCCTGGCGCATTTCTTCCGTGGTGCGGACGCGGATTGTATTTGGAAAATCCAATTCTGTCGGACCCGATACCAGGACCACGCTGGCGCCGCGATCCCGCGCAGCGCGCGCCAGGGCGAATCCCATCTTTCCCGACGAGCGATTGCTGATGTAGCGGACAGGGTCGATGTCTTCCACTGTGGGACCGGCAGTAACGAGAATGCGGCGGCCTTCCAGATCGCGTGAACGCTTCAGCAACGACGCCACGAAATCGACAATTGTCTCGACCGGCGCCAATCTGCCCGGCCCGTAAGTACGGCAGGCCATCTGGCCCACTTCAGGATCGATGATTCGGGCGCCTCGAGCCGTCAGAGTCTTCAAATTCGCCTGTACCGACGGATGCTCCCACATTCGTGTATTCATCGCCGGCGCGATAACAACGGGAGCGGTAACCGCGAGATGAAATGTGGTGAGGAAATCGTCGGCGATACCCGCGGCAAGCCGGGCTATGCAATCGGCGCTGGCCGGAGCGACCAAAAACAGGTCCACCGATTGCGCGGCAAGAATGTGATCGAAAGCTCCCTCGAAATCGCTGCCCGAGGTGTGCCCTTCGAACATGTCGACGTAGACCTTGTTTCCGGAGAGAGCGCGAAACGTCAGCGGAGTGACGAACTGCGTAGCGGCTTTGGTCATGAGCACAATAACGTCATGACCCTGATCCTGGAGCCTGCGCAGGATTTCCGCCGCCTTATAACATGCGATACCGCCGCTGACGCCGAGAGCTATCTTCATTGTCTGTCGTGGCTTCGTCTATTCGTCGTCCTCTTCCTTTGCCGCCTGCGGAATGACAACCAATTCCGGAATTCTGAACTTCACGAGGTTTTGCAGAATCTCTCTCTGGGCAATCTGCGTCGCCTTGTGACTGGGCTGCCGGATCAGCGGCGCACTCCCGCCCTGGATCTGCCGCGCGCGCAGCGCCGAAAGAATTACGAACCGATACTTGCTGTCAATATTGTCTGGGATGATGATCAACCTGAGCCTCCAAATGAAGAAATGATGTCGTCGATACAGTCCTCCTGGCGCGGCGGCACAGCGCCCCCGCCTCGAACGATGCCTTCGAGGAGAAGGATGGACTTTTCAAGAACGTCATTAACGATGATGTAGTCGTAATCGCGATAGAAAACAATTTCGCCCCTGGCAATTTCAAGACGGCGCCGGATGGAATCATCGGACTCCAGCCTTCTGTCCCGGAGACGGCGCTCCAGTTCGGCAAACGAGGGCGGCAGAATGAAAATCGAAACCGCATCCGGCATCTTTTTTTTGACCTGCCGCGCGCCCTGGACATCGATGTCCAGAATGACGTCTCTCCCAGCCTCCAGGCTGCCTTCGACAAAAGAGCGCGCCGTGCCGTAAAGCTGTCCCTGGTATTCCGCCCATTCGAGAAATTCCTCCCGGTCCACCATCGCAAGAAAAGCCTCGCGATCCGTAAAGAAGTAGTCGACACCGTTCCGTTCCCCCGCTCGCGGCTGCCGGGTGGTATGAGAAACCGAAAACTTCAAGTCGTTGAATTGGCGAAGCAGGTACTGGAGTAAAGTGGTTTTCCCCGATCCCGAAGGAGCCGAGACAATATAAAGGTTTCCGCGCATTCGGCGTTGATTCTGAAAACCACTTATTCTAACGCACTTAGCACGCGAAGCTCCATAACTTATTGTGGCAGGGGCGACTACGGCACTGTTCTTGCCGGTCTGGAGCCGCTCTGGTCGGACCCGATCATCGCTTCCGGCGACCTGTTGTTGTCCTGGCAGACGTACTCGAAAAGTTCGGTTCCGGCGCCCCAGCGAAGAAGAAAACCGCCCGTCCATGGGGCCGTATACGCGCCCGGATCATCAACCGTAATCTCATACTTCAGCGTACTGAAGTCCGTTCGCGTGAAGCGTTCAGTCAGGTGGAGCTGCTCGGTGTGGGGCGTTCCTTCCCTGTCGATCCAGAATTTTTCGGTGAAACCGACCGTGTCCACGACCAGCGTATCTCCATCCCAGCGGCCGATCGAATGGCCATAGGACGTCGGCGCGAGGTTCGCCGGGTGAAACCGGCCATCCATATAAATGATGCGATAGGTGTGCGGACCTCCAATATCGACAATGAACATGCGCTTCAGTTCCGGCATGTCCAGGAACTCTACGCCGTAAGGCGTTATGAACTGCCGCGCCCCTCCGGAAATCTTGCAGCGCGTGTGGGGGTCATCGGCCTCGATATTCGCCCCGCGGGCGGCGTGCAACGCTCTTGCCCACGGCTGAAACGGAACATCCTTGATATTGATGCTGTTCGGAAGATGCGTCGACGCGTTCGCGCGGTTCACGCTTCCCGGGTTAACCGCAAGCTGAACGATACCGGCCGGCGCCCACACACCGGCCTGTCCTTCCAATGGGCCAAGATTCACCCTTCCATCGGGCCCGCGCGGTGTCGGCAATACGGGGCGCTGGTTTTGAGGACTCTGTGGTTGAGCCTGCGCAGCGGCGGGCGAACCCAGAGTCTGTCCCTGGCCTTGTTGGCCCTGGGAAAATAACGGCATTGCGGGAACTGCCATCGTGATCAGAAGAGCAAGAAATCGATTTCTCATGTTCAGCGTCCCGTGTTGCGCGGCGGAAGTGATGGAGACGCCGGACAACATCCCTTCACAACGTTGCTGTCTTTTCGTCCGAGCACTGCGTTCAGGTAATTGTGGACTGCGATCGTCGTCTGGTCGCTGTATCTGCCGATATCGGAACTGGCCGTAAAGTGGTCCTTGCCAAAAAGCTCGACCACGTCGCCCTTGTGGCCGGCGGCACGGAGCGCTTCCACGGTGGTCCGCGCGGTACTCAATCCGTTTCCGAGGCCCGGAGCGTTCGAGCCCGGTCCCGTGTTCAGGAACAGAAACGCCGGGATGTACTTGTCATTCTTGAAATCCCTGCCGTTGATGCCGCCGCCGTCAATCACGACAACGCCCTTAAGAGCGCTGAGGTCCTTCCCCGCGTTCTTGAGAAACATTTCGTTCGCTCCCACCTGCACAACAACGCCTGCGCCGAACGAGTGTCCGCTGAGAAAGATCTGACTGGGATTGCCGCCGAAGCGCGCGATGTTGGTATGGACCCAGGCTACGGCATCGGCCACGTCCTGGGCAGCATTCGGAAGGCCGCCATCTCTGCCCAAACGATAATTAACGCTGACAAAGATGAATCCCTCTTTCGCCACGAAGTACGCCGGCTTTTCGCCAATATCGAATGAAAGCGCCTTGTCTCCCCGGTCGCCGCCCCCGCCATGCACGTACATCATCACCGGTGCGTTCGTAAGGGGCAGGTCCAGCGTGTACACGTCGAGGCTTTGCGAGTTTGCATCGACGCCTGGAGCGTTGGCGTATCGAATGTTCTGGTACCACATTCCGGCGAAAGGCTCATAGTTGGGCTGGATCGTCGACCCGAAATGGACGTGGCCGAACTCGGAGTCATGAGCAATGGCAACCCCGCTGCTGAAGGTCAAAGCCGCAGCCAATGCCGCGCATGACATTATCTGGTTCGTAGCAGTCATCACTTACCTCGCATTTCGGGAGTGACTATAGGATGGGTCCGGCCGCTAAAGCAATTTATTCCCCGGCTCTTTCCTATATAATGGCGGCAAATTTTTCAAACCAGGATGAACCATGAGAAAACGGGTATTTCTGAATGCCCTAGCGGGCTTTGCGCTTGCCGCGCTGGCTGTGCAGTACGCGGCCAGACCTTCCACAGCCGGCATCGCCGCGGAATCCCGAGCGATACGCTCCGCGTTGCCGACGGACGTCGGCGTCCGGACGGTCCTGAACACCACGACCCGGCACCGCGAATGGGTGCACGTGCCTGTGGGATCCGCCGATAGCGCGGCGTTCATCGTTTACCCGGAACGCACGGACAAAGGGCCAGTAGTGGTCATCACGTCGAACAATGGAGCGACCGATTGGATTCGAGCCGTCGGCGACCAGATTGCCGCCGAGGGATTCATCGCCGTCGTGCCCGATGTATCGTCAAGCTCAACGAACCAGATTGAAGCCGTGCGCCGCCATGCGCTCTCCCTTCCTTCGGCGAATGGCGAGGGCGCGAGCCTCGTGTTCTCTTCCGGATTCACGGGCGATCGCGTTCGAGCCGAGATCGATTCACCGGTGGCCGGCAAACGCGCAGCCTCATTCCGCCCAACAGCGGCAGCGTGGCCGCAGATCATCGGGTTCCTGAACAGGGAAACAGCAAACACTCCTCAGCTCGGACAGAATCCCAATGCGCCGGAAGATCACACGGCACACATGGCCGCGCTCGCAATGTTGCAGCCGGCGGCGGCGCCACAGGCAGGGCCGGCAGGGCCGGCAGGGCCGGCCGGACAAGCGAATCAGCCCGTGGGTTATCCCCAGGGCAAACTGCCCAATCTGCCGGCCGGCCGGTATACGGCGAAATCGACGCTGGCGAAGTCGCAGCTGCGCAAAGAATTCGTCGACATCATGGTTGGTGACGTGAAGCTCCACACCTGGGTCGTGTATCCCGAAGGCAATGGCCCTGCGCCGGTGATGCTCGTCATGCAGCACGGCCTCGGATTGGATGAGTGGGTGCGCGCGCTCGCCGACCAAATGGCTGTACAGGGTTTTATCGCCATCGCGCCGGATCTCTTCTCGGGCCTCGGACCAAATGGCGGAAACTGGGAGTCTTTCGTCGGCACTGACGAAGTCATGAGGGCCGGCGGAAGAATCAACCAGGATGAGGGAATACGACGATACAAGGCGGCATATGACTGGGGCATGAAGCTTCCCCGCGCAAACGGCAAAAGCGCGACGATCGGTTTCTGCGCCGGCGGCGGCTACAGCTTCAGATTTGCCGCCGAAGTACCAACTGTCAATGCAGCGGTTTCGTTTTATGGCGGCACGCCGAACGAAGCG
This sequence comes from Candidatus Sulfopaludibacter sp. SbA3, assembly GCA_945865815.1. GTDB lineage: Bacteria > Acidobacteriota > Terriglobia > 20CM-2-55-15 > 20CM-2-55-15 > CAMBFR01. The sequence goes on from CAMBFR010000018.1 coordinate 50,336, forward strand.
TTGATGACCAGGATCAAAGCGCCGGTGCTGGCTTTCTACGGCGAGGATGATGCCAGGGTCACCGCCGCGGCGGAGCCGGCGGCAGCCACAATGAAGCGCCTCGGCAAGTCCTTCGAGTTCCACGTGTATCCGCACGCGACGCACGCGTTCCTGGATTATCAGTCACTCGGCGGAAATCCGGCGGCTACCGCAGACTCGTGGGCACGGACAACTGCGTTCCTGAACCAGCACGCTAAATGAGATCTGGGGACAGACTCCGAATTCCTTGCAGTACAGGAATTCGGAGTCTGTCCCCAGATCTCCGTCTGAACTCCCCTCCTGTCTTAGGAGGGGTGGCTGCGCCACCAGGGGAATGGTCCCGTTCCTTATTGGCGCAGACGGGGTGGTACGGAATGACGCGAAGCCACGTTATGGATGCT
>CAMBFR010000019.1 GCA_945865815.1 Candidatus Sulfopaludibacter sp. SbA3
CCCCCCCCCCCCCCCCCGGAATACCCCGATTTTTTTCTCCGGATATACTGTAGATGGCGTTCAAACCATGATCACCGCTACATTCTTCACATTCTATTTTCTTCAGACGATCGCGCAGGAGCCGGCAGTCCCCCTGTTGTTGATTGCCGCGCCACCGGCCGCACAGACACAGACGGTGGGTACCGGCGTCGTGATCCTCGATGGCGCCATCAGCCGTGAGGGACGGCTCGTGGATGTCCGGGTCCTGCAGGGGACGTCGGACTTCATCGAACCGTCGCTGCGTGCTGTCCGGCAGTGGGAGTTCGGACCTCCTGAAGCTGTTGAAACGTTCAGCCTGCAGGAGCGGATCAGCATCACTTTCCTTTATCGTGAGCGCGCCATTCTGGCCGAGCCCCCACACGATTTCAATATTGGAACTGTTTCCGCCGCCGGTGACCATCCTCCGCTGCCCACCACTGTTGTCGATCCGGGCTATCCGGCCAATTCGATAGGCCGCGGCTCGGTCATCGTGCAAGGGCGGATCCGCATGGACGGAAGCGTGGAGCGCGTCACCGTGGTGCGCCCGGAGCCTTCGCTGACGGAGGCAACCGCGGCTGCGGTCGAGCGTTGGAAGTTCGCGCCGGCATTGCGGGCAGGTATGCCGGCCTCGGGTTCTGCAATCGCAGTTGTGGTTTTTCAGCAGCCGGTGCTTTCCATTATTCGATGAAGATTGTCACCTACAACATTCATAAAGCTCGCGGAATGGATGGCCGCGTCAGTATCAAGCGCATCGCCGACGTGCTGGGCGAGGTGGACGCCGATATCATTGCGCTTCAGGAAGTCTTCTCGAAATCCACGGGAAAGGAAGGACAGGCCGAGACGCTGGCGTCCATTCTGGATATGAACATCGCGTTCGGATGCACGCGTCATCAACGCGGACAGCCGTACGGAAACGCGATCCTCACGCGGTGGCCGATCCTGGAATGGCGCGACATGGAATTGTCATGGATGCATCGCGAACGAAGAGGCTGTATTCGCGCCGATGTCAAAACGCCACGCGGCACCCTGCACATCTACAACATTCACATGGGAACCAGCTACTGGGAGAGACGACATCAGGTACGAAGCTTTATGGCGTCCAAACAAATCCACGAACAACTGGAAGGCCCGCGAGTGCTGGTGGGCGACTTCAACGAATGGATACGCGGACTGACCACGCGGATACTATCGGAGAAATTTGAAAGCCTGAACCTCCAGCTTCACGTCAAGAAACGGCGGAGCTATCCGGGCCTCCTGCCCATGCTGCACCTCGACCATATCTACTTCGAACGGCCGCTTCATATTGAAAAAGCCGAACTGGTACGCACCCGCCTGTCTGCGATCGCTTCCGACCACCTGCCCCTCGCGGCCCGATTTGTCTGGCCAAACGATCAATAACTCCGGGCCAGCGCATCCTCGACGGCTTTCACCATTTCACCCGACAGGGGCTCAACCGGGGACTTGAAACGGCCAATGACCTTGCCGTCACGGCCTACAAGAAACTTTTCGAAATTCCATTCGACTTCGCCTCGGAACCTGGGATCGGTTGCCGATGTGAGGTACTTGTAGAGCGGATGCTGTGCGCGCCCAACCACAGTGATTTTCGAAAACATGTCGAACTTCACACCGTAGTTCTGCTGGCAAAACTGCGCGATCTGGGCGTTGCTGCCCGGCTCCTGCGCCCCGAAATCATTGGATGGGAAGCCCAGGATACGCAGTCCCTTCGCGGCATACCTGTCGTGAAGTGCCTGCAGCCCCGCGTATTGCGGCGTATATCCACACTGGCTCGCCACGTTCACCATCAGGACGACTTTCCCCTGATATCCCGAGAGTTGGGCAGTTTTTCCGTCAATGGCGGTCATGTTGAAATCGAGCGCTGCCGGAACACCCGAACCACCCTGAGCCATCGCGAGCATTAAGAGAAACAGTTGAGTCATAGCGGGATCCTTTCGTTAGCCGGACGATTATAACGTCACCACCCAAATCCCACTCTTTCTTCGTCCAGGTCTTTTGGGGGATAGTATTCGTTATGAGCCTAAGAGAGCGGTTGTATCGTTTTCGCTCGTTCTGGGTCTTCCCTCTCGCCGCAATGGGGTTGATCTATGTTGCGTTCCGCGGCGATCCCGGAAGCCTGAAGAATTTTTTATGGCTTTTCCCCATGGGACTGGCAGCCTGGACCCTGATCGAATACGGGCTGCATCGATTCGTGTTTCACATCACCTGCCGCAGTCCGCGGCTGAGCGAAATACTGAACGCCTCGCATATCGAGCATCACCGGGCTCCGCGCAATCCCGACAGGCTCTTTGTTCATCTGAATTACAGCCTGGTTATTTCGACTTTGCTCTTCGGCGGGCTCTACGCTGCGTTTGGAAGAATGGACTTTTCCGCGGGCATGCTTTGCGGCATCTGGGCTGGATTTCTATATTACGAGGCCGTGCACTACCGGTCTCATCTGACATCCGCAGCCACCGGACTCATCGGCCGGCAGCGGCGCGCTCACTTCTACCACCACTTTACGAACAACGCCCGGTGTTTCGGCGTCACAACGCCGCTCTGGGATTTTGTCTTCAGAACACAGTTGCCGCGGGCAGGCCGATAATTCTTACTTTTTCGACGGATTGGCCATCGCCTTGATTCCCTCATACGCCCCGGGCGCGTTATGGTTGAGCCAGTCGATGTATTTCTGGCAGGCGATCTCGAGGTTGCGGTAGATCAACGGATTCTTTCGAACCTTCCGCATTTCTTCGACCAGCGGGCGGATCTTTTCAAAGACGAACAGCATTTCGCCGTTGGTCTCGAAGAATAGTTCCGGATTGACGATTCCGCGGACAAGAAACGTTGCGGCCATGTCCCAATAGGTGGTGACCTGGCGGTAATAGGCGTTGTGCTCGCTGCCTGGGGGATATTTGTCCATCAACTCTGCGGGCGAGCTTGCAGAAAAGTGTCCCGTGAACCAGGTTCGCGCGGCCCGAAGCCGTTCTTCACGGCGCATGTCATAGAGTTTGAGAATAAGTTCCGCGTCCTGATATGTTGCCTGTGACATTCGATTTTCCACCTTACTTATGTATGAATTATTCCGCCGGGCGGCGTGAGGCCTTGAAAGCGGCCTCTTTGGCTTCCTTGAGTTGTTCCTTCAGTTCGATGATCTGCTTGTTCGCCTTTCGAAATTCGACTTCCCGTTCCTCGGCCGAATCCTGATGCTTGCGTTCCATGCGCGACCTCAGGCGGTTGGCCTCTTCGATCTTGAGATCGAATTGCGCCTGCAGTTCCGCCGACACCTGCCGGCGAACGGCTGCCTGCGCATCGGGCAATGCCTGTTCAAGCTGCTGGACGCGGGCCGACAGGCGCTCATTCTGCTCGGCCAGTTGCGCGTTCAGGGATTCGACTTCCTGTTTCAGCCTGCCGCGCTCCTGGTTCGCTTCGATCAGCTTGGGCTCGTATTGCGCGCGCAATTCCTGGTAGACCTCGCTGCGCAAGGTGTCCTTGCTGTTCTGAAGCTCACGCTCCAGCTTTTGAAGCTTCATGTTGAGCTGGTCGCGCTCGGTCTCCCATTGAATCTTCGAATCTTCGAAATCCTTTTCCAATTGCCCCGCGGATTTCGGGCCAGGGCCAGAGGAACCCGGCGGAAGCTTTCCCAGCTTTTCGAGGACTGCGCGGCGCGCCGCCTCTTTCTTGTCCTCCGCCGCGGCGGGTCCCTTCTTGAATCGTTCAAGCTCGGCGGTAAGGCGCCTGCGTTCGCCCTCCCACTGGAGCTGCCACTCCTCTTTGGCCTCGGCTACTTTGGCTTCCACCTGCTCGCGCAGGGCCGTTGCCATTCTGGCGGGATTGTTTGAACGCTCCATGGCTTCAACCACAGTGCCCTGCATGCTGTTGATCTGTGTCTTGAGCGTCTCCCGGTCGGCAGCCCACTTCTCATTGGCTGCGACCAGATCCTGCTCCACCTGGCGCCGGGCGCTGATCGCTTCTTCAAGCTGGAACCGCAACTCGGATTGCAGATCTTCGGAAACCCGCTGACGTGCGCCTTCGCGGGCCTGCTCGACGGACTCTTCGAGTTGCTCGATTTCCGCCGTCAGATTGCGGCGCTCCGCCCGCCACTGCTCGCGGGAGTTCTCCATGTCCTCTTCAAGCTTCTCGAACTGGCGCTTGGCGTCCTTCAGCTTCTTGTCGAACTGGGCCTGCAATTCTTCGATGAGCTGCTCGGTGGCGGATTCGGACCATGCCAGCGCATACAACTCGATGGGCTCGTCCTTGCCTTTCATTTCGGCGCGGCCCATGTGCGCGCACTGCAGGCCCGCAGCCTTGGCCGCATCGACCAGAACGTCGGTAATCAGAATCTGATCCGGCTCACACACGTGCTGGGTGCGGGCAGCCGCATTGACGACGTCGCCGAAAACGTCATTGTCCTTTTCGAGGCCAAGGCCCGTGTGAATGCCGATACGAATATGGATCTGCTCGCCTTCGGCCCTTCCCTTCCGGTCCTCCGCGAGCGCCTTCTGCATTCCGACCGCGGCCTGCACCGAGCCGATTTGATTGGAAAACGACGCCATGATCGCGTCGCCGATCGTCTTCACGACACGTCCGCCGGCTTTTTCGATTACGGGAAACAGGATGCCGTTATGCCGGTTGATCAGGGCCATGCCCGCGATATCGCCGTGCTTTTCGAAATACGCGGTCGAGCCCTTGATGTCTGTGAACATGATGGTCACCTTAGAGCGCATCTTCTCGAGCTCTTGTTCGGTGAGCGCCTTGGCGTCCAGCAGTTCCTGAATTTTGTTTTTATCCATCAAAACGGCTTGATCATCCTGATAACGAGGAAATTAGCGAAAACCCGGTGGATTATAACCCAAGAAAGAGAATTAACGGTTGGCCAGTTTTGTCGAAAAAGTACACGGTACCGGACGACGGCTGCCCGGCGCGGGGACTGAACAGCACAAATTGCATCGAGAACCCCCCGCCATCCGCGAGATGAGGGAAGATCAGCTCGGAACTCGCGGCCGTCAGCGACTCGTCAAAAGCGTGCATTTCGGTAAACAGAAATTCGCCTCGCTCGTTGGCGCGGGTCCTCAGAACAGTGGAAGCAATGGCTGAATCCGAGGTGATACGCAGAAGCCCCCGGAATGGGACCGGGAGGGATTGAAAACCGGGGATGTTATTGAGAAACAGGGCCATTTGGCCGTTCGACGGGAGAGACACGGAGGCGCTCAAGCCGGTCGCCGAGCCATCCAGGCCTGTCAGGTCGAGTCTTACATTCACATCCGCAGCAGCCGGATTCGCAAACGCAACCGCCGGCTGAAGGGCGCTCGAAGTCTCGACGAAGGCTCTAAACGAATTGCCGCCCGCGAGGCCCAAAATCCCGGCTTCGGCAACAACGATGGAGCCGTTCCGCAACGTTACTATAGCGAAGGCCGAAGGCGCCCTTCCCTGGGGCAGCACGCGAACAGAACCACTTCGGAGGGCGCCGGTCCCGCCCGGACTGCCAACCGACCACGCGCCGCGCCCCCGCACCTCATACGGGAAGCTGCCGGCCGGTTCTCCGGATTTTGCCAAAAACTGGACGGTTCCGGCCATCAGGCCATCCGACGGGTTTACCAGGATGACTCGCGTCGTCCAGCCGGCTCCCTCGGCAAAGTGCGGAACTGTCGCCGGACCGGGGGCGCCCGCTCCCATCTCGACAATCGGCACAGTCGACATCAGAAACTCGCCGCGTGAGTTGGTGATCCCGCGAATAGCCGTTGCGGAAACCGGAAACGACGCGGTGAAGCTGAACGTGCCGTTGATGGCCCCAGGCCCATTGAATGGAGCGCCATTCAGGAACGCGGAAACCTGCCCCCGTGCGGCAATTGCCGTGGTCCCATGCCCGAGATCATTTCCATTTCCGTCGGTAAAAAAGAATGAAAGGGTCACCGCTCCGTCGCTGGGGTTCGCAATCGCAACACCGGTGTTGATCGAAGGCCCGGCCTCGGCATAGAAGCGGCCTCCCGAAATCAGCGGCGATGCCGGAATAGATGCCTCGGAAACCACAACGCCATTCCGGGTGAGCCGCGCAATCGCAACGCCGGAGGGCAGCGGGTCGCCCCCATTTGCCTGGATACGGGCATAACCGGTGAGAAGTGACGGCGAACGGCCGCTCGTGGAAATGCTGAATGCGCCGCGATCCGCGGTCGAAAAGCTCATGGCCGTGGAAGATGTTCCCCCATCGGGATTCGTGATGCGCTGCACAGATCCCCCGATGGCCACGACATATAACTCTCCGGCCTCATCTTCCCCAAACGACGAAATGTTCAAGCTGGTATCGAGCAATACCGTCTGCACGCCCTCCCTCAGCATGAGGATCTCGCCAGAGCAATAATCACCGTAAATGTAGGCCCCGGGAGGCAGACTCTGCTGAGATCCACGATAGACGTAGCCTCCGGTAATGGAACATCGGCCGGCCGCGCCCGTGTTGTTGTACTCGGCAATCGGGGCTATGAAGCGGGAATCGGCGCAGGATCCCGGGCCAAGATTGGTGCATCGAGTTCCTTCCAGCAGCCGCCATCCGTAGTTCCCGCCGAGCGAGACGATATCGATTTCCTCACGCGCGCCCTGGCCGACATCAGCGGCGTAGAGCTGGCCGGTCGCGCGATCGAACGAAAAGCGCCAAGGGTTGCGCAGACCTGTGGCAAATATCTCGTCCCGTCCGGGAGAGCCGAAGAAAGGATTGGTTGAAGGCGAGGAATAGGGCGCCGACGCGCTCTGCGGCCTGTCCACATCAATTCGAAGAATCTTGCCAAGCAGGTCCTCGATATTCTGGGCGCGATTTCCGGGGTCGTTGCCGGAGCCCCCATCACCCATCCCGATGTACAGAAAACTGTCGGGTCCAAACTCGATCATGCCGCCATTGTGATTCTCGAATGGCTGAAGGATCGTCAGATGGACGGTCTCAGCCTGCTCGGCGATGTTGGGGTCCGCGGACACGCGATATTCCGCAACTACCGTGGCCCCGTCCGGACGGCGGGTATAGTTCACGAAAAAACGGCGGTTTGTCCGGAATTGCGGATGAAATGCGAGTCCGAGCAGGCCACGCTCGCCACCGGCAAGAACGCGCCCGGCGATATCGAGAAACACCGTGGCGGCGCCTGCCCCAGGCTGAAGCACCCGTATGCGGCCAGGCTGTTCGATGATGAATCGCCGATCCGTTCCGTCACGCGCACTGGTCAGGTAAACGGGCTGAACAAGGCCTGAAAGGAGAGGCTGCAGCTCAATCCGGGGCGTTTGGGCGCTGAGATGAAGTGGCGCCGCCAGAACCAACAACGTGAGAGCCAACCCAATAAACCTGTGGGCGCGGGGCTTCAGCCGGGCGCTTTGAAGATCAAGGGGAGGCATCTTGAAATTGGACGAATCCTGCATCTCAAATCCCGAAATCCCGAAATATCAGATTGGACCGGCGCCAGTCCAATTCAAGATTTCGGATTTCGGGATTTGAGATGCAGGATTCGTCCAATTTCAAAATCTTCTCTTGCCTGCTGTTACAGCGTTTGGCCATCATCGTCAGGCAACAACAGTCTCCGCACCATCCTGATCGGAATGCTGCCCTGCCTGACGAATTCATCGTGAAACGCCTGGAGACTGTATGCCGCGCCCTTCGTCTTTTGATAGTCCGCTCGAAGCTTGTAGATCTGGAGTTTGCCCAGCGTGTAGTAAAGGTATGTCGGGTTGTAGGCGCCGCGGCGGGCTTCGGAATAGGCGTTGGCCGGTTCCTGAAAGGCTTTTTCTTCGAAGAACTTCGCCCCCTGCTCGACTGTCCAGCCTTCGGTGTGCAACTTGATTCCGACAATGTACCGCGCGTCTCTTAACAATGCCTCGTTGAGCTGCGCGAACCGTATTCTCGGATCGCCGTCCCCGAATCCTTCCTCGACCATCATCTGCTCGGCGTAGTGGGCCCAACCTTCGGAATTGCTGCCGACGCCGATCAGCTTGCGCGTCTTGGTCGGAAACTGCTTTGCATAAAGAAACTGGATGTAGTGTCCCGGATAGGCCTCATGCACGGTGATCACTTTCATCACCGGCGGATTGAAAAGCCGCAAATGTTCTTCCTTTTGCCTGGCGGGCCAGTCATTCTCCGGCGGACTCACGTAGTAGAACGCCTCAGTGGCCCGTGTTTCGTAGGCGCCCGGCGTGTCCATAAAGGCAAACCCGTAGGATCTCAGGTAGGGTGGCGCCTCGACGATGTTCGGCCGGACTTCGGAAGGAATCGTCACGATCTTCCTGTCGCGGATGAACTGGACGATCGACTCCACGGTCTGCCGGGCGTCCGGAATAAGGCTTTGCGCCGTCGGGTGATCGTCCGAGATCGATTTCATCAACTCCGCGGGCGTCTTCGATGGATCCATCGCGCGGGCAGCCTCCACAAAAGCGCGGTAGTCTTTTTCGAGATTCGCCTCGCCGATGGCGAGCAGCCGGTCGAGCGGCGTATCCACCATTTCCTCGTAGAGAAGCTTCTTCGAGAAGTTCTCCGCACCGATCGCGTACACGCCTTTTGAATTCGGCAACAGCGTCGTTTCCAGCCACTTCGCCGCCTCCTCAAGCGACCTTACCGCCGCGGCATTCGCGGCCTGGAACTCCCCTAAAAGCGTCGTGTCCCGGCCCGCCGCCTCCTTTGCCCATATCGCAACTGTTTCATTAAAAAATCCAATGGAACCATTTGAAATTGCAATGGATAGATCCGTCAATTCGCGCGGTGGATTCTGTACATTTGCCCGCATCGCGTCGAGAAGTGCAGGTACTCCCTTCAGCCGGGAAACGACCAGGCGAAGGCGCTCGCCGGCAGGCGCGAAACCGCGCTTGATCAGCACGTCGACGGCGGAGCCGGGGAGCCCGGCATACTGCATCGGATTCCTCTTCCACGTCTGGAGCGTTTCCAGTTCGAGGAGTTCATTACGGATCTGGCCATCGAGGATTTCGGCGTCGATGGCGTCGTCGGTAGTCAGGTTCCCCTGCCGGCGTAACTCCTCTATCCGGACCTGAAGCGCCGTTAAAATCTGGATGCGTTTGCCATGCGCCTGGGCCGAATAGTCTTCGATTTTCGAGTCGTATTCGTGGAATCCGGCGGCGGTGGCGTAGCTTGGCGACCACTCGAACAAAGCCGTGAAATAGTCATCGACAAAAGACGCCATGGCGGCTCCCTGGGATTGAGAATCGGGCTGGGAAGCGGAACACGCGGCAAGGGCGAAAATAAGGGCAAAGGGCAGGGCTTTTCGCATTGCCCTACCGCACACCCAGACTCGCGGCCCTCCCGGCATCCGTCAGGAAGCGCAGCGTTCCGGAGTACGCCTGGTCTGTAGAACCGTTGAACAGGATGAACTGCGTCGTAAAGCCGCCGCCATCGGCGAAATGGGGAAAGAACTGTTCGCTGGAACCGGGAGCCTGGCTTTCGCTGATGGGTTGAGTCGTGGTCATCAGAAATTCATTGCGCTCGTTCCACCGGCCGCGGAGGCCCACGACGGAGATGCCTGCTGAGGAAGCGGTCGAGATCCTCAGCACTCCCTGAAACGGGCTGGCCAGGGTTGCGAATCCCGGGATATCGGTCAGGAACATCGAGACCTGGCCATTACCGGGAATCACTTTGGCCCCCGTCAGGCCGGTCGACGTGCCAGTCAGCGTGTGCAGTTCAAAGTTTACGGTGGCCGGCGCCGTCGACGCGTTCGCGATCGCGATTCCGGTTTGCGCCGATCCAACCTGGCCCGCAGTGAAACCAGCAGTGGCCTCGGCATAAAGTCTAAACGCCAATCCGCTTCGCAGCGAGGGCACGCCCGCCTCGGAAACCGTTATTCCACTTTGCTTGTACGTAAATATGATCACGCCGTCCGGCCTGCGCTGGGTGGCAGTTGGCACGAGGCGCACCGAACCGGACTGCAGTGTTCCGGTACCGGCGGTCCGCAGTCTCTTTGCGCTTCGCGACGGAATGCTGTAGTTGAAGGTGGTCCCCGACACTCCGTCGACAGTCCTCGTCAAGACCTGGCCGGGCGTGGTATCGGTTCCCTTATCGTAAAACTGAATCGACCCGGTCAGGGTCGTGTCCCCCGGATTCACAAGTACAAACTGCGTTGTGAACCCATCTCCGTCGGCAAAATGCGGAAACAGGATGGAATCCGTACTGGGAGCTGCCAGAAGATCCGTGACGGGCAGGGTCGTCATCAGGAATTCCGATCTCTCATTGGTAAACCCGCGGAGCGCGACAACGGCGACCGGTACATTCGATGTAAAGCTGAAGCTTCCCTGAACGGCGCTGCCGCCATTGAACGGCGGTCCGCTGAGAAACTTCGCAATCTGAGCGTTCGCCCCGATGGGGGTAGTGCTGACGGCGGTGCTCACGCCGTTGGCATCCGTAAAGTAAAAGGTGATGGTGGCCGTCTGGCTGTTGGGATTCGCGATGGCCAGGCCCGTATCGGCGCCTCCGCCAACCTCCGCATAAATCCGGCCCGAAGTCAGAAGCGTTGATGCGGGAACCGCGGCCTCACTGACAAGCGTATTGTTCTGGCGAAGGCTGAAGATCGCAAGCCCCGAGGGAGTGGCCGTGCCGGCGCCGGGCAGAATTCGGGCGTAACCGGCGCCGATCGCCGTCGAGGCGCCGAGACTCGAAAGCACAGAGCCTCCGCGGCTGACCAGAGTGTAGGGCGATGTGCTCGTCTCGGTGACCTTCGCCACAAATGCGTCCTGCAGGCCCGGCCGGACCGCCGTAAAGGGCGCGGCGGTTGGGAAATTGCTGGAACCGGTCTGGCCGGCGATATACGCGTTACCGCTCGAGTCTATGGAGATTCCGTTGCCAAAATCGTTGCCGTTTCCGCCAAGAAACGACGAGTACACGACCGCCACCGTTGAATCGATCTTGGCGTAGAACGCGTCCGTCGTGAGGTCTGAGCCTCCGCCAAACGTGGTTTGAAGGGCATTCACGGCCGGGAAATTTGTCGAACTGGTATTGCCGGCAAGGTATGCGTTACCCGACGAATCGACGGCAATCGAATTGCCGGCTTCATCGCGATAGCCGCCAAGATATGTGGAAAACGCTAGCGTGCCGGCGGCATCCCACTTTGCCACAAATGCATCGGAACCGCCGGCGCTGGCCGCATAAATCGTGTTGGGGTTCGCGCTTTCGATTGCGATCGCGTTAATGCGAGCCGCATACAAGCTCGTTCCCGTCCATGCCGTTCCGGTGCTGCTTTTAAAAATGCGGCTGACGTTCGACTCCCCGATCGCCGCGTACATCGTGCCCGACACCGGGTCGGCCACCAGTGAAGTTACGAGGATTCCAAAGGTCGAGCTGGTCAGGCCGCCGTTGGCGGAAAACCAGAATGAGCCTCCGTTCGTGCTTCGGAATATACCGACCGAGTTCGTCGCGGCATAAACCGTATTCGGATTTCTTGGGTCGAGAACCAGCACGTTGACGTTCGGATCAAAGAGTCCCGTGCTGAAGGAAGCCCACGACGTCCCGCCATTGGTGGTCTTGTAAATACCGGCGGCCGTGCCGGCATAAATCGTCGCCGGACTTGTCGGATGGATCGCTATGGTACGGACGCTCAGGCTTGAAAGACCGTTGTTGATCGCCGTCCACGAGCCGCCGCCGTTGGTACTTCTGGAAATCCCGGCGCCATCGACAGCGGCGTAGACGGTCTCCGGCGTGAGCGGGTCGACCGCCAGCGCGGTAATGAAACCGGTGGCTTGCCCTGTCACAGACCAGTTGGCGCCGCCGTCGGTAGACTTGTATACGCCCGTCGCCCGCGTTCCCACGTACAACGTAGCCGGCGCTGCCGGGTGTACAGCCAGCGCGTGAATGCGCGGATCGCTGATACCGGTCGAGGCAGCGCTCCAGTTCAATCCTCCATCGGTGCTCTTGAACAAACCTCCGGCAAGTTCATCGTCCGCTCCGGCATAAATCGTTGCCGGCGTGGTCGCAGCAACTGCAATTGCGTAAAGCGAGGTGCGCGTCATGCCGGCGTTGCCTGCGCTCCAGTTCCCTCCCGCGTCGGAGCTTTTGAACGACGGTCCGCCGCCGAAAGTACGCTGAGCCGCTCCGGTGGTCGTCGTGAAGTTGATGGAGGAGGTCTGGCCGGTCACGTAAGCCTGGCCTGTGGAATCGACGGCTATGGCATGACCCGCCTCATCTCTTGCGCCGCGGACAAACTGGGAATAGAGGGCTGCCGTACCTGCCGAGTTGAGCTTCGTCACGAAGACATCGGTGCCTGTCGTGGCTGAGGCCGGTGTGCTGCCGGTGATAAAGGCGCTGCCGGCGGAATCGACCGCAATTCCGCGAACCTCCGTTGCCCCACCGTCCACGCCGAAATAGGTCGAGTAGACAACCGACCCGGTCGGGCTGAATTTCGTAACGAACCCGCCGAGCACGCTGTTTGTCGAAAATGCGCCCGCTGTCGTCGTGAAATTGGTGGAAAGGGTTTTGCCCGCGACGTAAGCGTTACCGGTTGTGTCTATCGCGACGCCTCTCGCCTCGTCGTCACCGTTGCCGCCGAGGTATGTCGAGTACACGAGCGCCGATCCGGTGGAGTTCAATTTTGAAACAAAGGCGTCGGTGCAGGTTCCACCGGCCGATGTATTGCACGTTGTCCGCAAGGCGCCGGTAGTTGTCGGCAGGTTCGAAGACTCGGTCATGCCGGCGATGACGACGTTACCTGACGAGTCCAGGGCAATGGCGCGCGCATCGTCGTCGCTGCTTCCTCCAAAATACGTCGAATAGACCAGCGCCGTACCGGCCGCGTTCAACTTCGTCACGAATGCGTCGCTGAATCCCAATTCCGGATCGGGCGTGCTGGCAGTGGCCTGATAAGGAGCCGCCGTCCTGAAATCGGTGGAGGTTGTGGAACCTGTCAGATAAACGTTTCCGGCGGCGTCCGTGGCGACACCCCGGCCCACTTCGTCGCCATCGGTTCCGCCGAGAAACGACGAATAGGTCAGGATCGGATCGATAACCAGGGTCTCCGCCGGGTCATATGCCCCGACATCGAACGTGACTTCATTATCCTCATCGATTCGATATCCGCCCTGAATCTCACGTCTCTGCCCGCCGTCATATTGGTAGAGAACCGGCTTCTGCTGAATGAGCTCGGAGCCATGCGAGCGCAGAACCAGATTCCCTCCGCCATCCAGGCTCAAATCGTCAGCGCCGTCAAAACCGAGAACAATGGATTTTGGATCTCCGCCGGGATGCACGACGAAGTCGTATTCGAGCTGCGACTGATTCCCGTAGTAGACGAGATCGACATTGTCATATACGCCCTGATATTTCACGCGCCCGTATGTGGGAACATCGGTAAGCCATCGGCTCGGCTCGGAACCCCGCAAATAGTGGACTTTGCCGGTCAGCCCCTGCTCTCCTTCGATATGCGGATCGAGATTCGCATTCAGAAGCCGCGTACGAATGGAAATTGCCTTCTCTTCGTTACGCAAGGCGATTTCGTTGCCGCTTGCCGTGAGAAGAAGGCTGTATCCCGGCCCACGCGCAACGAATCTCGCGTCTGCGTGAGCCTGCCCCCGGTTTTCCTCAAATGTAAGGGGAAGTTTTCCAAAATCGGGTTGAGGCGATGTGCAACCCGTCAAAACCAGAAGAACGCCGGCTACGGCAATTTTGAGGCTATTCATAAAGGGGGTGTCCCAAAATGAGAATTGAGAATTGAACAATGAACCATGAACAATTCTTAATGTTCATTGTTCATTGTTCATTGTTCATTGTTCATTGTTCATTGTTCAATTCTCATCTACCGGAAGAGTTCCACAATCGGTTCTCCGATGTAATTCCCGGTTATGGGTACGTACTCGAAACCACGTCCCAGCGGGTCGTCAGTACGCACGGTCTTGTAATTGATTCCCAGGGCCGAATAGATCGTCGCGGCGATATCCTCTGAAAATACCGGCCTGCCCTGCGACCAGCCCGGATCCTCCACATACGCGCCGTCGGGAGTCGTCTTCCCCAGCGCCCGGCCGCCCCGTATTCCACCGCCGGCCACAAGCGCCGAGTGGACAAAGTAGTGATCGCGTCCCTGCCCGCCCGTAATGTTGCCGATGGTGCGGCCGAACTCGCCTTTCACAACAATGAGTGTTTCGTCCAGCTTGCTTCGGCCGTTCGAACCCGGCGTGATCGACAGGTCATAGAGAAGATATGCGAGCCCGATGTCCAATTGCCGGGCAGGTCCGAAGATCCCGCCGGTGGGAGCGGCGTAGATATTCGTATGGTTATCCCAGCCGCCCAGATTGATCTGGATATACTTCGTGCCCAGATCCGAATTGATGATGTTCCGGGCCGTAATGCATGCGTTTCCGAACGCTGTATTGCCGTACCGGTCGCGATCCGCGGTAGTGAATCTGAATACTTCAGTTACAGCGGTGTCGTACATCATGCGGCGCGCGGAGGCATAAAAGTCCGCCATCTCTTCCAATTTCGTGCCGTACGGCGAGCCGGTGGCCCGCAGGGCCGCGTCGGCTGACAACAGCGTGTTATAGCGGGTCGTGAAGGTGTTCTGCCCGTCGCTATTGGACAGATTCGCAAGTCCGCCGGGATTTGGAGTCACGTCGAACGGCGCATACTTTCCGGCAAAATAACCCGCGCCGGCAAGCGAACTGCCGCCGTTCAGCGCGATGAAACCCGGCAGTTTCTGATCCGCCCGCCGTGTCTTCTCAGCCTCAAGCGCTATAACGGATCCGATGTTGGGTGCGATCTTGCCGGTCGCGCTCGCCGGATTGCGTGCAATCTGTGTCCACGACTGGAGCAGCGAATGAACAAGCGCCGTCGCCTGACAACTTCGGATCAACGAAAAGCGGTTGAGCGCCAGCTGCCCGGAAAGAGTCGGCAGCAGCCCATTGGGCCAGTCGATTCCGTTGATCGTCGAGGGCGTGAAGCTGGCCGGCGTCCAGGAGCCGACGCGCAGGTCGAACGTATCGATCTGGCTGGGCGCGCCGGGCAACATCACGAAAATGGCGTACTTCGCTGTGTTAAGGATCGTGGCTGGAGGGGTTGTGGTCGTCTGCGGAAACAATTCCATCGGAGACACCATGCATCCGGCAACCCCGGTCGCAGCTACTTTGAAGAACACACGTCGATCGATGATTGATTGCATATTTTTCAGTAGTTGAAGATGAAATCCAGTTTGTTCAGCAGCACCCACTGCAGGTGCTGGGCCGCCGCCGTGTTACCGGACTGCTGAAAGCTCGGAGCAAACATTGCCAGTTCTTCCGCCGTGGCCTGTCTGGACAGCGTTGAAAGGAAGAGTTGGCGGATGATCGTCTGAGCATCCGATGTCTGCGCGAGCAACGTGGCGACCCGCGATCCCTGGTTCGACTGGTGAATCCGGCTCATGACGAAATTGTTATTCATCATGGTGAGCGCCTGCGCGAGCGTTCCATCCGAACGCCGAAGATTGAGATCGCGATCCCCGCGGCCAAAGGCGTTCAGGAAACCTGCGCTGCCGCCGTTGCTCCGGGGTTCGCGCGGCTCGGGAAGCTGCATCGCCCACTGAACCGGGGGCAAAAATTCGAACTGGTAAGCCGGAGTCGGCATAATCCCCGTCGCCTTGACAACCGCGTCGTGGATCTCTTCCGCATCGAGACGCCGCACGTACCGGCGCGCGTAATAAGGAACGTAGCTCACGTTCCACGTTCCCGGATAAACGGCCGAGAGCTGGTACGCGTTCGATTTCGCAATAAGCCCCATCAGCGCGCGCAGATCATACCGATTGGTCTGGAACCACCTCGCCAGCGCATCCAGCAGTTGGGGATTCGTCGGCTGAAGCGTCCAACCCGCCGGTGGAGGACTGGCGGCGTCGAGGCGCGCGATATCGAAACTGTTCGAGGGCGACACAAATGCCTCGACCATGAACTTTTCCCAGATGTAGTTCACGATGGCCCGGGAGAACTGCAGGTCTCCCGTTATCTGGCGGGCTACGGCCTGACGCCGGCTTTCACCCGTCCCGATAGCCGTGCTGGCGCTGGTCGGAAATGGGTACCTGGGAGTTACTCTCGTAACTCCGTTCACAGGCTGGCGCGGCGAACGGTTGCCGGTCGTCGTATTCAGCGTGTATTCCCCGGTTGCCGCGTCGCTCACGATGTATTTCGAGCTGTTTGGATTTACGGATACGACCTGACGTTGATTCCGGAATCGCGCGAAGTAGGCGGAAAGCCCCCACATGTTTTGCCGGGTTTGCGTCGCTCCCCAGAGGTTCACTTCATCCAGATGGCGTGGTCCGTCGTGACACAAAAGGCAATCCACGGCATTCATTCCCAGGAACATGCCGGCGGAGTTCACGGCATGCCCGTCGTAGATATCCTGTGCGGGGCCCATCGCCACATTGTTTCCCACAGGCCAGTTGACGGCGCCATTCACAAAGCTATCGCCCGTGGCGGCAATGAGTTCCCGCGCGAACTGGTCGTATGGCTTATTTGTGCTGAGCGCATCCTTTATAAACAGGTAGAAGGCGTCGCGGCCCTGCGTAAAGCGAGTGATGGCCGCGGAAGTCGTATTCACTTTCAGCAGGTCGCCGAAAAACATCGTCCACTTGTCGATGAACTCGGGTGTTCCGATCAGTGAATCCACCAGCGCATCACGCTTGGAAGGACTCGTATTCGCGGCAAAGGATTCAACATCCGCTGCCGAAGGAATCCTGCCGGTAAGGTCCAGCATGACCCGGCGCATGTACTCTTCGTCGGATGCCAGTGGCGCGGAACGGATGCCCGCCGTGGCCATGCGGTTAAAGATGTGGTCATCAATGAAGTTCTTGCGCGGAACGGTCGCGGCATCGAGAGACGGACCCGGAGCCAGCAATGCAGACATGTACATTGCGAACTTCCCGGTGCTGTCCGACCGCATCGTGTGCCGCAGCTCCGTGGACAACTCATACTCTTCCGGATTTCGCAGGTACGTGCAGTTGTCGGCGGTGACCTCGGCGGTGATCTGGATGACCGGTTCCTGCGCGGCTTCCGGCAATAGTTCCTCTGGCCCCACAAGCCCCGCGGCCACCGGATCCTGCTGGGCGGCCGTCACGAACAGCCCGGACGCCGACAAGAGGACGGCGGCCAGCGCTCCTGCGCGCCACGATTTCCTGATCATTACTGTGAACCTCCTTGTTGCCATGGTGTTATACACCAATGACAACAGGAGACCAATTTGGTTTAGCGCTCTGAAACATAGGTCAATAGTTAAAGAGGAAATCCAGCCTGTTCAGCAGTACCCACTGCAGGTTTTCGGCCGCTACCCGGGCGCTGGACTGTTGGAACGCCGGACTGAGCGATGACAACTCCGCCGCAGTTGGCCGCCGCGAGAGTGTCGACAGGTAGAGTTGCGTGATGATCGTCGTGGCGTCCGAAGTTTGCGCCAGCAGCGTGGCGACACGCGAGCCCTGGTTGGCCTGATGGATGCGGCTCATCACAAACGGGTCGTTCATCAGCGCGAGCGCCTGGCTAAGAGTTCCGTCCGAGCGCCGCAGATTCAGGTCGCGATCGCCCCGGCCAAACGCGTTCAGAAAGGTTGCAACTGCTCCGCTTCTGCGGGGTTCGCGCGTATCGGGCAATTGCATCGCCCACTGGACGGAAGGCAGGGCATCCAGAGTGTAGGCCGGACTCGGCATGACGCCGGTAGCCTTCACGATCGCATCGTGAACCTCTTCGGCATCCATGCGGCGCACGAACCGCCGGGCGTAATAAGGCACGTAGCTTATGTTCCACGTACCTGGATAAGTCGCCGAAAGCTGATACGCATTCGATTTCGCAATAAGCCCCATCAGCGCTCGCAGGTCATACCGATTGCTCTGGAACCACTTCGCCAGGGCATCCAGCAGTTGGGGATTCGCCGGCTGCAGCGCCCAACCCGCCGGCGGAGGATTATTCGCGTCCAAACGGGCAAGATCGAAACTGTTCGAGGGTGAAACAAGGGCCTCGACCATGAACTTTTCCCACACGTAGTTCACGGCTGCCCGCGCGAACTGCAGGTCGCCGGTAATCTGGCGGGCGATTCCCTGCCGGTAGGTCTCGCCCGTGTTTATGCCGGTTCCCGTGGCAGTGCTGAACGGATTCTTCGGCGTAATGCGCGACACCCCGCTTACAGGCTGGCGTGGAGAACGATTTCCGGTGGTCGTGTTGAGCTGGTAGTCGCCGGTCGTAAGATCGGAAAGAATGTACTTGGCGAGAAACGGCATTGGAACGAGGACCTGCCGCTGCATTCGCGTCCGCGCAAAATATGCGGAGAGTCCCCACATGTTCTGCCGGGTCTGGGTAGCGCCCCAAAGATTGATCTCGTCGAGATGCCGGGGACCGTCGTGGCACAGCAGGCAATCCACGGCGTTTATCCCCATGAACATGCCGGCCAGGTTTACCGACTGTCCGTCGTAAGTGTCCTGCGCGGGGCCCATCTGTATCTGGTTTCCCACAGGCCAGTTGGCTGCGCCGTTAACGAAGTTATCGCCCGTTGCCGAAATCAGCTCCCGCGCAATCTGGTCGTATGGTTTATTCGTGGAAATCGCATCCTTTACGAACGTGTAAAACGCGTCGCGGCCTTCAATGAACCGATTCACGTTCGTCGCCCCCGAATTCACCTTGAAAAGGTCGCCGAAAAACATTGTCCACTTGTCGACAAATTCCGGCGTTCCGATCAGTGAATCGACCAGTGCGTCACGCTTGGAAGCGCTCGTGTTTGCGAGAAACGATTCCACGTCGGTCTGTGACGGAATCCGGCCCGTCAGGTCGAGCGTCACGCGCCTCAGGTATTCTTCGTCGGATGCAAGCGGAGCCGAAGCAATTCCATCCGTGGCCATTCGGCCGAAGATGTGGTCATCGATGAAGTTCTTTCTTTGAACGGTCGCGGCATCGAGAGTCCGCCCCTGATCCTCCGTCACCGAAAAGTACATGGCGACTTTACCGGTGATGTCGGACCGCATCATGTGCAGCAGCTCCGGGGACAGGTCAAACTCGTCCGGATTCCGCAGATACGTGCAATTATCGCCGGTAATCCCGAGGGGGACTTCCTGCAACTCCTCCGGGGCGGCGAATCCTGTGGCGATGGGGTCCTGCCGCGCCGCCGCAAGAAACAGTCCGGAAGCCGATACCAGGAGCGCCGCGACAATTCCGGCACTCCACCATTTGCTCCTCTTGCTCCTCGTCACAGCGAACCTCCGTATGACATCCGAATAAAGGGTCTTATACACCAATGACAAGGGAAGACCCAATTCGTTTAAAGGAACGGGAATTATGAATTATCGCCGTCCAGCAACCCGCCAAGCCCACCAAGGATCGATCCTTCTTCGCGGCCTCCCCTGGCTACGCCAGGCACGGCGGAAATGATCCGATTCGCAAGACGGCTCAATGGCAATGACTGCAGCCACACGCGGCCCGGCCCCCGGAGTGTTGCGAAGAACAGGCCTTCGCCGCCGAACAAAGCGGACTTGATCTTTCCGACGTATTGAATGTCGTAGTTCACGCTCGGCTGAAATGCGACGATGCATCCGGTATCCACTCGGATCAGTTCGCCGGGCGCCAGGGTCTTCTCGGTCATCATTCCCCCGGCGTGCACGAATGCATAACCGTCGCCCTGCAGGCGCTGCATGATGAATCCCTCGCCTCCGAACAGCCCCACGCCAAGCTTGCGCTGAAACGCAATCCCGATACTGACGCCTTTGGCAGCCGCGAGGAACGAATCCTTTTGCGTAATCAATTCGCCGCCGACCTCCGACAAATGCACGGCTACGATTTTCCCGGGATAAGGAGCTCCGAACGCGATGCGTTTCTTCTGGTGCCCTTTGTTCAGAAACACGGTCATGAAAAGCGATTCACCTGTCAGCAGCCGCTTGCCGGCGCCCATCAGGGCGCCCAGAAATCCGTTCTGCTGCTGGGAGCCGTCGCCGAAAATCGTCTCCATTTCGATGCCGTCTTCCATGTACATCATTCCGCCGGCTTCAGCCACCGTCGCCTCGCCCGGGTCCAGTTCCACTTCGACAAACTGCATATCATCGCCAAAGATCTTGTAATCCACTTCGTGCATTGCCGGCATAGTCTCCTCCTTCTACTTGATGGCTGCGCCCTATCGGGATTGCATTCGCCTCCGCTCATCATTCAAAGCGCAACATCATATATGATCCGATCGTGACACTGGATGTGGTGATTATCGGCGGAGGCGCGGCGGGCCTCATGTGCGCCATCGAGGCTGGAAAGCGCGGCAGGAAGGTCGCAATCCTGGAACACAACGACCGCGTCGGAAAGAAGATTGCAATCTCCGGCGGCGGCCGCTGCAACCTCACGAACGTACATACCGGTCCCGACAATTTCATCTCGGCAAATTCCCACTTCGCAAAATCGGCCCTCGCGCGCTACACACCGGACGATTTCATTCGCATGGTGAAACGTCATCGAATCGCTATCCATGAAAAGAAACTGGGACAACTCTTCTGTGATGGCTCGGCGCAGCAGATCATCAACATGCTGCTGAAGGAGTGCGCGGACGCCGGCGTGCGCATCATTGCAGACTGCCGTGTGTCGAAGGTTGGAAGGGCCTCAGGGAACGGCAAGGAAGACCAGTTCGAGGTCGTCACAAATCGGGGTAGTTTCGAATGCGCTTCGCTGGTCATTGCGACCGGCGGTCTATCGGTTGCAAAACTGGGCGCCAGCGACTTCGGATACCGAGTCGCGCGGCAGTTCGGACACCGAATCATAGAAACCCGGCCTGCCCTTGTGCCGCTGACATTGGCTGGTGACGAAGGCACAAGACTCAGCGCATTGTCAGGCGTGTCGATCGAGGCGGAGGTGAAGTGCGATCGCCGGTCGTTCCGCGAGAACATTCTCTTTACCCATCGCGGCCTGAGCGGTCCCGCCATTCTTCAGATTTCATCGTATTGGCGGGCGGGCGATCCCATTGTCATTGACGCCGCGCCTGACGACAACATCCGCGGACTACCCCGCCGCTTTCTGCAAACGTGGCGAGAACTGTACGGCGATGATCCGGCCCTGCTGCGCGACTGGAAGCTGACGCCGAGCGGTTCAGAAGGATATGGGAAGGCCGAGGTTACGGTCGGCGGCGTGGATACGGCCGAGCTCTCATCAAGAACCATGGAGTCGAAGCGAATTCACGGCCTGTATTTCATCGGCGAGGTCGTCGATGTAACCGGCCAGCTTGGCGGCTTCAACTTTCAATGGGCATGGGCGTCCGGCTTTGTGGCAGGCCAGGTGGTGTGATCCAGCCAATGAGAATTGAACAATGAACAATGACAAAGTTTTGGATGCTTTGTCATTGTTCATTGTTCAATTCTCAATTCTCATCTAAAGGGTAAAATGCATCCACATGTCCAAAATACTTCGCGAACAACTGGTGTCTCTCATCCGCGGCGGCAACGCGCACGTCACCTTCGATGACGTGATTTCAAGATTCCCTGCTTCGCTTCGAGGGAAACAATCCCCGGGCGCGCCTCATACCGCGTGGCAGTTACTCGAGCACATGCGCCTGGCCCAGTGGGACATTCTTGAATTCAGCCGCGACGCCAAACACGTATCGCCGGACTGGCCGGCCGGATACTGGCCGCCCACCGCGGCTCCTCCGAATCGAACGGCCTGGAACCGCAGCGTTGAATCGTTCAAGAAGGACCAGGCCGCCATGGAAAAGCTCGTCACAAATCCAAAAACGGACCTTTACAAGCGGATCCCACACGGCACAGGCCAGAACATTCTTCGCGAAGCGCTACTCGTGGCCGATCACAATTCGTATCACCTCGGCCAAATGCTGCTGTTGAGGCAGGTGCTAACGATACCTTGAGGACAGGCTGGATTCGACTGCGGGCCCCCTGGCGCAGGCCTCGTCCAGCGCCGGGCGCACTTCCCTGGCGAATCGCTCCATTGCTTTCATCACCCTGGCGTGAGGAATTCGCCCGCCCACATTGAACCACCCGATGAAATCGGCCAGATCGGGTTCGGTGATCAACTGCAGCGCCTGGGCACGCACCTCGCCGGCACTCCCCAAAATTCCCATTTTCTTGCGAGCATAGTCCCACGACACGTCGCCCCCGATAACGCGCATGTACTGTTTCAGACTTGGCTCGAACTCGGAGCGCGCATCGGACGCGCTCGCTCCCACGTAGAGCGGCAGAATCAGGGAAATCTCCGGGTGATCACCCCCCACCCCGGGGCGAAAGGAGTCTCGATAAGCCTCGATTTGCGACTCCAACTCGTCCGGCAACGGATGCGAGACGGTTCCGGTCATCAGCGGATAGCCGCGAGACCCCGCCCAGGCCGTTGAGTTATGACTGTTGGCGGTAATACGAATAGGAACGGGATTTTGCAGGGGGCGCGGAGTCAGTTGCATTTCTGGGATTTGCCAGTGCTTGCCCCGATGCGCGATGTGATGCTCTCCGAGAACCTGGCGCACTACTTCGAGCCCTTCTGAAAACCGGCTGTCACTCTCGGATGTGGAAACGCCAAGCCCGGAAAACTGGATCGACCAGGATCCCCTGCCGACTCCCAATTCCAGCCTCCCTTCACTCAGCACATCCAGGGTTGCCGCATCCTCGGCAATCCGAAGGGGATGGTGCAGGGGAACCAGGACTCCGGCGGTTCCCAGGCGGAGCCGTTTCGTTTTGGCTGCAATGGCCGCAAGAAGGACGAGCGGCGCGGGCACGGCCGAAAAACTGGGATGAAAGTGCGCTTCAGCAAGCCACGCAGAGTGGAAACCGAGGTCTTCGGCAAACACGCACTGCTCGATGGTCTCTCGATACCGTTCCGAATCGGTCTGGTTGTGATGAACCGGAAGTTGAAAAAATATTCCGTAACGCATGGACCTCCGTCAGAACCGGTTTCGCGCTCTCACACATCGCGAAGTTTACATGAGACAGTGCATTGGTGAACGCGAGCGCTCAAACAATGACGGGCCGGATTGCATGGTACGATTCAAACGGATAACACAGTGATGCAGCCAAAAGTCCCCTCGAACTCGGCAATTGCTTCCCGAATGGAACAGGATTGGGACGCGAGGGCGCGCGAGAACGCGGAGTTTTATATCGCCACCGGCAACGAACGCTGGTCACCCGAAGACTTTTTTCGCGGCGGAAAAATCAACGTTGAGAACGACATCCTGGCCGATCCTCAACTCATCCGCGGCGACGGGGAGTTCAGCCGGATGCGAGTCCTGGAGATCGGCTGCGGCGCCGGCCGGATGACGCGCGCGATGGCGGAGGCCTTTGCGGAAGTGCACGCCGTGGATATCAGCGCGGAGATGATCGCCCTCGCCACACGCAACCTTTCGGATCTGCGAAACGTGTTCCTGCACAAGAACAACGGCGTCGATCTTTCCGGCTTGCCGAGCCGCAGCTGCGACCTCGCATTCTCGTTCATCGTGTTTCAGCACATCCCGTCCCGCAATGTGATCGAAAACTACATTCGAGAAGTGCACCGATGCCTCAAGCCGGGGGGTATGTTCAAGTTTCAGGTTCAGGGATGCATGGCCGTGGAATCGACGCATGAGGACACATGGATGGGTGTTCCGATGTCCCTCGACGACGCCCGTGCTCTCGCCCGGCTCTGCGGATTTGAACTGCTCTGCTCATCCGGCGAAGGCACGCAGTACTTCTGGCTCTGGTTCCAGAAGCCGAAATGGCCGTGGATTCCAAAACCACTGCAGAGTGCCGCATCCCAAGCGCTGAGGCACGTGCGAAACGCTCTCAGGAAGCGAGCGAGACTGACTTTCTCCACTCGCAAGGTTCGTCCCGGCGAGACGTATATTGTGGCCGTCCCGGCCTTCCCCGGCCAGGTCATCGACATCGCGTACGAATATTCGCCCGCGCAGAAGGCGCCTCCCGTCATCGGTGTCGTCGTCGAATGGTGCCAACTGGATTCACGCGGCAAAGCCCGCATACCCGTGCCGGCCGACCATCCGGCCGGCCGCGTCCGCATCACCGGAGTCCGGTCACGAACCCACTGCGGCCCGTGGTTTCGGACAAACAAGACCATTGAAGTTGCCCCCAAATTAGCCCCATAGACCCCGGCTACGGGACTGTGTTACAAATTATGTTTGTCTTGCTGCAGTTGGTCCCGTTCGTCTAGCCCGGTCTAGGACACAGCCCTTTCAAGGCTGCAGCACGGGTTCGAATCCCGTACGGGACGTATTTTCAGTCTGGCGGAACTCCTTTGAAGAAACGCTTCGGCCAGCATTTTCTTTCCGACAAGTCCATCCTTCGCAGGATTATCGCCTTCGCAAACATTGAACCGGATCATGCGGTTGTCGAGATCGGGCCGGGCGCCGGCTCGCTTACGCGCGAGCTGGCGGCGGCAGCTCACCGTGTCATTGGAATAGAGATCGACAGGGATCTCATCCCGGCCTTGCGAAACGGCATGCCTTCGAACGTTGAAATTGTGGAAGGCGATGCGCTCGACCTGGATTTTGCGACACTCGCCGCCGAGCCCTTTCATCTGGTGGGAAATCTGCCGTACAACGTTGCAACCCCGCTGTTCAAGCGCTTCATCGCGGCGCGGCGGCACATCCTTGATGTCACGGTCATGATCCAGAAGGAGGTTGCGCAGCGCATCGCAGCCCGGCCCGGCTCGGGCGAATACAGTCCGCTCAGCGTTCTCGTGCAGTATTACGCCGACGTGAAGTATGGCTTCAGCGTCCCGCCGGGCGCTTTCCGCCCCCGGCCAAAGGTAGACTCTTCGGTAATCCGGCTCGAATGGCGTCCCGACGTGGCGGACGCAACGGCGTTCACCGACTTCGTGCATCGCGCATTCTCATCGCGGCGCAAGACGCTGGCGAACAATCTGCTGGCGATGTTTCCCTCGATACCGCGTGAAGCGGTCATCGAACGTCTCCACGCATGCGCCATCAAACCCGGCGCGCGGCCTGAAGAGCTTTCGATACCTGAATTTCAGCGTGTGTATAATCAGTTCGGATTGCAATGAACACGGATCAGACACTCGAAGTTATTCCTCTGGGCGGGCTCGGCGAATTCGGAATGCACATCATGGCTTTCCGGTCTCGCGGAGACATCATTGTCGTGGACGCAGGCGTGATGTTTCCCGATGCGGAAATGCTCGGCGTCGATATCATTGTCCCGGACATCACGTACCTGCTCGAAAACAAGGACCAGGTCCGGGCGATTTTTCTGACGCACGGACACGAAGATCATATTGGAGCCCTGCCCTTCATCCTGCCGTACCTGAATGTTCCCATCTACGGCAGCAGTTTCACGATGGGCCTCGTCAAGAACAAGCTCCAGCAACATGGGCTTCTTGAGGATGCCGATCTCCACACGATCAAGGCAAAGGACCGGATCTCGGTGGGTTGCTTCACCGTGGAGTTCTTCCAGGTCACCCATTCGATAGTCGATGCGTTCGGACTGGCGATCCAGACGCCTGCCGGAACTGTAATCCACACGGGCGATTTCAAGATCGATCCCGCGCCTATTGATGGCGCGACGTTTGACCTGCACACTCTTGCGGGATACGGCGCGGAGGGTGTTCTGGCGCTCTTCTCGGACAGCACGAATGCCGAGCACTCGGGACACACCGGTTCCGAACGCTCGGTTTACGATCGCTTCGATACTATCTTTCGCAGTTCGAAGGGCCGGGTGATTCTCTCTTGTTTTGCGTCGTCGATACCGCGCCTGCAGCTCGTCATTGACCAGGCCAAGCTGCACGATCGCGTCGTGAGCTTCCTGGGACGCCGCATGTCGGACAATGTGGAAACCGCTGAACAACTTGGCTTCCTCAAGGTTCCGCCGGGACTGATCGTTCGATCGAAAGAGATCAAGAACTATCAGCGGAATAAAGTGTGCGTCGTCGCCGGCGGATGCCAGGGCGAGCCGATGTCCGCCCTTTCCAGGCTTGCGCTCGACAATCACAAGGATTTCAAGATCGACGAAGGCGATACGGTCATCCTCTCCGCTCGCGTCATACCGGGCAACGACCAGGCCGTCTCCCGCCTGATGGATCATTTTTACCGGCGCCGCGCGGACCTTTATTATCCAGACGGAAGCTATCCGCCGCTCCACGTGAGCGGCCATGGCTCGGAGGAGGAACTGAAGCTGGTCATCACGCTGGCAAAGCCGAAATATTTCATTCCCATTCATGGCATGTACCGGATGCTGCATCGTCATGCGAGGCTGGCTGAAAAAACAGGAGCAGTTCAGGAGAAGATCATCATTGCCGAATCGGGCGACGTCATCCGCTTCGATTCAACCGGCGCGCGGATCACCGGAAAGGTCCCGGTCGGCAAGGTGCTCATTGACCAGGGCAGCCTCGAAGAGGTGGGCGAAATCGTGATCCGTGACCGGCGTCACATTTCAGAAGATGGCATCGTTGTGCCGATCATCACCATCAACAAGCAGACCGGCATGATGGAAACCGCGCCGGAGATTGTTTTGCGCGGCGTCGCGTTCTCCGAGGAAGAGCGCCTGATTGCCGAGAGCAAGCAACTGGTTATCGACACCCTGAACGCATCATCGGTGGAAGAGCGCGGAGACTATACCGTCATGAAGGAGAAGATCCGCAAAGATCTCAAGAAGTACTTCTCCAGGCAGACGGCGAAGCGGCCCTTCATCCTCCCCGTTATCCTGGAAATCTGATTGCCTGCACCTGGACACTGATGGACATCATCCAAGCCATCGTTTACGGCGCAGTACAGGGTTTTACGGAATTCCTTCCCATCTCCAGCACGGCGCACCTGATTCTGCTGCCGTGGTTCATGGGATGGAACGATCCGGGCCTTGCATTCGACGTCGCGCTGCACCTGGGCACTCTTGTCGCGCTGCTGGTCTACTTCCGGTCGGACTGGATCGCATTAACGCGGTCGTCTTTCGATCTGCTCCGCGGCCGGACGAGGACGAGCGATCCCAATGCCCGGATGGTTTTGTTCATCGTGGTTGCCACGATCCCCGGAGCGCTCGCCGGCCTGTTTTTCGAGGACATCATCGAGGGCGCGCTTCGAAGCCCCGCGGTCATCTCTTTTACTCTTATCGCGCTGGCACTGGTCCTCGTTGCCGCTGAAAGGAAAGGCAGCAGGCAGAAATCGCTCGACGGCATTTCCTGGCTTGATGCCATCACGGTCGGGATTGCCCAGGCCGTGGCGCTGATTCCCGGCGTATCGCGGTCCGGCGTGACGATCACCGCCGGGTTGTTTCGCGGGATGAAGCGCGAGGCAGCTGCGCGCTTCTCCTTCCTGCTATCAACGCCCATCATCGCCGGCGCCGTCGCGAAGCAGCTTCTCGATATCGCAAGCCTGGGCCTGACGCCGGACCAGACGGTTCCCCTCCTGGCAGGCATCGTTTCCGCCGGAATCGTGGGTTACGCGTCGATCGCATTCCTTCTTCGGTACCTGCAAACACGCAACACTTTTGTCTTCGTGTACTACCGAATCGCTCTCGGCCTTGTGGTGTACCTCGCATTCTGGTCGGGAATCCGCTAGAATGCCTCCCGAATATGGGCGGACGCAGTTGGACGGCATACGTCGTTCCGACAGAACATCGAAGATTGAACGAATTCGTCGGTCTGCTGCTTCTGACGATTGCGATTCTATTGGGATTGAGCCTTGTTTCCTTCAATCCCGACGACCCGTCATTCAACATCAGCAAAAGCCCCCAATTTGATCCCACACCGTCGAATTTCATCGGGCCTGCAGGCTCCTACATCGCCGACGCGTCTTTCCAGTTTCTTGGCTTTTCGAGCTATCTGATCCCGATCTTCCTCGGAGTTTACGCGTTCTACTGGCTGGCATCCTGGCCTGTAACGACCTTCTGGACTCGTTTGTCGGGAATGATCCTGTTGATGCTGACGCTTTCGGCGGCATTTTCCATTGCGCCTTCACTGCCGCTCATTGGCGGACAGATCCCGTATGGGGGCCTGCTCGGACGCCTGCTGGCCGACGCTCTCAAGGCAACGCTGAATCCCGCCGGCGCCGCGGTCATCCTGATAGCAGCTTTCTTTGTCTCCCTGTTTCTGTCGACCACCTTTTCCTTTGCCTGGGCCCTGGGCGTCCTGAAAGCGCGATTCCAGTTTGTCTCCGGATGGGTGGAGCGCTGGGAGGAATACCAGGCCAACCGCGCCCGCGAAAATGCGCGGCGGAAGTCCGAAGAGAGAAAGGCGCCAAAGAAGCAGACGCTTGTAACGACGCCGGTACGAGAGCAGACCATCGAGGAGATCAAGAAGCCCAAGGCCGCGCCGGCAAGCGTAACGCCGATAGCCGTACTGCCCCGGGAAGCCGTGCCCGCCTCGGCGAAGCCGCGCTCGGCCGGCGCCGCAAAGCAGGCTACGGCAACCGAGTTTCCATCAACCGCGCTGCTGAATCCGCCGGCCGCAAGCATCAAGGTCAATGAAGATGAACTGCGAAATCGCGCGCGGTTGATCGAAGAGAAAGCCCGCGAATTCGAAGTCGAGGGCGTTGTGCAGCAGATTCATCCGGGACCGGTCGTCACCACGTTTGAATTCAAGCCGGAGCCCGGCGTGAAATACTCGCGCATAACGGCGCTTGGCGACGACCTTTGCCTGGCTCTGGAGGCCGAATCCGTGCGCATCGACCGCATTCCCGGTAAATCCACTGTCGGCATGGAAGTTCCCAATGACCAGCGCGCCACAATCATGCTGCGCGAACTTCTCGAATCCCCGGAGTATTCTCAAAGCCCTGCGCGCCTGGCGCTTGCGCTCGGCAAAGACATTACGGGAAAGATTGTCACGTCGGATCTGCAAAGAATGCCGCATCTGCTGGCTGCCGGATCGACCGGAACCGGAAAGAGCGTCTCCATCAACGCGATGATTCTGTCGCTGCTCTTTCGAGCCAGGCCCGACCAGATGAAGATGATCCTCATCGATCCAAAGCGGCTCGAGCTCGGCCTTTATCAGGACATTCCACACCTGCTTGTACCCGTCGTCACCGAACCCAAAATCGCGCAGAATGCCCTGCGCTGGGCCGTGATGGAAATGGAAGGCCGCTATAAGAAGCTTGCCAAACGAGGCGTCCGGAACCTGGAGGCCTACAACGACCAGGTGAAGCAACTCCCGATCCCCGGCCTGAAAGCGGCAGGGCCGGACGACAATGAAGAAGAAGATCGCGAACCGCTGCCGTACATTGTCATCGTCATCGATGAACTCGCGGACCTTATGATGACCGCGGCTCGCGAAGTCGAGGAATCCATTACGCGGCTGGCGCAGATGGCGCGCGCGGTTGGAATCCACCTGATTCTCGCGACGCAGCGGCCCTCGGTGGATGTCATTACCGGACTGATCAAGGCCAACTTCCCTGCCCGCATTTCGTTCCGCGTCGCCTCAAAGGTGGACTCGCGGACGATTCTCGATTCCAACGGCGCCGAGCAGCTTCTGGGCCGCGGCGACATGCTGTTCCTGCCTCCCGGATCGTCACGCCTCATCCGTGTCCATGGACCGCTGATCACTGAAGAAGAAGTCATACGCGTGGTCGAGTTTCTGAAGCAACAGGGCAAGCCGTCCTATAACGAAAAAATACTCGAGTCACCCGAAGAGCGCGACGAACTGGGCGAGTTTAATGGCCAGGTCGACGACCTGTACGACGACGCGGTGCGGATTGTCATGGAAATGGGCAAGGCTTCAACTTCGGCCCTGCAGCGCCGCTTGCGGATCGGCTACGGCCGCGCCGCCAGCCTCCTGGACGCCATGGAACGCGACGGCGTCGTCGGACCTCCCGAAGGAAGCAAACCCCGCACGGTGTTGATCAATAAAGAAGACTATTTCAGCGAGTAACAAGCCTGTAGTAACAGCCCCTGAAAACGCGAACGCCGCGAATGGGATAAATGTCATCCCCATTCGCGGCGTTCGCGTTGTTATCGACCCAGGCTCTTTTAGAACACGTACTTCAGTGCCAACTGCATGATGCGCTCCTGAGCAGCGGAGAAGCCCAGAGGAGCTCCCTCAATTACAGGCAGGCTCTTGCCGAAGGTCTGGCTGGTAATAGTTGTCGCCGGATTGGGTGGATTGAAGTGGTTCGGCGCATTGAAGGCTTCCGCCCGGAACTCCAGCGTCTGGCCTTCACGGATCCGGAACTTCCTGGTCAGGCCCATATCGATTCGGATGTTGCCCGGCCCAAGGATATTCCTGCCGCCCATGTTCCCGTAGGTTCCGCTGGCCGGCCGTACGAACGCGGCAGGATTGAACCACTGATCGGTTGTCTTTGTCGCGGCGTAGGGCGAAGGTAGTACCTGATTGGGTCTTCGATCGTCTGTACCGGATAACGCTGTATCGGCGCCGGACGCAATGGTCAGGTACGCGCCCGACGTGACTCGGACGATTCCCGAAATCTGCCAGCCGCTCAGCAGGTACCGTGTTGCGGTGTTCTCAAACTGCGGCAAGTCGTACACCGTCGACATATTGAAGTTATGCCGGCGATCCAATTCGGAGTTCCCGCGGTTCGCCCGCCGGCGGTCCTGGGTCTGTCCGCCACTGTTTTGAATGACATCCTGGTAACCGTCATCAATGGCATGCGACCAGGTGTAATTTCCCTGGACCGTGATGCCGTTCGAGCGCCGGCGCTGGATCTGAAGCACCATGGCGTTGTAGTTACGCGTGGCGCTATCGTCACCATAAATGATGTTGCCGTAGAACTGACCGACTGCCGCGTTCGCCAGACTCAACTCGCGGCGCGCATTCGTGTTGCCAGTTGTCGAGCAGGCTGCGCCCGGGTTCACGGTGTATGGAACTCTCACGCCGTTCAGGAAGCAGTTGCGATTTGCATCGCCGACGCCCGAAACGAAGATTGCCGGATTCTCTTCCCAGCGGTACATCATGTGAATGATGTTGTTGCCGATATAATTCGCGGCGAGCAGCCAGTTCGCTCCGAATTGCCTCTGGATGCTCAAATTCCACTGATTCATGTACGGCTTTTTCATCTCCCATGGAAAGACCGCGTAACGTCCGCCGAATGGGAACGAAGCGTTTTTATCCAGGGCAATCGGAAACGGGTTTCCGCCAGGATGAGTTGCCCACGGATCGTCAAAATTCGGACTGTTCACGACGATGGAGGCTCCCTTGGGCGATGCATCGCGGCGGCCGCCATACTGGTGCAGGTGCGGCGAGTCGAAAAAGATTCCGTACGCTGCGCGAACCGTCATCATGCCATTGCCTTGCGGATCCCACGCCAATCCCAGGCGCGGCGCCAGGCGAGGAAACATGTCGGTTCTGGCAAACGCATTCGTGTCTGGAATTCCGCCTTCTCCCTGGAAGTAAATTCCTGCGGGAGCATTCGGGAAGATCCCGCTCTTAAGACCCTGGTCGAACCGCTCCCTGCTGAAGAATGCACCCTTCCCGGCGCTGTCGTACGGACCCAGAGAGGGTTCCCACCGGACGCCGGCGTTGACGGTCAGGTTGTTGCTGGCCTTCCACGTGTCCTGCAGATAGATCCCCAGATAATTCTGCCGGTAGTACTGGTTCGTGATTCGGCTCTGGGTGAATGTGTTGGCTCTTCCCAGCATCAGATCCGCCAGCGAGTTTCCGAGAACCGCGCCGTTGAAGCTGAACTGACCCACGGCCTGTGTCGCCGAGGTGTAGTTCATCATGTTATGGATGTGCTGCACTCCGAACCCGAGCTGGTGATTGCCCCGGATCAAACTGACATCGTCGGCCAACTGATAAACCGTCGAGTTTGTGAAGCCTTGCGAACTCATGTTCGCCTCGAACTGCCCGTCCACAACAAGCCGTACCTGCTTTGCGATGCCTTCCGGGTAGAACGGCATCTTGACTCCGAGATCCTGGAAGTTGAACAGGGGGATCTTCAAAGCTTTGTCGTTGACGGTCCGGAGGATCGTTCCGCGGAAGGAACTCACCATGTTGGGACTGATCGAATAAGTGTCGCCAAGGACAAACGACTTCGCGTGCCGATAGTAGTCCGGCTCGCTGGCCGAAATCGAATTCTGGCCATCGTAGTCGGATGGCTGGTCCAGGTAGCCCACTTCATAACGCCCGAACAACGAATGCTTCTCGGACTGTTGCCAGTCCATCCTGCCGACAATCAAATGCTCGTCCAGGTTTCTCTTTCGACCGAAACTCGTTTTCCCGCAGGGGTCCGTCGTCTGGGGCAGGTACTTGGCCGCCAGAACCATGGCCGCCGGCGAGTACTGGGCGGGACTGATGCGGTTATTGACGAACGGAGCTCGCAACGTAATTGCGCCCGCGCCCTGGCACTGTGCGGATGCGAAGGTCGTCCAGTCGCCGGACAGCATTTGCGCCGTGGGAACGTAGGCGATGAGGGCTGAGGGTACGGACCGTTCGAGCGTTACCTGGTATCCGCCGAAGAAAAAGAGCTTATTGTTGACGACCGGTCCGCCGACGACGCCGCCAAACTGGTTCTTCTTCAGCCCGTTCTTCCGCGACGCAAACGGGTTTTGAGCGTTGAAGATTTTATTGCGTACGAATTCAAAAAGGCTTCCATGTATGTCGTTGGTGCCTGACTTCGTGATCACATTTACGGCGCCGGCCGAGTGGAAACCGTACTGCGCGGGTACAGCGCTGGTCTCGACCTTGAACTCCTGGATGGCGTCGGGGAATGGCAGCGGAAGAGACTGGTTCCCGTACGGATCGTTGTGAACGCCTCCGTCCAACATGAAATTCAGACCGTCGTTCGATCCGCCACCGACGGAAATGATGTCCGTGGGATAGTTGCGCGGCGAGTTTTGCGCGCCGCCACCGACGGCAGCGCCGGAAAGAATGATCAACTCCGTTAATTGCCGTCCGCCGAGCGGCAGTTCGGTCACGCGAAGGTTATCGATTGTCTGACCGACTCCCGTGCTCCGCGTTTCGACCAACGCCGCGTCCGCCTGCACTTCCACTGTTTCGGAAAGAGCTCCGACCTCGAGGGCGACGTTTAACGTCGGATTGGCGCCGACTGTTAATACGATTCCGGTTTGCGCAAACGTACGAAATCCCGGCAATGCCGCTTCCAGCCGGTAGGGACCCACAGGCAGGTTGGTGAGCGTGTAGGAACCGGTTTCATTGGACACGGTGTTGCGGGTGAGGCCCGTGCCGGTTTGCGTCACAGTAACCTCGACGCCAGGCAATACCGCGCCGCTGGCGTCGCTTACCGTCCCGTTTATTTGAGCCGTCGACTGCGCCCATGCGGCGCTACATGACACGACGGCGAAGATCAATCCCACAAGTACTCTGATTCCCAGCATCATAGATATCCTCTCCTTATTTACGAACCGTTACGGCTCGCGATCTGCGAAGAGGAATTTCTCGTCTGGATTCCTCTTCGCGCCTCAAAAGATAACGAGCCAATAAAGCCTCACAAACCGTTGACCGGATAAATCTGTACCACCGGAATAATTGCAGGGATAACTTTCGGAGGAATCGGACCACACGGCGGGGCTTATTGTCAACGAACGATGACAAATTGATGTGTCCATCTCTTCAATAAGGGTGGGAATAGAGACGTGCAGGTCCTCAGCTACTCCGCACGGCAGGTGACAACACGCTCTACCCTGGACTCGCTGTAGTTGCGCTCTCTGTAAGTCACCCTAACGGTCACCCGCTCGGTTTCATTGTTCACATAGAGGCTCCTCCAGACGATCTGCCGGCTCCAGGTAGCTGACGAAGGGTCGTTAGGACCACGGCCAAAGCCGCCGTACTCCGACAGAGGCCACGACGACGTGTAGGGAGAACTGCTAAAGACATGTACGTACTGAGTGTCTAACGCTGCTATGAAATTTGTGTACACGGGCCCAGAGACGGTACCCGAAGCTGTCACCGTGAACTCCCATGTGCTGTTCGACCCAGCCAGATTCACGGAGACCAACCTGCCGGTACAGGTTGCGGATTGGATGGTAGCTTCCAGCGGCGGCGCCACGTTCAGCGTTACCGAGACTGTCATGTCTTTGGTCATCGTCAACCGGCAGTTGCCCGTTTGACCCGCGCAGTCACCGCCCCAGCTCGTGAAACCATCGTTACCAAGAAGAACCACTGATAATTCGACTGGGGTCCCTTCGTCGAAGGTCGCATCACAGGTCGAGGGGCAAGTGATGGCGGCGGGGTTCGAACGGATGTAACTGTTGGAAGCGCCTCCAGTCTTGCTGGCTCTGAGCGTGAACCGTCTTTTTGCGGTAAACGTCGCGGTCACCGATTTATCCGCATCCACTGCAACCATGCAGACGCCGGTGCCGGTACAGGGACCGGACCATCCGTCGAACACCGATCCGGTCGCTGCCACTGCGGTGAGGGTGACTTGGCTGTCTTTCGTAAAGGCAAGGAAGCAAGTGCTTCCGCAATTGATTCCGGCCGGAGTTGATGTAACCGTGCCCGTACCGGTCCCTGCTCTCGTAACAGTCAGGACTTTCTGACCACCCGACGGGTCAGAATTGCCGGTGGAAATGAGTTTGGAATTGCTGCTCACTTCGGGATTGCCACATACAGCCCATACTCGTGCCGCGCCCGAGCCAGCGCCGATTCGGACAATGCCCACATTGGGGTTAGCAATGATGACAACTTCGCTGCCAACGGGATTGGAGAACAAATACCTGCAGACCGCCGCGCGCACCACGCTTCCAGTCGCGTCCAGAGGGACCGCCGTAAATCTTATTTCCGTACCGGCTTTCAGAAATCCGGTCAGGCCCGGACCAATCAGTCGTACCGAAACGACAGGGTTGGCAGCCGGCGGCGGGTTTGGTTGTGGCGGCTCCAGAGGTATGTCGATGGTTGTGCCGCCCGGTGGCACTGTGACCTTTACCGGTTTTGGGTCGAACTTTGGACACGGCGCCGATGCTTTATAGTCTCCGGGCGGCACCATCAATGTTGCCTTGCTGTTTTGAATATCTGCGGTATATGCAAGATCCAGTTTGCCGACCCGTATCAGCTCCAGAGAGCTTGTCGGGCAAGGGTTTGGATCCGCCGGCTCAATAAAGTTTGCTCCGAAAGGCACGGCCTCTGCGATGTCGATGCCCCGGGGTTTGCAGTTGTAAAGCTTCAACGTTTCAACGCCGCGGACTTTAAAAGTGGTCACGGATACGGGCTGACCTAAATTGGCACACCCCCAGATTGTGCCCAGATCGGTTCCAAGGGATGAGACGTCTATCAGAAGCTCTACAGCTTTTTGAGGTGCCGTTCCGCTTGTTGCCCACAGCATGAAGGCCTTAACGGGAAGCCCTTCGGCAGTGTCAATGAGGAGTTCTGTTAATGCCTCGGTTGTACTCACTTCGCGCGTTTCAGGTGTTCCAAGCTTATCGGTAAATTTTCCGAGAGGGACGCCGCTGCTATTCAATCTCTTCGCAACCAATACAGCGAAGTCCTTTGCGTTCATGACAGTATCAATTTTGTCGATAACACCCTGTCCAGGTATCGGATAGGTTTTGGTCTCGATGACCTTATCGGTCATCTTATTCAACCCGATCTCAATAGGTCCCGTAGCCGTTTCAGCCCTGGAGCTGATACCGTCCGATGCAACCGAGTTGCTCAACGGCGAGGCAGGCCGTGCCTCGAGAATCACAAATCGTGGTGGATACGCGTTGGCGGGATCAATGGCGAGAAGCATCCCGTGCCCACTCTTCTTGTCGATTACCAGACCGACTGAAAGTAGATGCATTGGTGTTCCCGTGGGCTGATCCACGAAACGAAACGTCATATTCGTTCCATTCACATTCAGTGTGACGATGCCGTCTGCGTCTGTAATCCCCGCGGCGCTCAGACGGTCAGACTGGGTTTCAACGCTGATTCCAAGTCCGTTTCCGGACGGAGCCATGAAACGCAGGCTTCCGGACGACGTTGCCGTACCGCTTCCGGCATAAAGTACAAACTCACTGGTAAAGCCACCAGCATCGGCAAGGTGCGGGAAAACGAGCTCCGCCGCCGATGCGGGCACGCTTTCGTCTGTGGGCGCCGTAGTGGCGATCAAAAACTCCTGGCGCTCGTTATAGCGTGCCCGTAATCCAACAATGGAAATGCCGTCCGGTGAAGCTGTAGACACTCGCAGTATTCCCTGGAAAAGAGGCGGCACAAGCTCCAAGCCTGAAATTTGATTCAGAAACAACGCCGTTTGGCCGTTCGCATCAAGCGTAGTGGACCCCGACAATCCCGTTGCAACACCGTCGAGTGTCAGCAGTTCGAAATTGACTGTGGCGCGGCTTGCTGAAAAATTTGCGATCGCCAGGCCGGTTTGTGTCGAACCCGCCTGAAAGCTATCGAAGTTGCCGCCCGTTTCGGCATAAACACGAAATGCTCTCGACGCCGGTACCGGCAGAACGCCAGCCTCCGTTACCGTGATGCCGCCCGTACGCAATGCGAACACAGCAACTCCTGCGGGAGTTATTGTCCCAGCGGCGGGGATTACCCTGACAAAACTCGCCTGGATGGCGCCGGCGGTTCCCGCAGAGACAAGACGGCGCGAGCTGCGCGCGGGTATCGAATAATCGTATATGCCCGGCTCCCGGGCGACACTAATGCCGCCTGCAGCAGACGCTATGTTGATTGCGCCGTAGAACTGAACGGAACCGGTGATGGTGGTGTCGGCCGGGTTCACAAGAATGAATTGGGTCGCCCAGCCCGCACCGTCGGCATAGTGTGGAAATACCAGCGTCTGTGTGCTGGTTGAATCCAGATCCGCCACGGGAACGGTCGTCATCAAAAACTCGCCGCGTTCATTGGTCAGTCCGCGAAGGCTGATCGCAGCAATCGGAACGGAAGACGAGAAGGTGAATGTGCCCCGAGTTCCAGCAGAGCCGTTGAAAGGGTGCTGATCCAGAAATTTTGCGATCTGCCCATTCGGGGCGATCGTGAATGTCCTCTGGACGGAGTTCGTTCCGTTGAGATCGGTAAAGTAATAAGAAATGGTGGCCGGTTCCGCGTTGGGATTGGCGATGGCGATGCCCGTATTGACGGCGCCGGCGATTTCCGCATAGATGCGGCCATTTCGCAGGCGAGTCGTGGCCGGGACCGCGGCCTCGCTCACAAGGATTCCGTTTTGGCGCAAGCTAAAAATCTCGAATCCTGCCGGAGAACTCCCGGACGAAATCTGCAGCGTGGCGTAGCCTGTAACTATGGTTCCACTGTTTCCTCCTCTCGTGCCAATGCTGGAACCTCCTCCACTCGAGAATCCGAAAGACGTTGTCGTAGGCGTCTGGCTCGGCCCTCCCGCATTGATGGTGAGTTCGACAACGACGGAGTCTCTCAGGCCAGCACCATCAAGAATTTCGACCGTGAATCTGTAAGCGCCCGCTTGCGTCGGTCTTCCGCTCAGCACTCCCGTTGCAGGATTCAAACTGAGACCCGGCGGCAGGAATCCTGCCGCTACAGTCCAGGCAAAAGGCGATGTTCCGTCCGAAGCCGTGAAAGTCTGGCTATAGGTTTCGCCGACCAGTCCGGGTAGCGGCGACAAAGACGAGTTAATCAGAGGAGGCGTCGCAGGCAGCGTGATTCTCCGGACCCGGTCGTTTCCGACGTCCGCAACATACAGCTTGCCGGCAGCGTCAAACGCAAGAACGCCTGGCGTAGTAAGCCGTGCTGATGCTGGCGGTCCGCCGTCGCCGCCATAACCTTGCGTGCCGGTCCCGGCGACTGTGGTGATGATTCCGGCGGGCGTGACCTTACGGATACGGTGATTGTTCTTATCCGAAAAATACAGGTTGCCTTTAGCATCCACTGCTACCCCGGAGGGCGAGCGCAATTGCGCGGATGTTGCCTGGCCGCCGTCACCGCCGTATCCGGTCGAGCCATCGCCTGCAACTGTGGTGATGATGCCCGCGGGTGTGATTTTGCGAATCCGCTCATTTGTCGAGTCCGCAATATAAACGTTGCCGGCCGAATCCACGGTTACCGCTGTCGGCGAGTTAAGCTGGGCTGAGGTCGCGAATCCGCCGTCGCCACTGTACCTGGCAGTTCCCGTTCCGGCGATTGTGCTGATAATCCCGAACCCGGTGGCGGCGGCAGTGATCTTGCGGATCCGGTGATTGCCGGAATCGGTAATATACAAGTTACCTGCGGCATCCAGCGCAACTGCGTTTGGATTCGTGAACTGACCGTAGACCGCGAACCCGCCGTCACAACAATAGCCAGCAGTCTCCCTGCCGGCGATTGTTGTGATAATGCCGCCCGGCGCGACCTTCCGAACCCGGTTATTGCCGGAATCGGCAATAAACAAGTTACCCGCGGCGTCTACGGCGATACCAGCGGGGTTATACAGCCGCGCGGAGGTAGCGGTCCCACCCTCGCCGCTGAATCCGGGAGAGGCGGTCCCCGCAATGGTGGTGATAATTCCGGCCGGCGTGACCTTCCGAACAGCATGGTTGAAAGATACAGCGATGTATAGGTTGCCTGCTGCATCAACGGCCAGGCCGAATGGCGTGTAGATCTTAGCGTCAATTGCCGGTCCGCCATCGCCGCCGTAACCCGCTATGCCCGAACCGGCGACGGTGGTGATCAGTCCGGCCTGCTGGGCGTTCGCGATAGGCGCTGCCAGAAACAGGACAAGGACACATATAGGGAGCAACCGCATTGGCATCATGGAAATCGTCCCCGTGCCTTCCGATCAGGGCGTTCTCGCTGTGCGAGGCCAGTGTAGTGCACAAATAGACTCACGGGATAGATATTGACACCTTGGATCGCCGACTAAATAATCCGACACCTTGGGAGGTTCAAAATGAGAAGCCGTGTTCTGATTGTGTGTGGACTTTTGATGATGGCGGCTGCGCCGGTCAGGGCACAGGCCCCGAAGGATCCTCCCGCAGACGGCGCATGGTGGTATCGCGGAACGGCCCAGCCCGCGGCGCCCGACGGCCACACGGACTTGACCGGTGTCTGGTTCAGCGGCGGCAGCGGCGATCTTTCGAAGATTGCCATCGAAGGCCAGGAGATGATTCTTACGCCTTTCGGAGAAGAGCGATATAAGACTGTCGACCACGCGAAGGACCCGAATACCAGGTGCCTGCCTCCGGGCCCGGCAAGAATGATCATGATGGCTCATCCAACAATGCTGGTTCAGCGCCCGGACCTGGTCGTATTCCTTTCGGAGTCTCAGAACATTTTTCGACTCATTTATACGGATGGACGCGGCCATCCCGCCGACCTAAAGGATTTTCCGGAGTGGATGGGACATTCGGTCGGCCACTGGGAAGGAAAAGACACACTGGTTGTGGACACTGTTGCGATCGATGACCGAACCTGGCTGGATACCTCGGGGCACGAGCACAGTGACAGGCTGCACATGACAGAACGATTTAAACTGGCCGATCCAAACACCCTCGAGCACGTGGTCGCTTACGACGATCCCGTCTTTTTCGTGAAGCCCTTCACCACGCGCCGTCTTTTTAGGCGGCAGATCGGCGATCGCATCTTTTCGCATTCCTGCCTGGAGAACGAAAAGGACATCGACAACCTCGTACCCACGCTCGGCGACGACGGCCGCGAGTAACGAGGAGAAACACCATCACGAAAGGGCCAGGAAGGAAACAGCCGCTGAAGCCCCGCTCAAGAACAAGCCCGCAACTTCATTGCAAACTGTTGACACCGGTCCGATCGCCTGCAATAGTCCTCTCAATTAAGTTGGCACAACATTCTGGGTTGAATTTTTCTCCCGCCGATCTTTCGACGGGAATGGAGGGAACATGGTGGGAAAGCACATCAGACGGGTCGTCCTGATGATATTTGCATTGTTGCTCCTGGCGCCGCGGGGCGGACAGGCGCAATCGACTGCTCAGATCAGCGGATCGGTCAGAGATCAGAGCGGCGCGATTTTGCCCGGAGTTGATTTGACCGTAACGCAGACAGAGACGGGTATCACGCGCGCCGCTTTGACGAACGAAACGGGCGGTTATGTCATACCGAGCCTTCCTGTCGGTCCCTAT
Organism: Candidatus Sulfopaludibacter sp. SbA3; assembly: GCA_945865815.1. GTDB lineage: Bacteria > Acidobacteriota > Terriglobia > 20CM-2-55-15 > 20CM-2-55-15 > CAMBFR01. Next base: position 39,795 of record CAMBFR010000019.1, read on the forward strand.
CGGCTGGAAGCGGCCCTTCCTGGGTTTCGGACGTATGTGCAGACCGGGATCGTCCTGCAGGTCGGAGCCAACCCGGTGATCAACATTTCCCTCGAAGTGGGACAGATTTCCGAAACGATTGAAGTGCAGGCGGATGCCGCCCTCGTCGAAACTCGTAATACGGGAATCAGCCAGGTCATCGACAACGTTCGCGTTCTCGAACTGCCTTTGAATGGTCGGCAGGTAACCGAATTGGTCCTGTTGTCCGGCGTGGCGACCACGTCGGAGCAGGGCACGCTAAACCCGGGAAGCCGGAATTATCCGACGATCATCATCCAGGTCGCCGGCGGAATGCAGACCGGACTGACATATCGGCTGGATGGCGCCAACCACAATGACGCCTATAACAATTTGAACCTCCCGCTGCCCTTCCCCGATGCATTGCAGGAATTCAAGGTGGAGACAAGCGGCTTGGCAGCTCAGTACGGCTTTCACTCCTCGGGCGCCGTGAACGCGGTAACAAAATCGGGCACGAATGAGTTTCATGGATCCATCTTTGAATTTCTGCGTAACGGATCGCTCAACGCCCGCAACGCATTCGATGTGAGGAACGACGGACTGAAGCGGAATCAGTTTGGAGGTACCGTCGGCGGCCCGATCATCCGGAATAAGCTATTTTTCTTTGCGGGTGAACAGGGTACGACGGAACGGGCCAGGCCTTCGGCGAGGCGCGCCTTCATTCCAACGCCGGCAATGCTGGCGGGCGATTTCACAACGATCGCTTCCGCTTCTTGCAACAACGGCAGGGCAATCGCCCTGCGGGCTCCGTTTGTGGGCAACCGCATCGATCCCGCACTCTTCTCGAAGGTGGCGTTGAATCTGGCAAACCATAAACTTATGCCGAGGACAAGCGATCCCTGTGGCGAAGTACGGTTTGGCGGCAGCCTCCAGTACAACGAATGGTTCACGACCGGCAGAGTGGACTACCAGATGAACGAGAAGCACTCGATCTTCGGCCGTTATCTGGAAGCCCGCCGCGACCAGCCCGCGGACTATGATGGCGTGAACGCTCTGACGAGCAGTAACGGGCAACTGGTCCATCACGTAAAATCGTTTGCCCTGGGCCACACCTATTTGATCAGCCCGAAGGCCGTAAGTTCCTTCCGTGGTTCAGTCAACCGTACGTGGATTCCGAAGTTCGCTCCGCAAACCTTCGATCTTACCTCCCTGGGCGCCAAGGGCGTGTACGAGGGCATTCCGAATATGACCGTCATGACAGTCGCATCCGGATTCAGCCTCCTTGGCACCAACACGAACGCGGGTTACGAAAACACCACATCGTTCCATTTGGGCGACGATCTCAGCATCGAGATGGGAAGGCACCAATTGGGCCTGGGCGGAAGCTGGATACACCAGATGCTGAACGGCAAGGTGGGTTCATCTGTGTTTCCGGCTACTACCTTCGACGGCCACTTCACCGGAATGGGCCTGTCCGACTTCATGCTGGGTAAAGCATCGGCTTTCGTTCAGGGCAGCCCGATTCTGGCGAATGTCCGTCAGAACTCCATGGCTCTGTACCTACAGGACACCTGGAAGGCTACTTCCCGCCTGACGGTAAGCCCGGGCATACGGTGGGAACCGCACACGGCGCCGTATCATTTGGGCCGGCCGATGCATTTCGAACAGGAGTGGTTCGACAAGGGCATCAAGAGCACCGTCTTCAAGAACGCGCCGGCAGGACTTCAGTACACCGGGGATTCCCTGTCTCTCGGCAACAAATATACCCGCGACCATTGGATGAAGTTTGCGCCGCGGCTGGGACTTGCATGGGATGTCCTCGGCGATGGACGCACGACCATTCGGACGGCGTACGGGTTGTTTTACGATCTGCCTCCGACGTTCCACTGGTTTGGAAACGGCGCGCCCTGGAGCAATCAAATCACACGGAACGATCCGCCGGGCGGCCTGGATGACCCATGGCTGGGCTATCCGGGAGGCAATCCATTCCCCACGGTAATCAATGCGGACGTCGTGTTTCCGGAGCAGGTCTTCTACATTAACTTCGACCAGGACTTCAAGCCGGCGTATGTCCATCAGTGGAACCTGAGCGTGCAGCGGCAGCTGGGAACCGACTGGATGGTGGCGGCCAACTACATCGGTAACAGCTCGATTCACGGGCAGAGCGCGACGGAAGGCAATCCGGCGATCTACATTCCCGGCGCTTCAACGACTGGAAATACGAATCAGCGGCGCTCCCTTTTTCTGCGAAATCCGTCGGAGGGGCGGTTCTTCGCGAATATGACGTATTTGAGCGACGAAAGCACATCCAACTACAACGGCATGTTGCTTTCCGTTCAACGGCGGCGAAGTAACGGCATAACCGTTCAGGGCAACTACACGTGGTCGCATTGTATCGGTGATTTCTTTGTTGCGGGTGGCGGTCAAACCGGCTCGGGCGTTTATCCCGGCCGCCGGCGGGATGAACGCGGCGGTTGTCCCGGAGACACGCGGCACAGCTTCAATATGTCAACCGTCTACGAAACCCCTCGGTTCTCCGGACCTGCGTTGCGCGCGATTGCAAGCGGCTGGCAGGTTTCGGCCATCGTTCGCATTGAATCGGGAGGTTACCTCGACGTGCAATCGGGGTTCAATACGGCATTGAGGAGCGGCAGCGGCACCAACCGCGCACACCAGATTCTGGCCGACCCGTTCCTTCCAAACAAGAGCGTGAACGGATGGCTCAACCCCGCCGCCTTTGCCCGTCCGGCGAACGGAGAATGGGGGAATGCCTCCAGGAACATTCAGGGACCCGGGGTGATTACAATCAACATGGGGCTCACCAGATCGTTCCGGATCACGGAGGGTCAGACGATCCAGTTCCGCGCCGAAGCGTTCAATATGCCGAATCACTTGAATCCGAGTAGTCCGGTTGTGCTTTTGAACAATCCGAACTTCGGGAAAATTATTTCGGCGAGGGATCCACGCATCATGCAGATCGCTTTGAAGTACCTGTTCTAACTACCGGGGGACAGTAAGCGATTTCCGAGGCGTAGGAAGTGGCTCACTGTCCCCTCATTACGATGCCGTCCTCACAGGTTACCGCCGCATTTGGCTGAGCCGTGCCTCATGGTCCGTCAACCGTTCCTTCATGAATGCCAGGAAGTCCGCCGGCGCGATATAAGGATTCGGGTCGCCCGCCTTGCGCGCCCGGACCAAGGCGCCCTTTTCCACCACGGAGGCGGCCCACGGGTGGCTCGTGAAGTATGCGCTGACGCCCGTCAGAGTGGACGAAAGCCGCTTCACCGACGCAATCATCTGCTCGAAAGCCTGCGGTTGATTGCTGGTCACGTTATGGCCGCCGAACAGGAACGCCTTGTACTGCCGGCCCCCGTCGAATACGGGGAACTCCATGGATGCGATGCCGGGCGTGTGTCCGGGCGTGACATAAAACTTGATAGTGGTGTCTCCGAGCGTCAGGGTCTGGCCTTCGGTAATGACCATGTCGCGCTTCGGCGCCGCGGCGCTGTCGCGCCCGCCTTCCATCAACTTCCAGTCCGCTTCCGTAAGCGCGACGCGCGCGCCCGACAGATCCTTCACGGCCTTTGCTCCGCCGAAATGGTCCTGATGCCCATGAGTGACGATCAGGTATTTGATGTCTTTCGGATTCAGTCCGGCTTTCGGCATGGCCTCCAGCGAGATGTTTGTCCACTGATCGTGCAGCGCGTCGATCATGATGAGGCCCGCGCTGGTCTTCAGGACATACGCGCTGACGTAGGTGTTCCCGACGTAATAGAAGTTGTCAAACATTTTGATGGGTGGAACCGCCTGCGCCTCGCCGGCGCTGACACCAGCCGGGCGCTGACCGGACTGGCCAAACGCAATTTGAGTGAGAAGGAAAACCATCGCAATGACGCGCTTCATGGAAGCCTCCTTGGGGGTTGGGACATTATACCTGTGGGCAAAAACACTCCCCTCCTGGATTAGGAGGGGTGCCGTTCGCGCGTTTTCCAGCGAACGGCG
>CAMBFR010000020.1 GCA_945865815.1 Candidatus Sulfopaludibacter sp. SbA3
GTCTGTCCCCAGATCTCAGGGAATTGAGTAGCCTGTCCCCGAATTACCGGGTTAACCTTTTTAGGCTCGCGGACGTCTAAACGTCCGCAAACTATGGAAGCCACATTGAAAAGGGTCGCTCAACGAGTGCACGAATCCGAGGACGAAAAGCTCCTTATCGAACAAGCCCAAAGCGGAGACCGCGAGGCGTTTGAACAGCTGGTCCACAGGCACGATCGGGACATCTTGCGCCTTGCTTTCCATATGCTTGGGAATCGCGAGGAAGCGCAGGAAGTCTTCCAGGAGACGTTCCTGAAGGCTTATCGGTCGTTAGCCCGCTTCCGTTTCGAGTCGAGCTTTTACACCTGGATCTACAGAATCGCCACAAATGTGGGCCTGGATCACCTCCGCAAGCGCCAAACACTTAAGGAGGAGATTTCCTACGAATCCGACACCAACGCTCATCCGGACCGCCCGGCGCTAAAAGACACGCTGGCGGCAACAACGTATTACAGCAACCCGGAGCGTCGGCTCTACGGAAAGGAAGTTGGAGAAAAGATACAGGAAGCCCTAAAAACTCTTTCCGAAAAGGAGCGTCTTGTATTTGAATTAAGGCATTATCAAGGGCTCCGATTAAGGATGATCGGCGAAATCATGGGTAGTACCGAGGAAACCGCGAAGAACTATCTGTTTCGCGCAACTCAAAAACTGAGAGCGCATCTAACCACCGTATGACCAGCGTATGACCAGCGTATGAATTGCAGAGAATATCAACACCACATCACGCTGCTCCTGCATGAGGAGCTTCCGGAATTCGAAAAGCCCGAACTTGAAGGGCATCTTCTTCAGTGTGCCGGCTGTAAGCACTTTTTCGAGGAGGCCAAGGGCCTGCACACTCTGCTGTCCGAAGATGCTGCCGCCCACTGGGATGTTCCCGCCGATCTGCTCATAGAATCCAGGCGCGGCCTCGCCAACCAACTGGACCGGCTGGAGAGAAAGCGGACATGGTGGCGAATCCCAACTTTCTCGGTGGTCCTTACACCCATGCGGATGCTGGAATCGGCTGCGCTGGTGGCCATGGGCCTCGCCCTGGGCGTATACGTCAGCCAGCAGCAGCAAGGCACGACGCAAACGGCCGCCACTCCTCAGGTACAGCAGGATCCGACAAGCGCCTCCCTCATTCCCAGAAACGCAGCTCTTTCCAACCTTCGAATCGTGAGTTCGGACCCCGTTACGGGCGATGTCGAACTGGCTGGTGAAGTCGTGCAGCCGATGCGATTCCGCGGGACGATGGAAGACGCTACGGTTCGCCGTCTGTTGATGAGTTCACTGCGCGATGCCAGCAATCCATCGTCGCGTCTGCGCGCGGTCGAGATACTGTCGCAGAACCCCACCGATGAAACGGTCGAGCAGGCGTTGATCGACGCTCTCATATACGACGAAAGCCCGGCAGTCCGGCGGCAGGCATTGCAGGCGTTGCAGCAGTTTGCCGCAGAGGAACACGTTCGTACCGCATTCATGCAGGCGCTCACCAACGACGACAATACCGGCATTCGGATCGACGCCATCGAGGCGCTTACCCGCTATGCAAACGACAGCGAAACGGCGAAGTCGATACAGGAACTGACGCGGGAAGAGGAAAATCCCTACGTCAGGATGAGGGCGTTGCAGTTTGTGGGCGGAGGGAAATGACAGCGCAGCCATCAAGAATCGGAATCTCCTCTCTTTGTCTCCTCGCAATCCTCTTCTTCCAGCTTCCCCTGTTTGCATCGTGTCCTGTATTTCCTGGTGCAACCCTCGTCGTCAGGGCTCCTGCCGGTAATCTGATGGTCGATACGACGGGCACGGACGCGGTAGACGTTCAGGTCAACAGTCCGCAGGTCCAGGTGCAGGAGACCTGCGGAAGGGATCGGATCGAGATTACCAGTAACACCCCGGCTCAGGGTCAAAACGCCATCCAGTGGAAGATCACGGCGCCGAAAGCGATCAACCTCGATGTGGTTGCCTATGCGGGCAGCATCACCGCCGGCGATTCGGACGGGAATGTAACACTGCGTTCGACGGGAGGCCCCATCATCGTGGGTCAGATCAAAGGCCGCGCCGCGATCATCACGCAGGGCGGGCTCATCAAATCCGGAAATATCGGAGGCGATGCGGAACTGCGAAGCCAGGGCGGCTCTCTCGAGGTCGGAAACGTGGCCGGCAATGCGGAACTGGAGACGGGAGTTGGCCCGATCCGGGCAGGCATTATCGGAGGCCGGACCAGAGCGGAGACGGCGGGCGGAAGCATCACCATCGCCGAATCGCGCGGCGAACTCCTCGCCACGGCCGTTGGCGGCACTGTTTCGATCGGCGAGGCCGGCCGAATCAACGCCAAAGCCGATGGCGGAATTACCGGCCGGCGAGTACGCGGACCATTTCAAGGACAGACTCAGGAAGGCGATATCCGGCTGGATAGCGCCGGGTCATGGGTCGAGGCTTCAACCGGTTTCGGTAACATCGTCGTGAAGCTCGTTCCGGAAAACCTCGAAGGCGACCTGCACGTGAATCTGGAAACCGGAGTCGGAGATGTCACTGTTTACCTGCCGCAGCGGATGAAGGCTACCGTGGAAGCAACGGTAGAACGCCCCGCATTCGAAGCTCAGAGAATCTTCTCGGATTTCCCCGGCGTTACAGCGCCCGGTCCCGCCCGCCGCGGCTCGGCCCTCGCTCCGAGAGTTCAGACGCCCTCCCGCTCGCAGACAATCGTCAACGGCGGCGGCAATCCCGTCAGACTGCATACCTCGCTGGGAAAAATCGAGATCAGGAAGCAGTAAAGAGAACGCTCTTGGCCTGCGTCGGCAACAATCGTGGGCGGGCGTTGATTAGGAACTAGAAAACTCTGCGGTACACTTCTCCGAGGGTGAGTGAGATGTACGGTTCCGATATGGCGACAATATCGCTCCTGTCCCGCATCGAGTGGCACTGCCACTCATCTGCCCCGACTCTGAGAAAATGATCGACGAGGATCTCAGTTTGGGAAATAAGCAGATAGTGATGGAGCGCCGGAATGGACTTGTAGAGCGTGAACTTCTCGCCGCGATCATACTGTTCAGTCGCTTCCGAAAGGACTTCCGCGAGAATGACGGGATTCGTTGCCGTGTCCGAACGATCCGGAACGAGTTGGACCGGACCGCAAATCACGCTGACGTCAGGATAAGTGTAGAGTCCGCTGGGTGTCTGCACTCGTAGATCGCTTCCGTATGCTCCACAGCCGGTTTCCCGCATCCTGACACGGAGTTCCGTCAGTACATTCGCGGCGATCTCGTTGTGGCGAAGAGACGCGCCGGCCATCGCGAATATCTCGCCATTGTAATACTCGTGTTTGACCTCCGAGATTTCTTCCACCGAGAAGTAGTCGTCAACGCTGTAATGTCTCTGGGAATCCCGGCTCACGCTGCACCCCGTTTCACTGTCTTCCTCGTACTACAGCTTCTCTCAGTCCTGCGGGATCCAGATACTTCGCCGCCACGCTTCTCACCTGTTCAGGCGTAACCCTTCGAACGGCGTCGCTGTAGCCGGCGACTCCCTGCACGCCCAGGCCGGAATAGATGGCGCGGGCATATTCGAGAACGAGCCCGTACCGCGTTTGAAGCCGCATTTCATGAACGCCGATCGAATAGGCGGCCGACTTGCGAACCTCCTCCGCCGTTACGCCCTGGGTGCGCAGGCGTTCAATTTCCTTCAATAACGACTCTTTGACTTTGGCTTCATTATCGGGCGAGAAGGCCGTGTAGGTGTACACCGCCCCGCTGTTGGCGAAGAAGGCATTGCCGGTGTGTACGGTATATGCGAGACCTTGCTTTTCGCGGATCGCATCAAAGAAGCGGCCACCCAGTCCGGACACGATATTTTCCAGGACCGTGAGGACATGCCGGTCCGTGCTGGCGCGATTGGCGCCGGGGAAACCCCAGACCAGGGCGGTCTGGCGGCGCTGAACCGTTTCCACTCTTTCGCCCGTTTTTTTCCCCGGTTCGGCCAGGCCGAGCGTCAGGATGTCGCGCTCGTGCAGGTCTTCGTTGGTCAAGGCGTCTGCAATGGGCGCCACAAGGCCGGTCCCTTGCGTGTCGCCGACAATCACGATCGACGGAACGAGCGGCCGCTGGTTTTCCCTGAACCACTGCTGCAGATCTTCGCGCGTGATTTTCTGGATCGCGGATTCCGTGCCGGTTGCGGGCCTCGAGTACGGATGATCACCGTAGAGAGTATTGAGGAACAGTTGAATCGGATAAGCGAAGTTGTTTTCCCGAAGCTGCTTGATTCGGGCCGTCTGCAGCATCTTCTCCCGCTCCAGGTCGTCTTCCTGAAAAGCAGGCTGCTGTAATACATCGACCAGGATCTCCAGCGCCTCGTCCATCTTTCCGCTGAGCCCCTCGACGACGTAACCAAAGAAGTCCGTCTCGTTGACCGAGTGAATGCGCGCTCCGGAGTTTTCCAGACGGCGCGCGATATCGGAAGAATTGAAACGCTGTGTTCCGCGGATGGCGGTTCGAAGCATCAATTCCGTGATGCCGGCATTTTCCGTCGTCTCGAGAAGACGTCCGCCGGGAAAGAAGATGCCGAAAGATACAAGGGGCAGCCGATGATCCTCGAGGATATACACGTTTGGCCCGCGCAGAATCGATCGCCGCTGGATCGGCTTAACAAGGTCATGTAAAACGGCGTCACCCGGCGCCGAAATATCCACGGTCACCGGCAACTCGTCGATCTCGCGCTGCTCGGTCGCAGCCGCCACGCCGGCAATCACGGCTTCCCGGTATTCGACATCACTGAAGCTTCGCGCTTCGGACTCGGGCAGATACTCAAACGCCGTCATATTCTCGACCGTGAGATACGTCCTGGCGGCGCGAACCGCATCCTCAACCGTAACGTTCTGAACATCCGACAGATAGGAATCCGCCTTCTTCCAGTCTCCGAGAGATTCGTAGTACGCCAGCTCTTCGGCGACATCATCCACTTTCTCCCGGCCCAGATAGCGGCGCTGAGCAATGAGCGCTTTTGCCCGCGCGACCCCCTCTTCGGTGATGCCATAACGCCGGATGTTCTCGATTTCCGCAAGAACTCCGATCTGCGCCTCAATCGGCCGGCTGGTTTCGAGATCGACTTCGAACAAACCGAGGTCGCGGAAGGCCTCCATGTGTGCGGAGCCGGATGTGATCAATCCCTTTTCATCGCGCAGAAACCTGTTCAGCCGGGAGGCACGGCCTTCGCTGAAGACCGCCGCCAGAACCTCCAGAGCGTGCGCGTCCGCGCTCAACAGGCCGGGCGTGTGATAGCCAATTGAAACGCGGTTCTGTACGATGGCGCCCCGCTGCCATCCATATCGCAAGGCCTGCTGCGCAGGTTCTTCAGGAGACAGGTCCCTCTCCACGGGCTGGTCCACTATCGGGCCATAAAGCCGGACGACTTCCGTGAGAACCTGTTCGCGATCGATCTGGCCGACGATCGTCAAAATGATGTTTGAGGGCTGGTAGTACTTCTTCACATAGCCGGTCACATCGTCGCGCGTGAGCGCGCGCAAACCGTCAACGGTCCCGATCCTCCAGCGCCGCATGCGATGTTGCTGGAACGCAACGGAGTAAAGCTTTTCCGCGGCGACAGCCGATGGATTGTCCAGCTTGCGGTTGTTTTCCTGGAGCACAACCTCGATTTCGCGCTTCAATTCGACGGGATCGTATGTCGAGTTCCACAGGGCGTCGGACTGGATGTCGAGCGCCTTGAGCGCATTCTCGGCGGGAACCACCGTCTGGTAAACGGTCCGATCGTAGTATGTGGAAGCATTCAGGTATCCGCCGAGCCCCTTGGTTTCGGTGGCGATTGTTCCGACAGCGCGCTTCGCCGTCCCCTTGAAAAACATGTGCTCGATGACGTGGGAAATTCCGGAGATCCGATCGTCTTCATCGAAATACCCGGCTTTCACATAGGTGGTCACGCTTGTCAGTGGAACCGCCTGCTGCTCACGCAGAATTACAGTAAGACCGTTTCTGAGAATCGCCTTGGTGGTCTGCCCGGAATCTTCGCGAAATATATAGGGACCTTCGAGTTGCATTACCTGTGGCTCCGGTGAAAGCAGTTGTGGAATGACCTGCAAAAGGAGGATCAGCGCTGGAAACATATGTCTATTCTACGAGAATGATCATCCACGTAAGACAGAAATACATTGATGGCTCCCGGCACTTCGAACTGCCCCAAACGCTCCGCCCATTCAATGATAACGGCCGCCCTGGCGTCGTCCAGGATCTCCTCGATACCCAGGCCGTTCAGGTGGCCGGTTTCGATCCGATATAGATCGATATGATAGATCCGGCACCGGCCGGCGTACTGATTCACCAGTGTGAATGTCGGACTCGAAACTTCATCGATATCCTTGACGCCAAACCCTGCGGCCAGTCCCTTTGCGAACAGGGTCTTCCCCGCCCCCAGTTCACCATGCAGGAGTATGTGCGCGGGAATTGTCAGGGATTCGGCCAGTTCTTTCGCTATCTGGCAGGTTTGTTGCTCTGAAGTCGAGATCATGCCCGCGCGCTTAACTGCGCAGCTCGTTCCAGGCCTTGGGCAGGAACCGCAACAAATCGGTGGCTGTCATCGTTTCTTCACCCATCTCGTCGGCTGCCAGATCGCCTGCCAGACCATGCAGGTATACGGCCAGGCACAGGCGCTCGACAAAATCACCAAGATGTTCCTGGCACAGGATGCCGGCAACCATGCCGGTCAGAATATCGCCGGCGCCGCCCGTAGCCATTCCAGGGCTGCCGGTCGGATTGATGAAGAGTCTGCCATCGGGGGTCGCAACGACGGTGCGAAACCCTTTCAGCACGACGTAGATTTTCCGGGCGATCGCGAAGTCACGGGCAACATCCACTCGATTTGCCACGACATGCTCGACGTCTTCGCCGATCAAACGCGCCATTTCACCCGGATGGGGCGTAATGATAATGGCGCGGCCATTGCCGCGAAGCTCATCCGTGAAACCCACGAATGCATTGATGCCGTCAGCGTCTATTACGACAGGCATCGAAACGTCGCGCACGACGGATCGCACGAATGCGCTGGTTTCGCCCGACGTTGTCATGCCCGGCCCGATCGCAAGCACGTTCTTGCCTTCGACAATATTCCAAATGGTTTGCGCCGCGATCGTGCCTTCGGCGGTCTCCTGCAGCGGTTCCGTCATGAGTTCGGGCATCGTGGACGCCACGATGGGAAGGACGCTGGCAGCCGTCGCCACCGTCACCAGGCCCGCGCCCGCGCGCAATGCGGCCTGCCCGGTCATGGCGGCGGCGCCGGACTTTCCCCGCGAACCGCCGATAACCAGCACCTTGCCGTACGTGGATTTGTTCGAGTCATCCGGCCGCCCATACTGCGCTTCGGGAAAGTCCTCCGGCTGAATAAGGCTCACCTTCAGTTCATCGGACTCGAGTAAGTCCGGAGGGCTCCCGATCTCGGCAACCACGACGTCTCCCGCCCTTTCATGATTCGGCGGCAAAACCAGACAGGGCTTCAAAGCCGTAAACGTAACAGTCAGATCGGCGTCAACGGCCGGGCCAATCGGATAAGCGCCGTTTGACGGAAGGCCCGAAGGCACATCCACCGAAACGATGGTAGCCGCCGGGAAATCCTCCGACAGGCTTTCGATTACGGCTCGATACAAGCCTTCGACAGGTTTCGTGAGGCCGGTCCCGAGCAGGGCGTCGATAAGAATATCGGCATCCAGCAGTTCGAGTTTTTCCTCGTCCCAGTCGTGTTCGTTCGTGATGACGGTCGGCGGACAGCCCAGAGCCTTCAGGATATTCAGATTGGTTTTGGCATCGCCCTTAACTTCATCCTCGGCGGCCAGAAGAAACACGAACGGGAAACAACCCTTCAGCATCAACTGACGCGCAACGACGAAACCATCGCCGCCGTTGGATCCCTTTCCGCAGACGATACCGATCGTCAATTCATCGAGATTCTCGAATCGCTCCTCAAGGGCCTCCACCACACGCATCCCGGCGTTCTCCATCAGGAGAATGCCCGGAATGCCGTATTTCTCAATTGAAAGCCGATCGATCTCGCGAAGTTGTTCAGCGGTGAGAATTTTCATATGGTGCGTGCACAGTCATAGACCGCGCCTACAGTGGAACATCGGACTGTAGGCGCGGTCTATAAACGTGCACAATTTTGAAGTCCGAAATCAGTTGGCCTTTGACACTGCGGACAGGTCGGCAAGCAGCTTCTCTACCGGTATCAACTGACCCGTCGTGTTCTTCCAGATGAGCGTGCCCTGTTCGTTAATCAGGAAGTAGTAGCGCCGTGCGATTCTGTTTTCAGAATTCAGCGCTCCATAGGCCGTTATCACTTTCGCATCCACGTCGCTCAAGAAGATATTCTGGGCCTTCACCGTCTCCTTGAATTTCGCCTGCGATGGGGGAAGATCCCTGGAAATTCCGATGACTTCAATGTTCAGATCCACGAATTTCTGATGATTTTCACCGAACTCGGTGAATTCTCGCGTTCAGCCAGCGGTGAAATCGGCGGGATAAAAGGTGATCAATACTCTTTTCTTACCGGCAAAGTCTTTCATCCCGAGCGTATCTTTCGGATTCAAGCCTTTGGGAAGCTCGAAATCGGGTGGTTTGGTTCCCACTCCCGGCGTGTTATCGATGCCCGGCACAACAAGCTGCCCGTAGAGGGCAGCACTCATCGACAGCACCAGAAGAGGAAGAAGCACAAGAGAGATTCTATTCATGTTTACTCCTTCGGCAGCTAGCCGTGAAACGGGTAGATGATATGCTAAGCTTCCCCTCCGTTCAAAGGCGGATAAAGATGCAACTCAGTCAGGTCAAGGAACTTGAGCAGAAATACCTTCTCGGAACGTACTCCAGATACGAAATGCTGGTCGACCGCGGAAGCGGCGCGTATCTGATCGACAGGTCCAACAAGAGATACCTCGATCTGCTCTCCGGAATTGGCGTGAACTCGCTCGGCTACAACCATCCCCGGATCAAGCTGATGCTTCGAAAGCAACTGAAGAGGCCGCTTCACGTTTCGAATCTCCTGTATCACGAGTATCAGGGACGGCTGGCCCAAAAACTTTGCGAGCTGTCGGGCCTGGATCGCGCTTTTTTTACAAACAGCGGAACCGAAGCCATCGAAGGGTGCCTGAAGTTCGCGCGCGCCTTTGCCAGCCGCCAGGCGCAAGGCAACGGTGGCAAACCGAAGTTCCGGATTCTGGCCCTGGAAAATTCCTTTCACGGCCGTACCTTTGGAGCGCTGTCTGCAACCTCCGGGAAGAAATACCGGGAACCGTTCGAGCCGCTGGTTCCGGGTTTTGAATTCGTGGACTTCAACGACACCGCGGATCTGGAGCGCAAGTTCACGGACGATGTTTGCGCCATCCTGTTGGAAACGATCCAGGGCGAGGGCGGCATCCGCCCGATATCGGAAGCGTTTTATGCCCGCGCGCGCCGGCTGGCCGCCGATCGCGGCGCTCTTCTGATCGCCGATGAAATCCAGTGCGGCCTGGGACGCACGGGGCAGTGGTTTGCGTTTCATCGATTCGCGCCGGCGGCGGAAAAATCGCTGCTGCCGGACCTCGTTGCCACCGCGAAACCGCTTGGACTGGGAATTCCGCTCGGCGCCGTCATCCTTAAGGAGTCCGTCGCAAATGCCATCAAGCCCGGTGAGCACGGCACGACGTTCGGCGGCGGGCCACTGGCATGCCGGGCAAGCCTCGAGTATTTCAAAATAATGGAAGAAGAAAAGCTGCTCGAACGCAACCGGTCGGTTGGCGCCTATTTCAAGGGACGTCTCGAGGAACTGCGGGACCTCCCCATAGTGAAGGAAGTTCGAGGCGAGGGCCTGATGCTCGCCCTCGAACTGACAGTTCCGGGCAAGGATATCGTCAGGAAGCTGCTGGAGCAGGGATTCATTCTCAACTGCACGCACGATGTCGTGTTGCGGATGTTGCCGCCGTTCATCATTACCGAGAAACAGATCGACAAGTTCATCAAGGTCCTCAGGCCGGTCCTGCAGAAGGAAATGGAAAAGGAAACGGGGCAGGAAAAGGCTTGAGCAACGGACCGGCCCCAAAAATCATCCATCAGCAGATCGCCTACGCGGGCCACATCACGGTTCGCGTCGACCGCGTTGTCGAACCCTCGGGCAAGGAAGTGGTCCGCGACATCGTTGTCCATCCCGGAGCGGTGTGCATTGTCGCTCGTCCAACACCTGAACAGGTAATCCTGATTCGCCAGTACCGGCATGCGGCGGGACGTGAACTCATCGAGCTCCCCGCGGGCACTCTGCATCCGGGCGAAGATCCGCTGGAATGCGCCATTCGCGAATTGGAAGAGGAGACCGGCTACCAGGCAGCCCGAATGATTGAGCGGGCGCGCTTCTTTACCACGCCCGGGTTCACGAGTGAATTCATGTACCTGTATGAAGCGGCCGGCCTTGTCGAGACGCAAACCAATCCGGATGACGACGAAGCGATCGAGGTCGATATCGTCACCGTCGATGAAGCCCTCCGCATGGTCGACTCGGGCGAAATTCAAGACGCGAAATCCATCCTTGGCCTGCTCCGAGTCCTCAGGTAGAAGATGAAACTGGAAGTCTGGCGGAAAAATCAGATCGCCGTAAACATCTCCGGCGCCTGCCACTTTCTCGGTTTTACGCTCGTCATGCCGTTCCTGCCGCTTTTCGTCCGCCAGCTCGGTGTCGAATCCACGGCGGGAACCGCCTTCTGGACGGGACTTATTCTCGCGATCAGCCCGATGATTGCTTCGTTTGCGGGACCGCTGTGGGGCAGACTGGGCGACCGCTACGGAATGAAGCTCATGGCCTCGCGGGCCACGCTGGCCAACTGCACCTTGCTTTTCTTGATGGGGCTCTCTCAGAACGTTTACCAGCTCTTCGCTCTGCGCGCGCTGATGGGACTGCTGGGCGGGTTCAATACGGTGTCGGCGGCGCTCGTGACTCAGCTTGCGCCGAAAGAAAAGGTCGCGAAGGTCATTGGGACGTTGCAGTCGGTTCAGATCCTGAGCGCCGCGGTCGGTCCATTCGTTGGAGGGGTTCTCGCGTCCCTGATTGGAATCCGGGCGACGTTTTTCGTGACGGGCGCCGTAACGGTCGTATCTTTCCTGAGCATCGTCCTGCTTTACAGCGACAGCGACCCGAAAGCCGCCGACACTTCCCCATCCGTTCCGGGAGCGCGGATCAACCTCCTGAAACACCCTGAATATCTCACCACCATGCTCGTGCTGTTCTTTGTGAACATGGCGGATCGAACGTTTGGGCCAATCACGCCGCTGTTCCTCGAACAACTGGGTACGCCGCCAGTGCGTCTTGCCGCGGTCTCGGGCGCGCTTTTTTCGGTGGCGGCGTTTGGTGAAGCGTTCTCGGCATGGCTTGCGGGCCGGCTTGCATCGCGGATGTCGCTTCGCCGCCTCACGATAGGACGGCTGATACTCAGCGTATTCGTTCTCGTTCCGATGGTCTTCCTGACCTCCGCGGCCCAGTTTTCGGTGCTGCGCGTCATACTGGCCCTGCTGGCCGGCGGCACCCTGACACTGGCGTTGACAACGGGCAGCCGCATCATTCCGGAAGAGCAACGTGGCGCCGGATTCGGCATGCTGTCGGGCACCAGCCTGCTCGGTGGCGCCGCCGGACCGCTCATCGCAGGAAGTTTGGCCGGCCTCAGCATCCGCTCGGTCTTCGTATTCAATTCCATCGTTTATGTCTTGATGATCGGATTCGTCTATTTCAACGTGGAACGGAACCGGAACTGAGCGGGGCTTCAGCCCCGCGACGACAGGCCGACTGAACCCAGCTCCCCCAAAAAAACTAAAGAAACCTTCTTTCCCGCCGATAAGCACGTAGACAGCGCGACGACCGCCTTGGCAGGCGGCACGATCGACGCTGATGGGAGACGCATATGAAACGATTTCTTATCATCCTGATTACGGGACTTTGGCTTTGCGGGAGCTTGTCTGCTCAAGACCGCAAGCTGGATAAGTCACTCAACGAAAAGGTCCGAGCCCACAAAGAGGAAAAGGGCAGAATAGGCGATAAGGGGAACAAAGGGAAAGAGAAGGTCCGTGTCATCATGAAATTCATCCCCTCGTTGAGGGTGGGCGCCGAGGCGGAATCCAAAAAGAACGGCGGGAAGGAACTGAAAAAATTCAATGTCCTCTCCGGCAACGTTGTCGAGTTGTCCGTCGATGCCCTGGACACGTTGACCAAGCATCCTGGAATCCACGGCATTTCCCTTGATGTCCCGGTCGAGAGCAAGCAGGCCGTGGTACCCACGGCTTCGGCTTCGGCTTCGCATCTACGGGTCACGTCTGGCGCGATGGCCGCGATGGCGACCTACGGCTCGAGGGGAAACGGAGTCGGCATTGCGATCATCGACAGTGGCATCGCGAAAAGTCCGGATCTCAACAACGTCGTCAAGAGCGTCAATTTTACGGGCGACGGCCTGCCTGCGCGGTCCGACCCATACGGCCACGGCACGCACGTGGCGGGCCTGGCGGCCGGTAAAGGTACCACCGCCAACGGCCGTTTCCGTGGGATCGCCCCGGAGGCGTCGTTGATCGACCTTCGTGTGTTGAACGGTGACGGAGCCGGCTACACGAGCGACGTCATAGGAGCCATCGAGTGGGCCATAGCCAACCGCAACGCCGTGGGCGATAACGGCCTTCCTATGAACATCCGGGTGATCAATCTCTCCCTCGGACATGCGCCGAATGAATCCACGGCGACCGATCCGCTCGCCGCGATCTGCCGCGAAGCTGTGCGGCAGGGGATCGTCGTCGTTGTTGCCGCGGGTAATTTCGGGAAGAACGCCAATGGCGTCGCCGTTTCCGGAGGCATCACAAGCCCCGGCACGGAAAGGTCCGTTGTGACCGTTGGCGCCATGACCACATGGGGTACGGACGTGCGCACCGACGACTCCGTGGCGACCTACAGCTCGCGTGGGCCAACATACCTGGACGGCATTGCCAAGCCTGACATCGCCGCTCCGGGTACCGCCCTTGTCGGCCCGAAGAGCCCCAAGTCAAAGCTGGTGACCCTGCATCCCGAGCTCAGCATTGACACCAACCACATGAAGTTGACCGGAACCAGCATGGCCGCTCCAGTCGTGGCCGGCGCAGCCGCTTTGATTTTGCAGAAGAACGGCGGACTGAAACCGAACGCTGTCAAGGCCATCTTGATGTACACGGCCGAGAAGCGCAACGACAGCGCCCTGGCAGTCGGCGCCGGATACCTCAACATCGTCGGCGCTGTGAACATGGCGGTGAATATCAATTCAAGCGCGCCCGCAGGCGCATTCTGGCTCGTGAACAACGGTCTCGGCCTGAACTACACCAACATCATCAAGAACTCTCCGGTCGTCTGGAGCAAGAGGATGCTGTGGGGAAATCGCCTCTATGGCGGCACGCTCCTCAACTACAACACCGCATCATGGGGCCAGACCATCGTCTGGGGCGAAACCATTGTCTGGGGCGAAACCATCGTCTGGGGTGAAACCATCGTCTGGGGTGAAAGCGCCGAAACCACTTCAACAACTGAAACCGTCGTCTGGGGCGACGCTACAGAAACAGAAGAGTTCTAAGCAAACGAACGCGCTTAACCGGATACAACCATGAAGCCCATAACTGACTTCAAAACATTATCGACCCAGGCCCGGCTCGTGATCGTGCTCTTCGGTGCGGCCGGTCTCCTGGTGGCGGGAATGGCGATGCTCGCGGGAGAAGTTCAGCAATACGAACGGCTCGTGTTGCTGGTCCTCCTGGGAGCGGCAACCGCCCACGCCAAGGTCAAGCTGTCAAAGACGTCGACGCTGTCGCTGTTGACTTCGGTAGTCATGATGTCCCTGATGATGGAGGGAATTATTGGAGCCGTGGCAGTAGGCGTCGCCGGAGTCACCGTTCAGGCATTCCTGCCTTCACAGAAATTTGTGGTGCACAGGTTTGTATTCAACGCTGCAATGGTTATTCTGGCGATTCAAGCAGCCTCGATTCCTTACTACTGGGTCATTTCTCAACAACTCGCGGTCACGTTCCTGGGCAACCTGCTCGGGATCGCCGCCGCTTCGCTGACGTACTACCTTGGAAACTCGATCTCCGTGTCCCTGATTGTTGCAGCCACCGAATGCAAATCCGTCTTCCGGGTCTGGTACGACCATTTCCTGATGGCTGCTCCTTCGTTCCTCAGCGCCGGCCTGGTCTCGCTGGTAGTTGTCGAGGTGCTGGCCAAGACGTTGCTCGGAGCAGCAGTCCTGCTGCCCTTCCTGTATGTGAGTTATCGCGCGGTGCGGATGGCCGGAAGGCTTGCCACCAGCGCTGCGCAATAGCCAACAGCCGCAATGTGAAGGGCAGACGCCAGCCACGGTGGCGTCTGCTCTTCACACTCTTCATCGGACTCTATTCAGAGTGGCTAACTTCCCGCCGAAACATGCCGCGCTTTGATTGAGAGTTTTCTGGCTGCGCTTGCGAATGTCTTGTCCGCGGTCACAAGTTCGAGGCGTTCGGCGGCGGCGATCGAGAGGTGTAGTGCGTCGAGCGTGCGCAGAGGAGTCGCGAGACTGCAGATGAGTTCGCGGGCAGAGCGAATATGATGGGAACCAAGCGAAGTGCGCCGGTAGATACCCTCTTCCAGGTGCGAGATAAAATGATTCCGCACCGCCGCCGCGTCTTCGGCCGACAACTCCCGCGTCCGGACTTTCCGTGACAGCGCGGAAATGACCTCGACCTCCGTCAGATCGCTTATCACGACAGGTTGTTTGCCGCGAATGATCGATTCCGCGCTCTTACTGATGGGCTCGGGGCAGTAATACGCGACAACCACGCTTCCGTGAACATCGCAGTCTCCTTGTGTACATAGCTAGCGTACAGTGTCGCAATTTCTCAAGAACCCTTAAAACCTGTTTCCATTCCCTCTCTCATCGCAACGGCACACGCTCGTTTAACTCTTCAAACCAGTTGAGCACGACGTTGATCTGCGCGGTGGCGCGCCGGGCCGAGTCCGCCGGGGAGGCATCCGGCGATACCAGGATGAACTGTTTGCCATCCGGCGTGACGTCATAGTACCGAACGTTTGCGGTGGCGTTCAGGAATCCCTCAATCGGGAGTGGCCTGGCAGATCCAAAAGTGAAGCTGGGCGCCGTTCGAATATCGACGGCGAGCATCCTTGGGCCGACGAGGTGATAAAACAGTTGCCTGCCGTCGGGTGACCACACCGGAGACGTGCTGATTTCGGTGCTTACCTGGTACTTCGCCCCCGTACTGGGAAAAGGCTGGACGAAGATTCGGGGAGTGTTGCTCGCCTCCGTGGAGCTGTACGCCAGCCATCGCCCGTCGGGAGAAAAGACGGAGTTGGCCTGGAATGAGCCTGGGAGTCCGACAAACTGTTTCGGGATCTTGTCGCCATCCGGAGAAACTGTCCAGATTTCTCCGCTCCCCGCTCGCGCCATGTGGAATGAGAGAGTCTTTCCATCGGGACTCCATGCTTCCGGTACATGCGCCACTCCCTGCTCCGCCTTCGTCAGGCGCCCGGCCGAACCGCTGCCGTCGGCGAGTTGATGGAACAGGCCGCGATCGCCCTCCCGATCCGACTGAAATGTGATGTAACGGCCATCACGCGACCAGATCGGAAAGAGGTTGCGGCCGCCAAACGTCAGGCGCCGCAGGGCGCCGCCGCTGCTCAGGTTGTAGACCCAGACGATGGCGTCCTTCCCGTCGTCGGTGGCCACGGCGAGCTGTTTTCCGTCCGGCGAGATCCGGGGACTGGAGTAGGCGTTCGGAGGTAACGGGAGTGGTTGAACCTTTCCCTCATGATCCATCAGCACAAGTGCTTGCTGAGACGAGCGCCCGCCACCCGGAATGTAGAACATCGCCCCGTTGTTCGAAAATGCAACGTGAGCCGTGGCGCCCTGGGCCTCGGGATTCGGCCCCCGCCTCACGCCTTCGACCACTGGAACCGGACCGCCTCGGACCTCGAGCGTGCCGAGATCGAACGGAATCGCCAGGAGCGTTCCTCCCAGAGCGTATACCAGGTGGCCGGTCGGCAAGTAACGCGCCGCGCTGCCGCCCCTTATGACAACCTTGCGTTCGTTGGAACCGAGCGGCTGCACCACGATTTGAGCATTGTCCCAGCGGTCCGCCCCTCCTTGTCCATCCGCCAATGTAAACAACAGGGCTTTTCCGTCACCCAGAATCTGCGGGCTATCCGCTATGGCGGGGGGCTCGACCGCAGCCAGAACCTCCGGCTCTCCACCGTTGGCGGAGACGCGCATGATGCCCTTGCCAACCACTCCAAATATGATCTGGCCACCATCCCAACTGACGCCAAAGGGCCAACCTGTTTTCGAGATCGTCAGCGCTCCGCCGCCGGTAATCGCAATCTTCTTGAGCGCAAGATCCTGCAGAGACCAGAATCCGACCCATTGGCCATCCGGTGAAAAGAATGGGCTGCCAACCGCACCGTCCCCACTGCCTAACAGCGGCCGGGATTCCGTTTCCGACATTGAACGGAAAAAGAGATTGCCGTTCGCGGCGTAGACAAGCGATGTGCCATCGGGCGAGACCGCCAGCGTCTGAAAACCGGCGCCGGCGCCCACGAAGCCCTGGCCTTCCGGAAGCAACAGCGGGAATCGCGTGACTGTCACACGCGGGGGAGGCCTCAGGTTCCACGCAGCAAAGCTTCCAAGGGCGCCGGCGATGACCGCGGCAAGCACTACCGGAATGGCGCGCTTCCAAAATGGCCTTCGTCCCGCCGCCGGCTGTCCCTCGATGAGCGTTCCACGCGGATCGGCAAGTATCGATTCCATCTCGATCCGCACATCGCCCACGGCATGCCAGCGGCGCTTGGGACTTTTTTCAAGCATCCGGCAAAGGAGCGCGTGAAGCCTTGGATTCAGTTTCGCCGGCACCTGACTCATGTCCGGATCGCTCTTCAGAACCGACGCCAAAATGTCCGACACCATCTCGCCCTGAAACGCCTGCCTGCCTGTGAGCATTTCGTAGAGGACGCAGCCGAACGAAAAGACATCGCTGCGCGCATCGACGTCAAGGCCCCGGGCCTGCTCCGGCGACATGTATGCGGCGGTGCCCATGATGACTCCGGCGTTTGTCGCCGCGAGGCTCATGGTCGGCGAATTCGACATCGCCGCGTTGGCGGGCGCGCTCTCGAGAGCTTTCGCCAATCCGAAATCCAGCACCTTCACCTGACCTTCGGACGTGATCTTGATATTGGCGGGTTTCAGATCGCGATGGATGACGCCCTTGTCGTGCGCCGCTTCCAGAGCCTCGGCGATCTGCCTGGCAATTTCGAGCGTTTCCTCAACCGGAATGGGGCCGCGCCTGAGGCGCCCGGCCATGGTTTCGCCCGGCACGAGTTCCATGACGAGGAATTTCCGGCCGCCGGCCTGTTCGATTCCATAGATCGCCGCGATATGGGGATGATTCAGCGAGGCCAGCACGCGCGCTTCGCGCTCGAATCGCGCCGCGCGTTCGGCGTCGCGCGCGAAGGCTTCGGGCAGCAGTTTGATGGCGACGCTTCGGCCCAGCCTGGAATCCGTGGCCTGGTAAACGTCGCCCATTCCACCCGAGCCGAGGTGACTTGTAATTTCGTAGTGTGCGAGCCGGGTTCCGATCATGTTCGCGATAAGATACCCTACGTTGCAGCCGGGACTCACGAGATTACGCACGCAAAACGCTGTGGTAAAGTGGGACGCATGATCCCCGCAGACACCAGCCCGGAAGCGGCCGCCTTGCAACTCCGGATGTTGGGGGGGCTGAGTGGGGCGCGACGCTTGAAAATGGCGATCGAGATGAGCGAATTCCTGAAGCGTCTTAAACTTTCGGCGCTGCGAAGCGAAAACACAGGGCTTTCTGACACAGATCTGCAAAAACTGTTGCTGAAGAGTTGCTTCAGATCCACTGAAGTCCCGCCGCCGCTTCGATGAGCGCGGATGACGTCCTGGCCCGCATCGTTTCCACTCTGGAAAGAGCAACCATCCCTTACATGCTGACGGGCTCGCTCGCCAGTTCCATCTACGGGACTCCACGAGCCACAATGGACGTCGACATTGTGTTCGCCCCCACAGAAGAGCAGCTCCGCAGACTTAAGGAACTGATGCCTGAGGCGGAGTACTACTTCGATCTTACCGACGCTCTGGACGCCCATCGCCGGCGGAGTCAATTTAACGTGATCGATTTTGCGACGATGTGGAAAGTCGATCTCATCTTTCAGAGGCATCGGCCTTACGATCGAACGGCATTCGAACGCAAAGTGGCGATCGACCACCAGGGCTTTCAGGTTTTCGTCGCGAGTGCTGAAGACTCGATCATCTCGAAACTCGAGTGGGCGAAACTCGGAGACTCGGAACTTCAGATCAGGGACGTTGTCGGCATCCTCAGGATGCGTTCGGAAGTCCTGGATCGCGCATACATCGAACACTGGGTTCACCAGCTACAGCTTGAACGGCAGTGGGAGACTGCATCGAGGCTCGTCTAGCGGACATCTGATAGAATTCCCATGCCGATTTTCCTCACATCATGATTGGAACCAGGCTCGCACACTACGAGATCACCGGCCACCTCGGTTCAGGCGGCATGGGCGATGTCTATCAAGCCACTGATTCGAAGCTGGGGCGCAGCGTCGCCATCAAGCTTCTGCCTGAACAATTCACGCGCGATACGGACCGCGCCTCGCGTTTCGAGCGCGAAGCCCGCGTACTCGCATCCCTCAATCATCCCAATATCGCGGCCATTTATGGGTTCGAACGAGCCGGCGGCCGGAGCTTCCTCGTCATGGAGCTTGTCGGCGGCCAGACGCTGGCCGAACGCATCAAGCGGGGAGCAATTCCAATAGGTGAGGCGTTGGGGATTGCAAGGCAGATCGCGGCGGCCGTGGAGGAGGCGCACGAGAATGGCGTGGT
The DNA here is from genome assembly GCA_945865815.1 of Candidatus Sulfopaludibacter sp. SbA3. Taxonomy (GTDB): domain Bacteria; phylum Acidobacteriota; class Terriglobia; order 20CM-2-55-15; family 20CM-2-55-15; genus CAMBFR01. The sequence continues at coordinate 18,938 of CAMBFR010000020.1, forward strand.
TCACCGGGACCTGAAGCCCGCGAATATCAAGATCACGCCGGACGGAAAGGTGAAGGTGCTGGATTTTGGATTGGCCAAGGCGATGGACTCCGGGGCGTCCCATCAAAGCGACTCGAACTCTCCCACGATGAGCATGGCCGCAACCTATGCAGGAGTCATCCTGGGAACCGCCGGCTACATGTCGCCGGAGCAGGCGAAAGGGAAACCGGTGGACCGGCGCGCCGACATCTGGGCCTTCGGCGTTGTCCTTTTCGAGATGCTTACCGGCCGCGCCTTGTTCACAGGCGAGACGGTCTCGGAAACGATGGCGCAGGTGATGATGAAAGATCCCGCCTGGAACGCGCTTCCCTCCGGCACACCGCAATGGCTTCGCGAGGTGTTGCGCCGCTGCCTGGTGAAGGATCCGCGCTACCGCCTGCAGGCCATTGGCGAAGCCCGCATCGCGCTCGAAGAGCCGCAGGACTCCGCGGCCGGGCCGGCACAGGCTTCCGCCGGCCGGGCACGAGGGGCACGGGCACGGGTCTGGAAAGTGGCGGCTCTGGCCCTGTTTTTGGCGGCGTCCGGCCTTGCCGTTCGGCTTCTCGTCCAGCCCGCGCCGGAATCACCAGTAGTGCGATTCGAAATCATCCCTCCCGGAAATCCGCCGTTTGCGCAAGGCGCCGCCGTCCTTTCTCCGGATGGACGGAAGCTGGCATACGCGGCCGCATTTGAAAACAGGCCGCTCGTTTGGGTTCACTCGTTCGAAACCGGTGAATCGCATCCGATTCCCAGCACCGAAGGGCTCGTTGGCGCCGTGTTGATCTGGTCGCCGGACAGCGCATACATCGGATTTGCCACTGAAGGAAAACTGAAGAAAGTTGCGGCGGCCGGAGGCCCGGCGCAAGTGATCTGCGATCTGCCGCCGGGAGGCAGGTACACGGGCACATGGGGCTCGGACGACGTGATCCTGCTTGGTGTACCCCTTGGAGTCACAGGGCGCCCTATTATGCGGGTCTCCGCAACGGGGGGGCAGCCCGTCGCGGCCACGGAGCCGGACGCTGCCCAAAACGAATCGCATGCCCTCCCCAGTTTTCTTCCGGACGGACGTCACTTTGTCTTTCAGGCCGGCGGCGGCGGCCAGAGGGCGGCGTATGTGGGTTCGCTGGACAGCAAAGACCGAAAGCCGCTCCCCGGCATTGCATCCGAGATTCGGTATTCACCGAGCGGCCACATCCTTTTCATTCGTGACGGCGCGCTGATGGCGCAATCCTTCGATATTGAAAAACTGGAAATCGCGGGTGAAGCCGTTGTCGTAGCCGATTCGGTCGGGGTAACCAGCACGGCCCCCTTCAGCGTTTCGGCTATAGGATCACTCGCCTTCCGCGCGGACCCGTCCGAGGGAGCCTCCCAATTGTCTTGGTTCGACCGGGCTGGCAAACAAATTGGCCCCGCCGGACTGCCCGGAAACTTCCAGGATATCGAGCTCTCCCTGGACGACATGTATGTCGCGTTTGAGTCGGGTCTTCCCGGCGACATCTGGGTTCTGAACATCGAAAGCGGTGTGACCAACCGCGTCACCTTCGACCCTTCGCGCGAGGCGGATCCGGTGTGGTCCCCGGACGGTAAAACCATCGCGTTCCGCGGAGATCGCGAGGGCGGCCGCCTTTATACCCGGGCGTTCGGCGCCGTTGGCGAAGACAAACTGCTGCTGCAGGGCGAAACCCGCGATTCGCCGGACGCGTGGTCGCGCGACGGACGCTACCTGGCCTATACCAGCGCGAACGACCTGTGGGCGCTGCCGATGCCGGGCGGAGGAAAACCCCTGCGCATAACGGAAACCCCGTTCCTGAAAGAGAACAGTCAGATCTCTCCCGACGGCCGCTGGATCGCGTACGAATCGGACGAGCCGGGCCGGTTCGAGGTGTACATCCAATCTTTTCCCGAGCCCGGCCTGAAGCAGCAGGTCTCCACCGCCGGAGGAACCGTTCCCCGCTGGAGCCGGGACGGCAAGGAGCTTTTTTATATCTCGCCGGACCAGACGTTGGCGGCGGTCCCATTGAAACTCGCGGAAGCGTCGTTGAGCGTCGGCACGCCCGTCCCCCTTTTCAAAATGTCCATCGTCAGTAACGGCGAAGGCAACTACGATGTTTCTTCATCCGGGCGTTTTCTGATCAACACCCCCACAGCCGAACAATCGGTTCGTCCCATCACGGTGGTCCTCAACTGGGCCGCGAGCCTGAAGAAGTAGCTTTTGTTCAGACCCGCTTAGACGCGTTGGAGAATCACGATCGTGATGTCGTCGGTCTGAGTGTGTCCCCGAGTGAAGCCACGGATTGCGGCAAGCATGGCTTCATCCAGTTGCACGGCTCCATGCGGCGCATGCTCGAGTATTACTTCCTTCAAGCGGTCCTCTCCGAACATTTCTCTCGAGGCGTTTTCCGCTTCGGTCAGGCCGTCCGAGTACACGACAAGAACGTCTCCCACATCGAGGGAGAAATCACCGGCCTGGAATGCGGCAAAATCAAAAGCGCCGACAGGCAGACCGTTGGACTGCAACTCCTCGATTTCATTCTTCGACGCGCGGTACCAGTATGCCGGATTGTGGCCGGCGCTGACGAACTGCCCCTTTCCATCCGGCAGAATGGAAAACAGGAACATGGTTGCGAACCGGCCCGAGGCCTTTTCATGAAGGAATCCATTCAGGCGGCCCACCGCTTGCGGAAGAGCGTGGCCCGCTCGCAGGAGCAACTGCAGGCAGCCGAGCAGCATTGAACTCAACAACGAGGCGGCAACTCCCTTGCCGGAAACATCGGCCAGAACGCCGATCAGCTCGCCCTGCTCCCTGACGTGAAAGTCATAAAAATCGCCTCCGACGTAGCGGGTGGGACCGCAATACGCCCGCAGGACGAAGCCATCCATCTGAGGGAGTTCGTGCGGCAGCAGGCTTCTCTGTGTTTCTTCGGCCAGGGCAAGGTCGCGCTCCAGATTCTTCCGAAGCTCGATGCTCTTGATCATTTCGACGCGTTCGAGCACGTTGCCGGCATCGAGGGCGAGCTTGTTGATGATCCTCTGATCGAGACCCGAAAGCGAGTGCATGGCCTTGGTGCTGTCCAGGTAAAGAATGCCGAGAATCTGCGGCGAGTCGCCGCCGGTCGGGATACCGTACAACGGCATCGACGCCACGGCGCGAAGGTTCATTGCCACAATGCTGGCCTGCGCGGCAAAATCGCCTTCAATACCTTCAACCATGGACACCGGCTTACCCGTCGCAACCGCCTGCCGAACGACGCTCTGGCTCGTTCGAAAATGAGACTCCGACAGCCGCCGCCCTCTTCCATCCAATCCGGCGGCGTAACCGAATTCGTCTCCCTTTCGAACCATAATGAACGCGCGCTCCGCGCCGCTGATCTTGAGCGCCGCCTCCAGGATCTGCTCGAGCCCGGTCTCGGGAGTAAAAACCTGGTTCCACTGATATTGGAAATCGAGAACGCAGAGGATATTTTCCAGATCCGATGCCGGAGAGGGCAGGACGCGGTTCAGATCGTTGAGCGACCGCTGAATGACCTGGCTGGTGTCCGCGCTGTTGAAATGGACAGCTTCCCTGGTCAGGTATTGATACTCGAGATCGTTTGCGCCAAACGCGATCCTGTCGCCATGCCGCAGGATGTGCGTATCGATCCGCTGATCGTTGACGAACGTGCCATACGTACTCCCCAGGTCCGACAGGTGATGGCCATGATCGGTCGCAACGATCTTGGCGTGGAGCCTCGATACATGATGCTGGCTGGCAGGAACGATGACATCGGCATCGCTCTTCCGGCCAATCACGATCTCAGCCTTGGAAAGCGGGAAAACCTGATCCCTGCCGTCGAAATCCTTCCATTGCAGATATGGAGTTATCATGAGCACGGTCCCTTGTGATTAGCTGTCGACATTGGACTGTAACCTAAACGAAATTCGGTCCCCAGACCAGCAATACCGAAATTGAACCTGGAAGCCGGGCCTGCTTTATAATGACGCGTCTACTATGAGGGATGTTCGATAATGACGAAGATGATTCACAAAACGGATGATCTCCGGATCAAAGAGATCAAGGAACTCGTTCCCCCGGGCGACGTGCTGCGCGAAATTCCCGTCACCGATCGCGCCGCCGAAGTCACGGCCAGGACGCGTCAGGCCATCCATCGGGTTCTGCATGGAGCCGACGACCGCATGGTCGTCATCATCGGACCGTGTTCGATTCACGATAAAAAGGCGGCGCTGGAATATGCCGGCAAGCTGAGAGCGGAAATGGATCGGCATGAAAACGAACTGCTGATCGTCATGCGGGTATATTTCGAAAAGCCCCGCACGACTGTCGGCTGGAAGGGACTAATCAACGATCCGGATCTCGACGGAAGCTTCAGGATCAACGACGGCCTGCGTATCGGTCGCACACTTCTGGTCGAACTCAACGACCTCGGCGTCCCGGCCGGCGTCGAATACCTCGACATGATCTCTCCTCAGTACCTGGCGGACCTGGTGAGCTGGGGCGCGATCGGGGCGCGCACGACCGAAAGCCAGGTGCATCGGGAACTCGCGTCGGGCCTGTCCTGCCCGGTAGGGTTTAAGAACGGAACGGACGGCAACCTGAAGATCGCCGTCGACGCCATCCGCACATCGCAGCAACCGCATCATTTCCTTTCCGTCAACAAGGAAGGACATTCGGCCATCGTTTCCACTATGGGGAACGAGGACTGTCACATGATCCTGCGCGGCGGAAAACTGCCGAATTACGATTCGGCAAGCGTGGAGTCCGCCTGCAAACAACTTTCAGCAGCCGGGCTCTCCCAGCGGGTCATGATCGATTTGAGTCATTCCAACAGCCAGAAGAACTACATGCGCCAAATCGATGTTGGCCGTGAAGTGGCGGCGCAGGTCGCGCGTGGCGATGACCGCATTATGGGCGTCATGATCGAAAGCCACTTGCAGGCCGGACGGCAGGATTTGCAGCCTGGCAAGGAACTGGTCTATGGGCAGAGCATTACGGACGCCTGCATCGGCTGGGAAGCGAGCGTCCCGCTGCTGGACGAACTGGCCGAATCGGTTCGCAAGCGCCGGCTTGAGCACGAGACTGAAGATTAGACCGTATGGATTTCCTGCGGGCACGTCGTCAACCGCTCGCATCCGGTTTCCGTAATGACGTACGTGTTCTCCGTGCCAACGCCGCCCAGTCCCGGATAGAAGACCTTGGGCTCAACCGCAAGCACCACGCCTGCCTGGAGCGGCGTATCGAATTTCGGAGCGATAACCGGTAGTTCATCCAGCTCCAGCCCCACACCGTGCGCGACGAACTTCACCTGATTCTCTCCCGCGCCCATGAAATGCCGGGCGAAGGAAGTCTTCGACACGCGCGCCAGAATGTTCGAGTACACCTCGCTCGGGATACTTCCAGGCTTCAGTTGATCCTCGATCCATGAATTGAGTTCGAGGATGAATTCATGCGTATCCCGCATCTGCGGCGAAACCGCGCCCAGTGAATAAGTGCGGGAGCCGTCGGCGATGTATCCGGCATATCCGCCCAGGACATCCACCATTACCGGCTCGCCCCGCTTCAAGCGCCTGCGGCTGCCCATCGATGGCGCGGCGGGGTAAAGGCCGCGAACGCCTACCGGGCCATCGAAGTTGTGCGGGTACGACGCCGTTTCACCAAACGAAACCGCTCCATAGAACATCTCCATGTTGAAGCGGCGCACCCGCGTAAGGCCCTGGTGCCCCTCCATGCGCATGACGTATTCGATGCGCGCCGCCAACTCGTATTCGGCCAGGCCTTCGCGCAACTGGCTCGGGATATCGAGGAAAGCCTTGTCCAGCATACGGGCGGCGCGGCGAATGCATTCCACTTCGTATGGAGTCTTTACGGACCGCGCGGTCCGCAGCGCGCCCGAGCCATCGACGGTTTTACTCCCGGTAAAATATTTGGAAACCATCTGGTATGTGGCTGCAGGAACGACGTCGAGCTCAAAGCCGAGAGTTTCGCCGGCATTGGGAACCAGGCCGGGCAGGTCCGAATAAGCGTTCAATTGCACGATGTTCTTCAGGGCGGACTCGGCCTTCGCACGCTCGAAGCTCTTCCGTACGGCAAGCAACGGTTCGCCTTCCATGGGAAACCACAGCACGCCGTTTTGCAGAGTTCCCGTCAGGTAATATTGATCGACGTTCTGCAGCACGACCAGCGCATCGCACTCCATGCGCTCGCGAACCTTCGACCATCGCTTCTCCAATTCCTCACGCGGAATGTATTCGGGCAGCTCCATAGTGCTCACGATGCACATGATAATATACCGTTCCATATCATGATCATTCCGCGGCTCTCCTGGTTTTCGACGGCCTGCCTGCTCGTTGCTGTCTACTGCACTTCCTGCACGCAGGAGCAGCAACAGCCCCAGCCTCAGGCCACACCCCGGCGCATCATCTCGGTGGTTCCGTCCGCTACGGAGATGCTTTTCGCATTTGGCGCCGGCGAACGCGTTATCGCAGTCGGCGACTACGACCACTTTCCTCCGGAAGTCAACGCGAAGGAGAGGATCGGCGGGCTGCTCAATCCCAATATCGAGAAGATCATCGAGCTGAAACCCGATCTTGTGATTGCTTACGGCAGCCAGGATGTCCTGGGCGAAAGGTTGGAGGGTCTCGGCATCCGGCTGCATCCTTTCACGCACGGAAACGTCGAGCACACGCTCCGGTACATGCTGGAATTGGGCCGGACGCTTCAGGTGGAAGACGCCGCTCAGGAAGTTGTGACCGGAATTCGAAAGTCTTTCGAAGAACTTCGCGCCCAGGCGCCGGCAGTACGGCCGAAAGTGATGCTCCTGCACAACCGCGAAGCCGGAACATTGGGATCTGTATACAGCATCGGCTCCCAGGCATTTCAGCACGATCTGATTGCCATCGCGGGCGGGGACAACATTTTTGGCGATGTGGACAAGGAGGTTCTCCAGCCGTCACTGGAGGAAATCATCAGCCGCGCGCCGGATGTGATCATCGAAACCATGCCGGCCCCGCTTGACGAGGAACAAGCCCGGGAGCGAAAAAACGACTGGTCGAAGTTGCCGTTGCCTGCCGTCCTGAACGATCGAGTCTATGTCGTGGCTGAAGATTCCTTGTTGGTCCCCGGGCCAAGGCTGGGCGTGGCAGCCCGGCGGCTGGGCGAAATTATTCGGAATTCCGGGGACAGACTCCGAATTCTGCACTTCAGGAATTCGGAGTCTGTCCCCGGAATTCCCCGATAAGGTCCCAGGCCATGCGCACGTGATCCTCCGTGGTGCGCAGATTTCCGATCGCAAAGCGCAGCGTAAGCCGGTCGTTAAGGCGTGTGTGCGAGATGAAGATCTTTCCCGACGCATTAACGCGATCCATGAGTTTCTGGTTGGCGGCGTCATCGGCTTTCAGCCTGAAGCACACGACGCTGAACGGCGCGGGAGCGGCAACCTCGAACCGGCTGTCCGCAGCCACCCAGGACGCGAACAATTTTCCCAGCCGGATGTGCTCCCGGATCCGCGCCTGCAGGCCCTCGACTCCAAAATAACGCACGACCATCCAGAACTTCAGGGACCTGAACCGCCGGCCGAGCTGGATGCCGTAATCCATGAAGTTGGTGACACTGTCGCCTTCCGCCGTCTTCAGATACTCGGGCGTAAGGCTGAAGGCACGCTTCAAAACGTCTGGCCGCCGGCAGTAAAAAGCGCTGAAATCGACGGGCGTAAAAAGCCACTTGTGAGGATTCATTACAAACGAATCAGCGTTTTCGCATCCTTCCAGTATCCACCGCATCTCCGGCAGGATCGCCGCAGCGCCCGCATACGCGGCATCGACGTGCAGCCAGAGGCCATATCGCCTGCAGATCTCCGCAATCTCGGCGACGGGATCGATGCTGGTAGTCGATGTAGTCCCAATCGTCGCCGAAACGCAAAATGGCTTCCAGCCATCGGCAAGATCCGTTTTGATGGCGGCCTCGAGGGCTACGGGATCCATTCGGAATTCCCGATCGACCGGTATTTTGACGATGCCGCGGCGGCCGAGGCCGATGGCCATTGCCGCCTTGTCGACCGACGAGTGCGCCTGGCTTGATGTATACATTCGCAGCCTTGGCGCATCCGGACCGGCAATGCCCTGCTCGCTGACGTCATATCCGGTAATTGCTTCGCGGGCGGCCGCAAGGGCATGGAATGTCGAAGTGGACGCCGTGTCGTAAACGATGCCCTTGAAATCCGGCGGCAGTCCGAGCATCTGGCGGAGCCAGTCGAGCACATGCTCCTCGAGTTCGGTGAATGCCGGAGAGGTTCGCCAAAGCATGCCATTCACGTTGAATCCCGCGCTGAGCAATTCGCCAAGAATTCCCGGCCCCGACCCCGTCACCGCAAAGTAAGCAAAGAACGCAGGATGGTTCCAATGCGTAATGCCGGGCACAATGATGTTATCCAGGTCGCCGAGCATCGCCTCCATGGGCTCCGGCTTCAGGGGCGGAGCCGGTGGCAACTGGCGCCGGATATCACCCGGCTTGACCTGAGAGAGAACAGGATAGCGTTCCGGATGAGCCAGATAGTCCGCTACCCAATCCACAAAGCGGTGGCCCCACTCGCGAAACTCCTCGGGAGACATGTCGGGAGACGGTGGTTTGTCTGTCATTTTGCCTGCAGCGCCAGCGCCACTTCCTCCACAGAAATGCTTTCGATCGGTCTCTTCCAGATGATGCGGGCCCTTCGTCCGATCGGCCCCCAGACGCGCGGATCGGTAGGCCCGAACAGTGCTACTGTCGGACAGCCGATGTAAGCCGCCAGGTGCGTGAGTCCCGAATCGTTGCCGATGTAGGCGCGGCAGGATCGAAGCCGATTGAATACTTCAGGGAGCGACAGGTCGCGAAGCACCGGATGTTCGGTCTTGTAATCACCCTCATTCGGGCCGGCCAGCACTACGGGTTTCGCCAGCATCTTGCCCAACTGATTGAAATATGGCCAGCACTTTTTCGGGCTGCCGCTTCCGGGATGCATGATGATTTCATCGGTGTCCGGCCTCCATAAGTCGGGAAGGGGAGGACGGGCCAGCTTGAGCGTCCTGAGCAGATGGTCTCCGGCGTGGCCGAATGACGGGAACGGCTCGGCCCAAACGAGATTGGATGTACCGGAAGCCAGCAGGTTGCCGGCAAAAGCCGCATCCTTCATCCACACGACCGACAGGTCATAGTTCAATCCCGGCAGAGTTCTGTTAAAGAGGTTGCTCCATGGAGGGGTGTCAATCGATTGAATCGCTCTAACTTCTACAAAGCATTGGGCAATCTGAAGCGTGGCGGGATAGCCTACGAGCGTAAACTCGGCGTCACCCAGCGAATGCGCCAGGGCCTGAATCGCCGGGAGATTCAATACGAAATCCCCGATTGCGCACGCACGGACAATGAGCACTCGCTTCATATTCAATACTGGCGCGGGTTCGGGGCCACTACCCGCTTGACCTCCAGCCGCCTGCCGCTTACAATAATTACAGTTTTCTGGAAGAATATGGATCAATTTGAGATCGGCGACAAAGTTGTATACCCCAATCATGGGGTCGGCATAATCGAAAAAATCTCCAACAGGCTGGTCCAGGGTCGGTTTGAGCGGTTTTATCTCCTTCGGATATGCTCCAACGACATTCTCGTGATGGTTCCAACGGCCAATGCCGGGGATGTAGGCCTTCGAAAAATCATCGAACGACGCGACGTCGAGCAACTCCTCACATTCCTCGCCAATAATAAGTTCTTTGCCCAAAAAGACTGGAAAGACCGATTCAAGGAAAACTCCGAAAAGATGCGCTCCGGATCGATTTTGCATGTAGCCGAGGTATTCAAGAACCTCGTATACCTCAGCCGGGTCAAGCCGCTGTCCTTTCGGGAGAAACGGATGCTCGACCGGGCCCGCTTTCTTTTGATTTCCGAGATTTCAACCGTAATGAACATCAAAGAGTTGGAAATCGAGGAGCGCATTGAGAAGGCCGTTACGAAAGCGTGTGGCCAGGTTCCGGTAGCCTAGACCCTAACCTGTCATGTCTACATTTTTCCTCATCCTTCTTCTGCTCGTCTTTCTCGTCCTGTCTGCATTCTTTTCTGTTTCCGAGACGGCGATTCTTTCGAACAATAGATACAGACTGCGCCACCTGGCTTCGGAGGGTAACAAGCGGGCCCAGAAGTTGATCGACTGGCTGGATTCTCCGGAGAGACTGCTTGCCACGATTCTTCTGGGAAATAACTTCGCAAATATCGGAGCCGCGACGATTGCAGCGGTCCTTATAGGGCGTTTCATCGCAAACCCGGAGTGGCTCGATATTGCGCTGGCGATCGAAGCCCTCTTACTCACAATCTTTGTACTGCTCTTCTGCGAGCTCATTCCCAAAGCCCTTGCCGCGCGCTACCCCGAGCGGATCAGTTTACGTCTGGTGATTCCAGTGGAAATCTGCACACGGCTTTTCTACCCGGTGACAAGGCAGGGACTGAAAATCGCCGAACTGTTCTTTCGAGGCGTCAAGGATGCCCCGGAGGCGCGGGAAGCTTCGGCCATGGAGGCTGAACTCCGGGCCCTGATCAACAGCTCGCGGCATGAGCGAATGAAGATGCTCGAGCGTACGCTCGATTTCTCCGAACGGCAGGTCAAGGACGTGATGATTCCTCGCATGGAAGTCACCGCGCTCGACATCAACACCTCATTCGATTCCATTCTGCTGGTCGTCGAAAGCACGCGTTACTCCCGATTCCCCGTTTACCAGGGAGTGCTCGACAGCGTGGTTGGAATTCTGCATGGCAAGGACCTGATGCCCTACATGCACCATCCGAAAACATTCCGGCTTTCGCAGCTGCTGCGCAAACCTGTTTTCATCCCCGATACTGCCCGGCTGAACCAGGCGGTGCAGGCGCTCCAGAACGCTCAGACGCATCTTGGCATCGTTGTGGATGAGCACGGCGGCGTTGAAGGTATTGTCACGGTCGAAGATCTCATCGAACAGATCGTTGGAGAGATCCAGGATGAGCACGACGTGGAAGTCGACTCCGTCGTGCCGCACGCGGACGGAAGCATCATGATTGACGCCAGCATTTCCGTTCGCGAGCTGAATGAACGCCTGAGCCTGAACGTTCCCGAGACGGGTCACTACGTCACTCTCGCGGGATTCCTGCTGGCCAGATCGGGACGATTGCCCAAAGAAGGTGAGGAGATCGCCTTTGAAGGCAACGTATTTTCGATTGAACAGATGGTCGGACGGCGGATTATGCGGGTGCGGATGCTCGTCCCGGCTGCAACTGCCACGCGCTAACGGCTTACTAAACCTTCCAGTAATTCGAAGAATCCCGGAAACGAAACGTCCGCGCACGATGCGTCGCCAATTGTAACGGGGCCGGTTGCGAAACATGCGGCAACGGCGAAAGCCATTGCGATCCGGTGATCGCCAAACGCCTCGACTCGCCCGCCGCTCAATACCTGATTCCCCGGAACATACAGTCCGTCAGGCGTCTCTTCCACCTTCGCTCCCAATACCCGCAAATTGACGGCGACCGTTCGAATCCTGTCACTCTCCTTGGAACGGAGTTCCGCGGCGTCACGTATCCGGACGCCCTTCCGAGTGCGCGTTCCCAATACAGCCAGCACTGGAATCTCGTCGATCACGTTTGGAACCCACTCGGCTCCAATGTCGATTCCGTCCAGTTCGGAACTCTCGACCACGATATCGCCGACGGGTTCTCCTCCGTCTTCGGAAACATCACTTACGAATATGCGGGCGCCGACATCCTGCAGCAACGTGATGAAGCCGGAACGAGTCGGATTCAAGCCCACACGAGCCAGCTTTATCTTTGAACCTGGTACCGCGAGAGCCGTTGCAATCAGGAATGCCGCGGAAGAAAGATCGCCCGGAACGTTGAAGACGCCTCCGCGCAGTGCGGCTCCGCCGTCGATCTCAATAGTTCCATCCGCGATTCGGATTCCGGCGCCGAACTGCCGTAAAGCAATTTCGGTGTGGTCGCGAGAGCGAATAGCCTCGTGAACCCGTGTTGTTCCGCGAGCCTGGAGTCCGGCAAGCAGGACAGCGGACTTCACCTGCGCGCTGGCCACCGGAAGCGTGTAATCGATTGCGGTGAGGGGCGCCCCGTGAACGCGCATGGGCAGATAGTTGTCATCCCGCGCATCGAGCCTGGCGCCAAACCGGCGCAGCGGTTCGATGATTCGCTTCATGGGCCGGCGCGACAAGGACGCGTCGCCGATGAAAGTGGACTCAAACGATGTGCCGGCAAGAATTCCTGAAAGCAGTCTTACGGTCGTGCCTGAGTTTTCGGCATTAAGTTCACGAGCAGGCTGGTGGAGACCCTGAAATCCATTGCCCTGAATGATAACGGAGGAGCCATTTCGATTGATCGGAACGCCGAGGCCGGCCAGGCATTCGAGCGTGCTCGAACAGTCGGCGCTTGCCGCAAAGTTGTGAATGACGGTCCGGCCTTCCGCAATGCTGCCGATCATCGCAAGACGGTGGCTGATGGACTTATCTCCGGGGACGGAAGTCTCTCCTTGCAATCTCAGGGCCGGCGCGAGTTCTACAACATTCATGCGCTCAGAGTAGCATGCCGATTGACACGGCCAAAACCTCATGTTACCTAGTGAGTAATGACGCGGAACAAGCCAAGAAGCTTCGAGCTGACGATTTCCAGCTGTGTCGAAGAGATGCACGCCGTTCATGACCTGATCGAGCAGGCTGTTCGCGAATACGGACTGGATGACGAACTCGCTTACTGGATAGAACTGGCCATCAGCGAGTCGATGATTAACGCCATCAAGCACGGCAACAAGTCGGATCCATCCAAGTCGGCCACGCTGAGACTTTCATCGGACGGAGAGAACCTGGAGATTATTGTTGAGGACCAGGGGAAGGGCTTTGAATTGGAAACAGTCGCAGATCCCACCGAGGGCGCTAATCTTCTCAAGCCCTGCGGGCGCGGCATTTTGATCATCCGGTCATTCATGGATGAAGTGGACCTTTCCAAACGTGAAGGCGGCTGCACACTGCGGATGGTAAAGCGGCTGCCGGAGAGTTCGTCGTGAGCATGAACCTGAAGGCCCGCCGAATCGACAACATCGTGATTCTGGACCTGGGCGGCCGCATCACCATCGGTGAAGGAACACTGATCCTGCGGGACCACATCCAGAAATTGCTGGCCGCGGGCGACCGCAAGTTCCTGGTGAACCTCGGCGACGTGGATTACATCGATAGCTCCGGTCTAGGCGAGCTCGTGACCTCCTTTACCACCGTACGCAACCAGGAAGGCGATCTCAAACTGATCAACCTGACGCGGCGCGTCCACGATCTTCTTCAGATCACAAAGCTTCTTACGGTCTTCGAAGTTTTCTCGAACGAAACTGAAGCCGTCAAGTCGATGAAGTAGCCCTACCCATCACAATTCAAACAGTTTCTTGCCGAGCTTGTTCTCGAGCTTCAGCGCGCGCACGCGGTCGAGAACTTCGATGACATCTTTTATCTTGAAAGGCTTCTGCAGTGTAGCGAAGGCATAGGGATTCGGATGGGGCTGGTGTTCGGTGGACATCACAATGATCAGGCACTTCGGGCTGCATTCCTTGAAATAAACGACGGAATCCAGCGAAGTCAGGCCATCGATCTCAACACTGAGCATCACAGCGTCATATTGGCCCGCAGCGACCATCGTGAGCGCCTCCGCGGAGGCAGAGGTAATTGCAACCCGGTAGCCGGCGTCGGTCAACACCTGCTGCAGCGTGGGATCGGGACACTTATCGACGATCAACGCCGAACCTTTGAGTTCATCTATGATTGCGACGATCTTGTCGATGGATACCGGTTTCTGCACTATGGCCGCAACGCCTTCGGCGCGCGCCTCCTCGATCAGGCCCTGCACGGAGTACGCGGTCATCAGGATGACCGGAACCGTCGGGTCGATTTTCTTGATTTCCTTGAAAGCATCGACGCCGCTCATTTGCGGCATGCGAATATCCATGAGGATGCAGTCGAAGCTCGAAGACCGGACCCGTTCGACGGCCTGGTTTCCGTCGAAGGCGAGCTCGACTTCGTAGCCTCTTGCCTCGAAAACATCTCCGAGAGCCTCGGTGAGCGAGCGGTTGTCATCGACGACAAGTATCCTGAATTTCGAACTCATGATTCCGCCACCCCGTCTTTCAGATGGATCGTGAAAGTGCTCCCCTCGCCGAGGGTGCTGGCGACCGTAATTCGGCCGGCGTTCGCCTGAACGAGCGATTCGCACACGGCCAGACCAAGACCGATCCCTTTCGCTTTTGTCGTAAACAGCGGTTGAAAAATCTTCCGGAGGACATCGGGCGCGATACCGCCGCCAGTGTCCTGGACCGCGATTTGAACCTCTCCGCCCTCGCGCCGGGCTGTTACACGCAACGTTCCGCCGCCGTGCATCGCTTGAATGGCGTTCGTTACCAGATTGCTCAGCACCTGCCGAATCTGTATCGGATCGGCCAGGATGCTTGTTCCTTGCGTCTCCTGCTCCACTCGAATACCGCTGAGATCGCTTCGCCGCAGAACGTCCTCAACCAGATCGATCACACGTATCCTGGCAAGCTCCGGCTGCCGGATGCGCGAAAAATCCAGAAGGTTGCCGATGATGTCATTCGCACTGTTGGCTTCGTACTCCAGTAGTCCGATATGCCTTTGAATCTTGGCGTCGTCTGCCGGCAAAGCCATTCTCAGGTAGTACAACGAGGCTTGCATGGCGGCGAGCGGATTGCGCAATTCGTGCCCGACACCTCCCGCAAGCTGTCCAAGTATGGCCAGCCGCTCTTTCCTTGCAAGCTCCTGCCGCAATTCCTCGCTCACTCTTTGCTCCTGCCGCAACTTGTCTATGAATCCGCCTCGGATATAGGCATCCATGGCGAGGCCGATATCCAGGAAGATCAGCTTCAGCAAGGAAGGTATGACTTCAAGGGCGCGATCGGTACTTCCATTTTTGACGATCTGCTCGACGATGAGATGGAAATACCGGGAATAAAGGCCGAGGTACCACTGCGGAAGAAGCTCTATCCGCTGATGCGTGTCACCAACCCTGAGACGGTTCTCAAAATAATCGCGGTCGGCGATTCCCTCGGTCAGCCGAATGAAATACTGCTTCTGGAACTCTTTGATGCGCTCGAGAACGCCGGTTTGCATGAAGAATGCGCGTGTCTCGTCGAATTTGAAAAGGTGTTCATAGAGCTGGTCGATGATCTCATCGGCGTGTTCCACCGCCATTTTATGGATCGACCGCAGCTTCTGGGCGTCTTCCTGGGTGAAACCCAGAAACTCGAGCCGCCTCGCGCGCTCATCGTCATCCAATCCAAATTTTTCGATCAGATCATCCATAGGCGCCATCCAAAAGGTGGCGCCTATCGTGGCACGTGGGTCAGGCGGATGCAAGAGAGAGAGGGAAATCAGGGGTCAGACGGGTGAATTTCCATTTTCGAACGAGAAAATGGGAATTCACCCGTCTGACCCCCGTTTTTTCTACGACTGGGGCAGTTGTCGAAACTCGACCTTCGCAGTCAGCTCGATGGATATCGGTACGCCGTTCAGATACGTCGGTTCGTACCGCCACTGTTTCACGGCCTTGATCGCGGCTTCGACAAGCAGCGGGTGACCGGAAACGAGGCGAATCTCTTCGACGGTTCCTTCAGCCGTCACGACGGCGTCAAGTATCACGTAGCCGCCGACGCGAGCCATCGAGGCCAGCTTGGGATAGGCGGGCGGCACCATTTTCACGAGGCGGGGTTCGCGAACCTCGCCACCGACGCGCACCGGTTTGGTCGGCAAGGGAGGCGGCGGCGGGGGCGGAGGAGGCGGCGGTACCGGTTTCGCGACGACAGGCTCGCGATCTTCGTTCCTCGCCAGAATTCCGCCCAACACACCACCGGTCATTCCACCCGGAACTCCACCGGGGACGCCGCCGATCACGCCTCCCGAGAAAGGCGCCATCGGAACGTCGACGATCCGAGCGATTTCCTGCGGCACGACCGAAGGCATGATCAGCGCGTCTTCGCTCGGTGTGGTTACCGGCGCCTGCGCCGCTGGCTGCCGCACCTGCGATAGGGCTGGAGGAGGATCGGGCAGCGCGGGCGGTGGCGGACCGATTGGAGAGACCAGCCTGGCAATGAGTTCGAGCTGGTCGATTCTGCTTACCGTCAGAAACGGGATCAGTACAAGAACAACGACAAGGACCGCATGAAAGACTATCGAGCCATAAAATGACGGCTTAATGTATTTGTCCTCTTCCGGAAACGTAGCTGGTAATTCCCTAAAGATTTCGCGCGCATCCATATCAGCCTCCCATTACCCTCATCGCGGTCTCTATCAAATCCTTACGGTGAAGCGGTTTCCGGAGCAGCTCCGCGGCGCCCATCGCTCTTGCGGTAATTTCGGTGCCGTAATCCGCGTACCCGGAAATGATGATGACCGGTACATCGGAGTGCCGCTTCGCCAGCTCCGTAAGCAAATCTATTCCGGTCTTTCCCGGCATCCGATAGTCACAGACGACGAGGTCGAATTTCCGCGAGTCGAGCCGGGCGAGAGCGTTATCCACGCTCCCCACCGTTTCAACCTCGTGCCCTTCTCTTTCCAGAACCATCTGGATCGAGTCGCGGCAGGTTTCTTCGTCGTCTGTGACCAGGATTATCGCCATCGCGCACCTACATCTTTACAGCCAGAACTGGATTTGTTGTCTTTATCAGCAAATCGTCGGTTGTCGAGCCCATCAGCGCCTTCCGGACCGCGCCATATTCGTGCGTCCCGACAATCGTGACGTCGGCTCCGACTTCTTCCGCGATCTCGGCAATACGGTCACTGGCTGACCCGAATTCGACGAGACGGATGACCTTCGGATCGTTGATGAATTCGTCGGGCGTGAGGTTGAGCAACTGGTTTCCAGCCCAAACCCTCATCCTCTCCACCGTGTTGAAAAACGCCGATTGGCGAACGCCAAACTCGAATACCTTGGGCGATTCGATCACGTGAACCAGATACACCGAAGCGTCAAACATCTTCTTCAGGCCGAAGGCATACCGTACGACCCTGTGTGAATGCTGCGAGAAGTCCGTTGCAACCAGAATCGTGTTTATCTTGTGCATATGCGCCGCGGGACGGGCATCGCTGTACATGGAAACGGCCAGCACGGGCCTCGACGTCAGCCTCAGGACGCTGTTGGTGAATTCACCATCGGCGGATCCCATTACCACCATGTCCACCATTTCCTTCTCGGCGAGGTCGGCAATCTGTTTAGCGGTATCGCCCTTCGAGATCACCTTCCTGATGTTGATCTTCCCGGCTGTATCGCCCAGGATCGGCGCCACGTGGGTGCCTACATAACCGTCGATCTCCGTCTGCATTTCGTGGATTCCGAACAGGGCAGACCAGTGCGGATGTTGCTCAAAGTAGTCCGTCACGACATGCTGCACGATGATTTCACCTTCCGTGAAATTTGCCAGCCGGACGGCGTGCAGCAGAGCGTGGTCGGCATTAGGGAAAAAGTCAGTCGGAAACAGAATGTGCTTTATGCCTTCCATATTTCGTCCTCCTCGCTCGGTGTTTTGCACGCGGCCTTCCCAGATTTAAGTCACTTGATTACATAGCGTTGCAAGATGCGGTTTCGCCCACGTAGTCAAACAGTCAAAAACGCCCCCTCTGCAAGTGACTTTTCGACAATCAGTGATGCGCGATGGCCGGGTGGAAAGACATGGTGTCGAGTGGAATTGCGCGGTGGGACTGGCAGCCGCGGGCTTTATGCCCGCGTTCACGCACCATCAGGGAATTCTTCCGGCGGTACTTGAACGCGGGCATAAAGCCCGCGGTTACAACATCAACCTCACATGCCTCGTTACGCGTCTGCGGCGAAGCTTTCTTCGGCGTCACCGATGGGTTCACCGTCGAGCTCGTGTTCCTGCTTCTCGAGGTGACGGTAGATCGTGCGCGTCGCGATACCGAGCAACCGCGCGGCCATGTTCTTATCACCGCGGGTGTGTTGCAGCGTGATCTCAATCGCCTTGCGCTCGAGCTCGCGCAAAGGCGTCCCGATCTTGAACGTGAGTGAGTGTCTTGCTTCCGCAAAAGCCGACACGCCCTGCGGCAGGACGTTCAGCGGAATCTGCTTTCCGTTCGTGAAGACCACGGCCCGCTCAACCGCATTCTCCAGTTCCCGCACATTACCCGGCCAGTCGTAGGAAACCAGCGCGAGCATCGCATCTTCGCTGAATCCCTCGATCGCCTTGTTGTTCTTCTCGGCGTAGGTCTTCAGGAAGTGCATTGCGAGAAGCTGAATATCCTCTTTTCTGTCTCGAAGAGCGGGAACGTGGATATTGATGACATTCAGCCGGTAGAAGAGGTCTTCGCGGAACCGCTTCTCCTCTACCTCCTTGTGAAGGTCCTTGTTGGTCGCCGTTATGATACGCACGTCGGCGTCGATGGTTCGTGTTCCGCCAAGCCGCTCGAATTTTCCATCCTGGAGAACCCGCAGAAGCTTCACCTGAATGGCGGGCGGGATCTCTCCGACCTCGTCCAGGAAAAGGGTTCCGCCGTTGGCCAGTTCGAAACGTCCTTCCTTGCGGGCATTCGCGCCGGTGAAGGCTCCTTTCTCGTAACCAAACAGTTCGGCTTCGAGCAGTGTTTCCGGTAACGCCGCACAGCTCACCTTGATCAGGGGCCGCGCGCGCCTTGGCGAGGCGGCGTGGATGGCATCGGCAACAACTTCCTTGCCCGTGCCGCTTTCACCGGTGACCAGGATGGTCGCCGAACTCGGGGCCACCTGTTCGATCATTCTGGCGATGTTGCGCATTTCGTGGCTTCCGTAGATGAGCCGGCGCGTGCCGCTCTGGGTCAGTTGCGAACGCAGTTCGCGATTTTCGCGTGAGAGGTATTGTTTCTCTGCTGCTTTTTCCACGGCGCGCAAAAGCTGCGCCTTCTTTACGGGCTTGGTAATGAAGTCGTACGCCCCTTCCTTGATCGCTTCAACAGCCACCTCAACCGTGCCATGCCCGGTAATGAGGATCACCTCGATCTCGGGCGCGGCCGCCCTGGCGCGCTTGAGCAACTCGACGCCATCCATGACCGGCAACCGCAGATCGGTAACAAGAATGTCGATGTCGTTTTCGAGGATGAAGTCCATGGCCTGCTGGCCATTGTCGGTTTCCAGCGGATTGTAGCCGGCTCCCTCGAACACCTTGACCATCGCCGCGCGATTTTCAGTATCGTCTTCAACAACAAGAATGGTGGGACTTTTTCGAATGCTCATATGGGTAATAGTGTGGAAAATATCGAACCCTTGCCAGGCTGACTCTCCACAAGCAAGTGTCCGTTATGCTCGAAGATTATTTGTTGGGATGTTGCCAGTCCGAGGCCGGTGCCCCGGGCCTTCGTTGTAAAGAACGGCTCGAACAGCTTGGGTTGAATCTCTGAGGGAATGCCGCAGCCAGTGTCTTTTACTCGAATGACCAGGAATTTCTCGATGACGTCCGTCTCGATCCGCACTACGCCTTCCGCGCCTTCGGTTTCGATGGCTTCGGCGGCATTGCGCGTCAGATTCTCCAGCACCTGCCGGAGCAGGCGTTCGTCAAACCAGACTTCCGGACTGGAGTCCATCAGGGCCACTTCGACGCGGACCGCGGCGGGGGGTTTCCAACTGCCAACCAGGTCATGAATGATTGCATCGACCTGCCCCTTCTTGAGCTGAGGCTTTGGAAAACGGGAGAATTGCAGGTACTCGCTCACGATATCGTTCAGCCGGTCCAATTCCCGCAGTACCGACCGGATCAGACCGCGCGCCTCGGCGTTGGATTCGCCGATCTCATCCTCGAGCAACTCGACGTTCAGTGAAATCGAACTGAGTGGATTTCGGACCTCATGCGCGATCTGGGACGCAAAACGTCCAATCGTGGCCAGCCGTTCGAACTGCAGAAGCCGTTCTTCCATTGTTCGCAGATCCGCGCAGTCCTGAAAAACATGGACGAGGCGAACTTCGCCGCTGTCGTCGACGCGTTCGAGCGACATGTTGACCAGCTTGCGCTTGCCGGCGGCATCGACGACCAACGACCTGTTGAGACAACGCTTTTCCGCAACCGCCTTCCGGACCATTTCATCGTATACATCCAGTCCGCGGCAAAGAGTCCGGATATTGCTTCCTTTAAGACTAATGGATGGAGTTTCAAGAATCCGCTCGGCGGCGGTGGTCGCCTCAAGGATGGTACCGTCAGCCGAGGTTATGACCGTACCTTCGTGCATACAACCCAGGCACTGCTGGACTTCGATGAGTTTGCTTTTCAGACTAGCGGTCATGGTCTCAGAGAATGCAACTACAAAGCCATTTTGTCATTTGAATTCCATGCCGAGGTTCAATTTGTCACACAAGCTCATCGAATCAGATGCTTTAAGGACTTTACCGACGCGCCCCCTGGCACCGCTGCTCCTTCGGCTAAGTATCGTAAAATGAAGAAATTTGCCTGGATGGCACAAGATCGCAGAAATCTTCTGCCACACTGTGACAAATTGTCGTCGCTTTGCGCGGACACCTCTGTTGGGGGGGTGGCGAATGTCACCGGCGAGCCCATTCGCTGAATGATTACTGTCTGTCGTAGTGTGGCAGCATTGCATCGGGTGAGCTTACATCCCTGCGATTTCCCTATCGACGCCAACGCTCATTGACAACACGATACTTCGTCTTCCGGTACGTAAATTGCAGCGGTCCCGGCAGTTGAAATGCGGGGGTGTTGTGATGCGACCGAAGAGGAATGGCGCAATAACCGCCTTGCTGGCGTGCTTGTCTTCCGCGACTGTCGTCGTGATGTTCACCACAGGCGAAAGCAAAGCCGTCGGCTCTGCAACGGGTCCGCAGCAGGCAGTTGACGAATCCCAGTACATTGGAAGTGAGGCCTGTCAAACCTGTCATGATGCGAGCTTTCAGAGTTGGAAGAACACAGCCATGGGCAAAGCTTTCCTGGATCACCCGAAGACCCAGTTAGAAAGAAAGGGCTGTGAAGCGTGTCATGGGCCCGGGCGCGCTCATTTGGAGAGTGGCGGCGATGTCACAGCCATCAAGCGTTTCGGTGAAAAGGCGCCGCTCTCGGTGCCGGAACAAAATGAGTTGTGTTTGCAGTGCCATGAAAAAGGCGCGCGGTTGTTCTGGGACGGGAGCACGCACGAATCCCGGGGTGTGGCGTGCGTCACCTGTCACCAGGTGATGCAGCCGAACATTCCTTCTCTACGGTTTGCGGAGCCTTTGACTGGAAACCGTCAGTTTGTCAAGCAAACGAAAATGGAGGTCTGCTTTCAGTGCCATCCGCTGCGGCGCGCTCAAGTGCAGCGCTCGGCTCACATGCCGTTTAGAGAAGGAAAGGTTACTTGCACGGATTGCCATAACCCGCATGGAACTCCCAATCCCAAGCTCCTGATCGAAAGTACGGTCAACGAGGGCTGCTACAAGTGTCATGCGGAGCGGCGTGGCCCGTTCCTGTGGGAGCATCCCCCAGTCCTGGAAAATTGCATGAACTGCCATGAAGCCCACGGTTCCAGCCGCCCCCAACTGCTGAAGGCGGCGATGCCCAGGCTCTGTCAGCAGTGCCACATCGAGGCGAGGCATCCGACCACTCCTCAACTGGCGACGACGCGTTTCGCATTCAACCGAGGCTGCACCAATTGCCATTCTCAGGTCCACGGCTCGAACCACCCCTCGGGGGTGAGGTTGCATCGGTAGCGAATATGGAGGTCGTGTGAGAGAGAAACTTCTTCGATGGTTTGTAACTCTTACCCTTTTGCCCGTCGCCTTCATACCGGCAGAAACAGGGTACGCCCAGACGGGAGAAACAGCAGAAGACGAACGCGGGCGCATCGAAATAGGCGTTCGGCAGCTCTTTGGGAATCGCTCCTCGTCCAAATTCAGCGAGTACAGGCACATTCCTCAGGGAGCTTTCATCCGGAGCTCCGACATCCGATTGGGCAACTTGCTGAACAACACTTTCTTTTTCAACTTTCAGTCGCGCGAGTCGCTCGAACGGGATCAAAGCTATTTGGTTGATCTGGGCGTGTACCGAAGTTACCGCCTGGACCTGCAGTGGGACCAGACGCCTCATATCTTCACAACGACAGCCAGGAGCTTTTTTCTGCAATCGAGCCCCGGTGTTTTCATTGCGCCGCCTCCACTGCGCAACCATTTGCAAAGCCAGCCCGGGGATCTCCGCGCCTTGCTGGATAGCGCGCGGCCGCTCGACCTTTCGCTCCGGCGCGACAAGGGTTCCGGGACTTTCACCTACACGCCCGCTGAAGAGTGGGCCTTACAGTTTCAGTACTCGAGAGAAAAACAGACGGGTACACGTCCATTTGGCACAACAATAAACAGTTTCACGAATGTGTTAGAGCTGCCCGAGCCAATTGACTACAGGACTCATCAGATGAAGGCAGGGACAGAGTACGCCAATCAGAATTGGGGTTTCCAGGCCAACTACTCTGGCTCTTTTTTTAAGAACAGGATCGATTCGCTGGTCTGGGATAATCCGTTTCGGGAAACCGACTCGGTTGGCGGTGGATCCAAAGGCCGCCTGGACCTGTATCCGGACAACACCGCTCATAGTCTGAACTTTGCCGGCGCTGTCAACCTCACTGATTCCACCCGCTTCATGGCCAGTATTGTGCCGGGTTGGATGCGGCAAAATGACGCATTTCTGCCGTTCACCATCAATACGGCAATCCCCAATGTTCCTGCGCTTCCCGGCTCGAGCCTGAACGGCAAGAAACAGACGGTAGCGATGAACTATACGCTGGCCAGCACAGCGATTCCGGCTGTGCCGGTGACCCTCCGTTATCGCTCGTACGACTACAATAACAACAGCAGCAGCTTCATATTCACGCAGTATGTTGGAACGGACGGTAATGTTTCGGCGGCAGGTATTCCGCGCAGGAATCTTCCCTACGCATACGACCGAAAGACCCTGGCATTGGATGCTGCGTGGCAGTTCGCAAAGAGATCCTCGCTGAAATTCCTTTATGAGTGGGAGAGATTTGACCGTGAACATCGAGACGTGGAAAGGTCCCACGAGCATACCGTAGGCGCCGCATTCGATCTCAATCCAGGCCAATGGATTCTCCTCAGAACCTCCTACAGACGCTCCGAGCGGGAGTCCGGGCATTATGAGGCGAACGAGGAATCTTTCCCGCTAGGCGAGGGCCCGTTTGCCCTGGGTCAGATTCACGGCCTGCGGAAGTTTGACGAGGCGGATCGAAACCGGCATCGGGCCGAGGCTTTGATCCAGATCGATCCGGCGGACACATTTACCTTCGGCGCTTCCTATGGCACTACTCAAGATGACTACGACAAATCGGATTTCGGTCTGTTAAAGGATATCAGTTACAACCGCGGGTTTGAGTTGACCTACACTCCGCATCCTGTGTTGTCTTTCTTTGGGGAGTATATGCGGGAGAAATTCAAATACAGGCAGCGCTCCCGCCAGCGCACACCTCCCAGCGCAACCGCTCCCGCAAACGACAGTCCTAACAACGACTGGGAAAGCAACCGGCGCGACCTTGTCGATACCTGGACGGCCGGACTGGATGGAGCCCCCTGGGAGAAGTTGACCTTTAACGCTTTCTATAGCCTTTCCACGGCAAGGAACTCCATTCTTACCCAGGCGTTGGGATCCCCTCTGATTCCTGGTTTTCTTGTCGCGACTGCTCAGAACTATCCGGACACCAGCAACCGATGGCATCAGATAGTTACCTCCGTTAAGTTCCCTTTGTCAGGGAGTCTTTCTCCCAAGTTCGAATATCGGTACGAGAAATACAACCGCATCGACTTTCAACTGGAGCGCCTGAGCGAATACATTACTCTCGATCCGGCCACCAGGACTTCGATCTTCCTGGGAGTCGGAGAAGATGTTCCCGGATACAACGCCCATATTGTTGCCGTCTCGCTCGAGTACCGGTTCTAGCAGAATTATCTAGAGCGCTGGGGGCCTGTTGAACACCACGCCAGTTCGCTTTAGAGGTGCCATGCTAGAATTCGTTCATGCGAATTTGGATCACCATTTGTCTAGCCCTACCTTCGCATCAGACGTCATAGAACTCGGATTTGGTGGCGGAATTATGCATGAATAGGCCGACTCGTCATACATGAAAGAAGAGTAGGAAACCAGCGGTCCAATTCGAAAGCTTTCACGGCACGGCGTTGTTGAGCGTT
>CAMBFR010000021.1 GCA_945865815.1 Candidatus Sulfopaludibacter sp. SbA3
TTTCGTGCACGCAAATGGGAATTCACCCGCCAGACCCGATTTTTTTTAGTTGCTGGCGGGCTTCTTCTTGCTCGACTTGGTGACGTTCGGTTGCGGGACCACCGAGGATGTGGTGTACACCTCTAATGTCGTCGGATCGACGCTGAGTCCATGCGGACGCCCTTCCACTTTGATCACATCGATTAACTTTCCGTCTTTATCCAGCACGGTTACGGCGCCGGCGTTGACGTCGCTCACATAGATGTTGTCGTCGGCGGTGACGACCAGGTTGCCGCGGCCCGGCGCGTGATAGTTCGTAAGAAATTTCCCGTCTTTATCAAATACGGCAACACGCTTGTTGTCGCTATCAGACACGATGACCCGGCCTCTGGAATCCACGGCCACGCCGTGCGGCAGTTGAAGCTGCCCGGGGCCGTTGCCTTTGGTGCCGCCGAAGATTCTGACGAAGTTGCCGTCCTTGGTGAACTGCACCACGCGCGAGTTCACGTATCCGTCGGACACGAAGATGTCGCCGGCCGCATTGAATGCGAGGTTGTTTGGACGATTGAACATGTCGCGGGACGTGTTGTCGCCGGCCATGCCCTTTTTGCCCAGGACCATGACAACCTTTCCGTCCTTATCGAACTTATTAACCACGTGGTCGTTCGGATCGGTAGCCCAGATGGTTCCTTCGCGGTCGAACTGAATGCTGTGGGCCTGATTGAACAGCGGCTTCTCGCCCCACGCTTTCACGAACTTTCCGTCGGCCGTGAACTCGCGGAAATATGGCGCCACGCGCATCAGCACGACGACCCTTCCCTTGCCGTCGGCGGCGATCGACGATGTCTCACCGCCCCACGGCATCTCCGGGGACAGTTGCGCCCACTTGGCGTTAATGTCATAAGCGTTGAACAGGCTGGCCAGAGTGGACTGTTGAGCGAATGCGCCGGTTATTAGAGCGCCAGCCACCACCAGTGTCAGAAATGCATACTTCTTCATGACCCAATCCTCCTACGAGATCAGTTTGTAGAAGCCTTCTTGAGGCTTGCTTTCGTCACATTTGGAACTTCGCCATTGGATGACGAAGTGTAGACATCGCCGGTGGTCGGATCGACACCGAGACCGTGCGGACGGCCTTCAACCTTGATTACATCCACGAGCTGGTCGTTCTTGAAAACGGCAACGAGCCCGTTATTCACGTCGCTGGAATAGATCGTTCCGTCAGGAGTCACAATGGTTCCGCCGCGGCTCGGGCCGGGCAGGGATTTCAGGAATTTCCCATCCTTGTCGAAAATCGAGATGCGCTTGTTGTCGCTGTCGCCTACGATAATGCGGCCTTGCGCGTCAATGGCCACGCCATGAGGCAGCTGGATCTCGCCAGGGCGATTTCCCTTCTTGCCCCCGATGATCTTCACGAATTTCCCATCCTTATTGAACTGCACGATGCGCGAATTCACATAGCCATCCGATATATAGATGTCGCCATTCGGTGCAATCGCGACCGCGTTCGGGCGATTGAATGCTTCACGCGAGGTGTCATCGCCGGTTACACCCTTTTTACCGAGCGTCATGACCAGTTTTCCGTCCGGAGTGAATTTGTGGACGACATGATCATTCGGGTCGGTCGCCCAAATGGCGCCATCGGGGCCAAAGTGGACGCTGTGCGCCTGATTGAACAAACCCGCCTCGCCCCACGCCCTCACGAACTTTCCATCTGTGGTAAACACGCGGAAATATGGCGCCGTTCGCACCATTACAATTACATTGCCCTTGCCGTCCGGAGTGACCCAGGTTGTGGTGCCTCCCCACGATTGCCCGGCAGGCAACTGAGCCCACTTGGCATTCACATCGTAACGGTCGAACATACTCGCCAGACTGGACTGCGCGAAAGCGCCGGTGACC
Source organism: Candidatus Sulfopaludibacter sp. SbA3 (assembly GCA_945865815.1). Lineage (GTDB taxonomy): Bacteria > Acidobacteriota > Terriglobia > 20CM-2-55-15 > 20CM-2-55-15 > CAMBFR01. The sequence goes on from CAMBFR010000021.1 coordinate 1,882, forward strand.
GGGCCGACAGCGATCAGAAAAACACTCAACAGTACAAACTTTCTCATGATTCATCCCTCTTCTTGTTTTGTTTCGATCGAACCCAAATCTGAGAACTATCCGCCTAGACGGAGTGGAATGACGGCGTCAAATTGACCGTTCCTGTAGTAATGCGAGGTTATCTTGCGCTGGCCAGTAGCAGGGATTCAAGTTTAAATTGCCGACCGGAATTTGTCGGAGCTACTGGATCTCGACGGTGCGCCCACAGACGGTCCAATCAGTTCACCCGGCGGATTCGATTCAGCGGACCGGGCGCGACGGGAACATGCTCCTTGAAGTACCTCTCCAGGAGGTCCACGTCGGTTCCAAATCCCACGGGATCGGTTCCCCGCCTGAGTACGGTGAAGTTGTCTCCGCCTGGGGCAATGAAATCGTTTACGGCAATCCGGTAGCGATCCCCAGGAACCACAACCGCGCCGTTGAGTCTTATGCCGGTGGGATCCACGCGTTGGCCGGGAGGTTTTGCCGCATCCCACGTGTAGGAAAATCCTGAGGACACCTGAAGCACCCTTGGGGTGGCTTCGTTGCCGCCGGCCCACTGCTGTTCCAGCAGATCGTGAATGTCGCTGCCGAGAACGGACATCGTCAGGACACTGTTGCCGAACGGCTGTGTGGCAAAGATCTGCCCGTAGGTCACCTGGCCGCCGGCCGGCGTGATGGAAGCGCGGATGCCTCCGGGATTCATGAATGCGATCTGCGCTTTTCCCACCGGGGCGTCGCGTGTGGCTTCCAGCATCGCATCGGCGATGATATCGCCGAGCGAAGACTCTCGGGCGGAATTGCCGGCGTTACTAAGGATGGCCGTTGCGGAGCCAACAACGCGGTTCTCGAGCGGGCCGACGATGGCGGATACTCTTTCGATCAGCGCGGACTGGTCAAGGTCCTGCGGAATATCGTTCCGGACAATCGTGTTCACCGCGTTCATCGCAATGACGTCGCGGGTTCGAGGATCGAGTTTCAGATCGATCTCCGTCAGGACCCTGCCGAAAGACGATGCGCTGGTAACAAGTCTCCCATCGATCGTGCAGTTATACGAGGCATGGCTATGGCCCGACACCACGACATCCACGGCTTTGTCGAACTGCCTGACGATATCGACGACCTCACCGGACATGCCCTTGCACTCGTTGTAGTCGCCTGTCTGAACGCCGCCTTCATGGATCAGAACAACAATCGCTTCCACTCCCTGCGCCTTCAGTTCCGGAATCAAGCGGTTCACGGTATCGGCTTCGTCCCGGAAGTCCAGGCCTACAACTCCGGCCTGGATCACCACGGCCGGAGTGCCCTTCAGCGTCATGCCGATGAATGCCACGGGAATCCCATTAAACGATCGGATCTGATATGGCGGGAAAAGAGTCTTCCCCGTCATCGTATCCACCACGTTGGCGGCCAGGTATTTGAACTTCGCACCCTCGAATCGTTCACTGTTCCGGCAACCGTTGACGGGATGGCAGCCCCCATTCTGCATGCGCAGCAACTCATCCTTGCCTTCATCGAATTCATGGTTTCCGACAGAGCTCAAATCGAGGCCCATCATGTTCAGGGCTTCAATCGTCGGTTCGTCCTTGAAGAGAGACGACAGCAGCGGACTGGCCCCGATCAAGTCACCCGCGGCGACAGTAATATTGTTGGGGTTCTTTGCACGAAGGGTTCGAACCAGCGTCGCCAGGTACTCCACGCCGCCTGCGTTGACGGTCGTCGTCTTCGTGGAGTCGGAAGGATCAGTAATCCGGAGCGTGCCGGGCGGCTCGAGGTTCCCGTGAAGGTCGTTGATTGCCAGGATCTTCACCTCGACGGGCGCATTCTGCGCCGCCGATGCACATGCCCCCAGTCCCAATGCCAGCACCAGCACGAGCATCGAACGTCTGGTCATTCAAGCCTCCAGGGGTAAATCTGAATTCCGGGTACATGAATTCTGGGGACAGATTCCGAATTTCTAGTAGTGCAGAAATTCGGAGTCTGTCCCCAGAATTCTCCACTCAGAAGGAGTACTTCAACCCGAGCTGCACCAGCCTGGGGTCTCCGGCGGACAGTATCTTGCCGAAGTTCTGGTTATTCAGACTCATTGTTGGATTGCCCGGGTTCACATGGTTCGGCAGGTTGAAGGCCTCCGCGCGCAGTTGGATCGTTTGACCCTCTCGAATCTGGAACGTTCGCGTAAGACCCATGTCGATCCGGATAGTCCCTGGACCCTGGACACTCAGCCTGCCGGCGTTTCCGTATGTTCCCGCCGCAGGCGCCATGTATGCCGCCGGATTGAACCAGACATCCTTACTCTTGTTGGCATGGTAGACATCGCCGAGCACCTGATTCGGCCGCTGATCCTGCTGGCCCGTCAGAGCGCTATCGACGCCGGTAACAGGCGTCAGATAGGCGCCGGTTGACAGCCTGAGGATGCCCGACACCTGCCAGCCACCCAACAAGGCCCGCAACACCGGATTGGACGAAAACGATGGCGTCGCCCACACCGATGACGCATTGAACGACTGACGGATGTCGGAGCCGCAACCGGCACGATCCCGTCCGCGATCGCCGGGCACCATGTAGCTTCGGCCCGCAGGACCTCCGACGAAAGCGTCAAAATAATCCGCAATACAGTGCGACCATGTGTAATTCGCCTGCAGCGTCATTCCACCGCTCCGCCGGCGTTGTACCGAAATATGTCCCGCGTTGTACGTGGACGTCCCATCATCCTTCAACTGATCGATCTTCCCGTAGTACTGTCCCTCCGCCGGATTCTCGAGATACAGGACGCGCCGTTGCGGGAGGTTCCCCAGCGTGGCGCCCGGCCTGTAGACGCCGGGATTCGGCTGATCCGACGTGGTCATGTGGATCACGTTGTTTCCGACGTAGTTTACCGAAACCATCCAGTCAGTCCCGATCCCGCGTTGCACGCTCAGGTTCCACTGATTGCTGTAGACATGCTTCGGGTGCAGCGGATAAGTCAGAAACTGCCCCTGGAGCGGGAACGGCGTATCAGCGGTGGGCGCAAATGGGAAGGGATTGCCTCCCGGATAGTTTTCCCAGGGATTCCCAAAATTTGTGGTGGTGAGATTGATCGTCGTGCCGTACGGCGCGCTTTGCGAGAACCCCCAGGGCAGCCATAGATTGGGCTGGTCGAAAAAGATCCCGTACGCCGCGCGGATCGTCATCTGACCGCGCCCCGTCGGATCCCACGCCAGGCCCACTCGCGGGGCAAAGTCGAGCAAGCGGTCGAAACCCATGCCGTCCAGCGGAATTCCAGGGTCGCCGGGAAACAGCATGCCGGCCGGCGCTCGCTTGTACACCGTGCTGCGCACACCCTTCGCGAACGCTTCCGGATCAAAATGCGTCACCTGGCGCCGTTTGCTGTAGATCGGGAAATACGGCTCCCATCGAACGCCCGCATTGACCACGAGCGACGGAGCGGCCTTCCAGGAATCCTGAATGTAGGCGCCGGTGTAATTCGAGCGGTTGTAATTCACCCGGGCGTTGCCCTGCGCGAACGACGCGGATTTTCCAAGCAGGAAGTCGGCCAACCCGTGGCCCGTGATCTGTCCGGTAAAACCGAACGTGCCGGTGGCGCCCATCATCGAGAGGCTGTTGAACTGCTGATGGACGAATTCTCCTCCGAACCCGATCTGGTGCAGTCCGCGCACGATGCTCATGTCGTCTGCAAACTGGAAGGACGTGGTGTTGTACTTGCCGGGAAGCGTCGGCGTTCCGCCGATGCTGAATCCATTGCTGACGCTGACCAGCATCAGTTTCGGTATCGGGACGTATACGTTCACGCCCAGATCCTGCCAATCGAACGTCTCGACATTGGCTTTCTCGATCTTCGTGCGATTCAAGGTCGCACGGAAACTGTTTGTGCCCGACCCCACCAAAGAGGTGTGGCCCAGCACCACCGAATGCACCCGATTGACCTGCTGCCCGTTACTGAGCGACAGGGGATTGGTTCCGTCGTAGTCCGTGGGCTGGTCATAGCGAGCGACCCAATACCGGACGTAGAGAGACTGCCGCTCGCTCAACTGGTGGTCGACCCTGCCGAGAATCAGATGTTCATCACTGATGGCTCTGCGTCCGAACCGGACTTCGCCGCACGGATCCGTCGTCGTGGGCAGGCGTTTCACCAGCGCCAGCGAAGGCGCAGCGAACAGCCGCGGGTCGATCCGGTTGCCGGAAAATCCCTGAGAGGCCGCCAGATTGATTGCGCTGGTTCGGCAGGCCGTGGATGCAACCGTCGTGAAATCGCCGGCCAGCATCTGGGCTGTTGGCACGAACCCGAGGGACGTTGTGGGCGCGGAGCGCTGAGTCGTCCCTTGATAGCCGAAGAAGAAGAACGTCTTGTTCCGCACAATCGGTCCGCCAAGCACGCCGCCGAACTGGTTGCGCTTCAGCTCGTCCCGGCGCAAGGCGCGAGAGTTGCGGGCATTGAGGACTCCGTTTCGAACGAACTCGAAAAGGCCTCCATGCCAGTCGTTCGTGCCGGATTTCGTAACCAGATTGACCTGGCCGCCCGAGTGGTGCCCGTTCTGCGCCGACAGCCCGCTGGTTTCAACCTTGAACTCCGCCAGCGCGTCCGGGAATGGAAGCGGCAGGTTCAGGTTGTTGAAGGGATCGTTGTGAGTGCCGCCATCGAGCACGTAGTTGGTTCCGATCGGAAGTCCGCCGCCGATGGAAAAAACAACGGTGGGGTAATTGCGCGCGCCACCGGTCTCCAGGTTCTGGTTCGAGGAGGTCTGAGGATTCGCCATTCCGGCGAGGAAGACAAGTTCGGTAACCTGGCGGCCATTGAGCGGCAGCTCCAGCACGCGCTGGTTGTCCATGACCTGGCCGATGCCCACGCTTCGCGTTTCAACCATCGCGGCATCGGCAACCACTTCAACCTGGTCGGATACCTGTCCGATCTCGAGCGTCACATTGATCGTCGGATTCGAGCTCACCTGCAGGACAATGCCGGTCTGGACGTATGTCCGAAATCCAGGCAGCGAGGCCTCCAGCATGTATGGTCCGATAGCAAGGTTCGTCAGTATGAATGATCCGGTTTCGTCACTGACCACCGTGCGTGCCGCGCCCGTCGCAGTCTGCGTCGACTTGATTTCAACCCCTGGCAATACCGCGCCGGTCTGATCCCGGACTGCGCCGTTAATCTGGGCGGTGGACCCGGTTTGCGCAGCCGCAATGCTGCAGCCAAGGGCAAGAAAGAACAGCACCGACAGAACGTTCGTCGACAATCGCCTCATTTTATTCTCCTTATTCCTTAGCGGTCCGAGCGGGGGGGAGCCGGAAAACCATTCGTGTAGACCGACCGGTATCGAATGCCCTTTCCTTCCGCGTCGATGATTCTCAACGTCTGCTGGAAAAGTAACGGCTCGGGCGTACGCGGGGGCACCGTTCCATTGAGGATGTAAAGCCGGTTTTCGTGCATCAATATTGTCGCCAGCGTACGAGATCCGTCGGGATTGATAAAGTGCACCTCCTGCCCTTCAATCAAATCCACATTGGTGTACACCACATGCGTCACCTTGGCGGCTCGTTCCATCAGGCTCCACGCCGCATAGAACGGCGCGCTTCGCACTTCGAGATACGCGCGGTCCATGCATTGATCGCCCTCGCCGGCCCCTGCCCTGCAGGCCTTGAGCTTCTCGGCGTGCTTGGGCCCGACGCTCGTGAAATCGATCACGGTGACCGAATAGCGCGACCCTCCATCTTCGACGCTGTAGACGCGTCCCGGCACGGTGATCCCATACTCCGATTCGTACGTGATCTCGGTTATCGTGGGTTGCTTGGGAAAATTCACCGCGAACAAATCGCCGCGGCTGACGTATTCGGCCCATTCCTGAGCGAAGACGGGCGCCGAAACGGACAAGATCAACGCTGCGGCAACTAATGAAATCCGACGCATAAATACCTCCCGACCTTAAGCACGGTTTGGGTCTACCACTGCAACTCGACTCCATGACCTCGCGCCTGATCGCCATGGAGCGGCGTCACGAACCCGAGCAGACAGCCGTTGCCCCCATCTTTCAGCAGATGGCAACGCACTTTGACCGGGTCGCCCTGCTTGTACGTTTCGCGCGTGATTCCCTTGTTTTTAAGGGCAATGACGCCGACGGCCTCCATCGACCATGTTGACGTCTGACCCTTGTCGTCCTTGACCTCGACATAAAGGAAGGAGTGCGGGTTGACCAGATGCAGTTCCTTGACCGTGCCTTCTATGGTTGTCCATTTCGCAATGTCGTAGTTGCCATGGGAGTGGTGCGCTAACACCGGGAATGCGAGGAAAACCGCACAAACAGCGATGGCCACAAGACTCGAACATTTAAACGCCATACTCATCCTCCATCAGATGTTGATTTGTGATTGAATGACGGGCGCGATTATATCCAAAGCAACCTGCCGTGCCGAATGGAAAAGGACGCTGATGACAGTTATGTGGATTAGCAGAATCCGTGACCACAAGTGGCTGGCCGTGCGCGCGATTCTTGTCGGCTGGGCCGCATTGTTCGCTCTTTGGATTGCTGCAAGCAGCCTGATCTATTTTGACGACTGGCTCTTCGTCACGGGCCTTGCGGACATTCGCTCATTCTGGCCGGATCCGCGGCGTCCCCTGTTTCATTTCCTAATCGGATGTGGCGTCAACGCGGCGGCGGGGTGGATAGTCGGGCGCCTTTATCGCGAATACCGGACTTTGATGGTGCCGCTTTTCTTCGCTTCGCAATGAAACCCGCAACGGACCGACATCCATGTCGATGCTGGCGCTGTCGAGCGCGGCGAGATACGGCATCCGGTCTTCAATCGAACTCACACCTGCGTAACTCCAATTAACTACCTCCTGCGTAGAAAACCAGGCATAATCTCCGCATGACTTGCGGATATTATGACGACCTATATCCACGAACTTATTGACTGGCCACGGTTTACATGGAACCACCAAGGGTTGGCCCCCATCCTGGCTGACGTACGCCATCGGCAGGGACGACTCATCGGACGGATGGAAGCGCTTGGCTTCTCTCAACGAAACGAAGCGACGCTGGAAACCCTGACGCTCGATGTTGTAAAGACCAGCGAAATCGAAGGTGCTGTTCTGAACGCGGAGCAAGTGCGCTCTTCAATTGCGCGCCGGTTGGGTATGGATATCCCAGGTGTCTTGTCGACGGATCGAAATGTGGAAGGCATCGTCGAGATGATGCTCGATGCCACGCAGCATTTCGACAAGCGGCTCAGCAAGGATCGCCTCTTCAGTTGGCACGCCGCGCTGTTTCCAACGGGTCGCAGCGGAATGCACAAGATCAGAGTAGGCGCATGGCGAAGTGATGCTAAAGGGCCGATGCAGGTGACGTCGGGGCCCGTGAGCCGTGAGGAAGTGCATTTCGAGGCGCCGGCCGCTCAACGCCTGGCGGCTGAAATGAAGCGATTCCTTGATTGGGCGAATCGATCGGACAACACCGACCCGGTTCTTCGATCTGCGCTTGCGCATTTGTGGTTCGTCACGATCCATCCGTTTGACGATGGCAACGGCCGCATCGCGCGCGCGATCGCAGACTGGATTCTCGCTCAATCCGAAAACAGCGCTCAGCGGTTTTACAGCATGTCTGCCCAGATTCGCCGCGAGCGAAGCGCGTACTACGACGTCCTCGAAAAGACGCAGAAAGGCACGCTCGACATCACGGTTTGGATGGAATGGTTCCTTGGCTGCCTCGGTCGCGCATTCCAGAACACCGAGTCGACGCTTTCATCGGTTCTGCGCAAAGCTCGATTCTGGGAGACGCATCGCAGCGTGACATTGAACGATCGTCAGCGTCTGATGCTCAACAAACTGATGGATGGATTTGAAGGAAAGCTCAGTTCATCCAAATGGGCAAAGCTCGCGACGTGTTCCCAGGACACCGCCCAGCGCGACATTCAATACCTGATCGACGCCGGGATCCTTATGAAGGATGCAGCCGGCGGCCGCAGCACAAGTTACTTCCTGGCTGATTGAAAAGGGAGGACCTGTTGTGGAAACGCTCTGGTCAGTACGGTCGAAGAATCGATCCTGGAAGACAGCGCAATGGAGGCGGCGGGGATCGAACTGTTTACGCGTCTGGCATCAAGCTGAAGATATAGTCGACTCAGGACATTCAAACAGGTTCCCATGTTAGACTCTGCTTCATGAAGGTCGAGCCGATGGATATGTCCGAGTTGCCGGCCGGCGAACCTTTCCCCATGCCGGAGATTGATTCCAATGGTGTGGACCGCTCGCAGATTCGAAGCCATCTGGCGCTCACTCCCTTTGAGAGACTGAAAACGGTCGAGTCTTTCCTGGCCTCCACCGTGAGGATCCGTCGTGGACTACGTCGAACCTCAATATCACCAGATCCTGTTCCGCCTCGCTGACGCAGGAGTCGATTTCATCGGTGTTGGCATGGTTTCGGCGATCCTGCAGGGCGTGCCTCTTACCACCATGGACCTCGACATCGTCCACAGCAGAACTCCAGAGAACGTGGCGCGCCTCCTTCGCGTACTCACAGATCTGGATGCTGTGGCGCGCAACGATCCTCGCCGTTTACGGCCAAACGAAAACCACCTGCTTGGGCCGGGACACATCCTGCTAAGGACTCGTTTTGGGGACTTCGATTGCCTTGGAACCATCGACGCAGGCCGAAGTTATGTGGACCTGCTGCCGGCCAGCATTCCGCTTGAGTTTGAGGGGCGAACGTTCCAGTTCCTCCACCTGCGCGAAATTCTAGCCATCAAGAAGCGGGCCGGCAGACCCAAGGACCTGGCGGCGATTCCTTATATCGAATCCACAATTGATGAAATCGAACGCAAGACATAGGGATTTCCGCTCAGGACTTGAGCCGTGGTTTTCGGGAGCCGGTTCGAAACCGAAGATTCGTAAAGATGACGAACGGAATCGCCCTCCGCCAGATACAGGCTCGCTCTCACGGGCTTGCTGGTCGCAAACTCCAGGATTGCGGCCAAAGGGACGCTCGCGTTCGGATTTCGCCGAATCGACGGCAGCCGGATGAAGTTCTGGCTCGGGATTCCTAGCGCAGCGTAGTGCTCAAGGACGAACCCGCCTGAGTGAACATCTTCAACGTCCCGCTCGGCGCCTCTACCGTCGTGTTCCCGAACAAAACGAACTGGGTCGTAAAACCGCCGCCATCGGCAATGTGAGGGAACAACAACTCCGGCATCGCGGCGTTGACGCCTTCATCGACCGGCGGAGTCGTTGTAATCAGGAAGTCTCCCCTCTCGTTAGTGCGTGCGCGAAGGGCGACCACCGACAGCCCCGCTGTGGATTCCGTAGAGACCTTCAGCACTCCCTGAATGGATGCCAGCGCCTGGAAACCCGGAAGCTGGTTCAGGAAGAGTGCGGTCTGGCCGTTTGCCGGAATCGTCAGGTTCGAAGTTCCCAAAGTGGCGCCGGCAAGATTCGTCAGCGTGAACGTGGCTGTCGTTGGCAGCAATCCTGGATTTGCCACCGCCACACCCGTAACGATCGGGCCCGAAAGTTCCGCATACATTCGCTGCGAGCGGGCCGCCCGAAGCGCCGGTACTCCCGCCTCCGAAACCGTTACTCCGCCTGTGCGGTACGAGAAAATCGCGAGGCCGGAGGGCGCAGGCTGGGTTCCCGAAGGAACCACGCGGATCGAACCCGAGACGACACTGGCCGGAGCGCCGCTCGTGCTCAGGCGCCGCACGGAGCGTGGCGGAATCGAATACGAGAATTGAGACGCGGTCTGGCCGTCCACATTGATGGAAGCCGGCGCGCCGGCCGCCGTGGCGCTGCCCTGGTTATAGAACTCGACGGTGCCGCTGATCGCGCTGTTGGTTGGATTGACCAAAGCGAGCTGAGTTGTCCAGCCTCCACCCTCCGCATAGTGGGAGAAAGTCAGCCGTTCGCTGACCGGAGCCCGGTCCAGATCGACGACGGGTAATGTCGTGAACAGGAATTCCGCTCTCTCGTTGGTGAATCCGCGCAACGCGATGGCCGACACCGGCAGCGAGGAAGTGAGCGACAACGTTCCTTCGAATGACGCGCCGGCGTTAAAGGGACTTTGGTTGAGAAACGCCGCGGTTTGTCCGTTTGCCGGAATCGGGAAAGTGCTGACCGGCGTAGTCGTTCCGGCCGTGTCGGTGAGAGAGAAGCTGATCGTGACCGGCTGCGGGTTGGGATTTGCAATCGCGACACCCGTATTCACCGGACCGTTGACGCTCGCGTAGAACCGGGCGTTGCGAATCAAGGGAGAGGCTGTAACGCCGGCTTCCGTAACCAGCACACCGCCCTGCCGGAACCCGAAGATCGCCAGGCCGGCCGGGGAACCGCTGCCTCCGGACGGCTGGATTCGCACGTATCCGATCGTTAACGCGCCCGTGCCTTCGGTGACGAGCGAGGTGCCGCCGCCCAGCGGGATCGCGTAGCTCCGGGTCGAGGCCGCAGCCGGCGCCGGCACGCCTCCGGCAATCGTGAAATTCCGGTCCGAGATGTCGAAGAAGATGTTCCCGACGGCTTCCACTCTTACGCGGGCCGCCGCGGTGGAAACGTTGGGCGCCGTAATTGACGCGGTCCCGTTGTTGGGAACGCTCGATGCGAGAACCGTGGGAAACGTCAAGCCGCCGTCCGTTGACAGGGAGATCTTCACGTTCGCCGTATTTACCGGAACACTCGCCGTGTTTGCCACGTTCCACGTGATAGCTTGCGAGGAGCCGGCGGCCCAAACGATGTCGGTATTGGGCTGCAGCACGGAAAACGGTCCGGCGTTCGCGGTGACGTTCACAGTCGTCAACGCCTCGGAAACGCCGCCTCCTCCGGCGCGATTGTCGCGCGCAAGAACCCGGAATTTCATCACTCGGGTCGTCGAAGGCAGGACTTCACCGGTCAGGAACGTCGATTGTCCGACCGTGAATGTTGCGGGGGGCTCGCCGGCGCTGTCGAGGATGTGCCTCAAACGTGGAAACGTTCTGGATGGATCGATGGTGGGCCGGAACGAACGGAAGATCGGGCGCATGCCGTCGTCGGTTTCCGGAGGCGACGCCGGCCCGAGATCGTATTCTTCCCATGTGTAGGTGACGCGATCTCCATCAGGGTCGCTGCCGGTTGCAGTCAGCGTGAACGGCGTGGAGCGCGGGATCGTGAAGTCCGATCCAGCGCTGACCGCCGGCGGATTGTTGCCGGTTGGCGTCTGAACGCCGCAGGCCTTCCCGTCGCCATTGGTGACGAAATCGACGACCTGCAGGTAACTCGACGAATGAAAATAGTCATCGCTCGAGTTCTGAAGGTTGGCCCCCGTGCAAAGGCCGGAATAGGAGGCTGCCGTCGATCCCGAGCCGGGTTCGAAAGCCGAAGTAGCACTCCGATTCGTGTCGCACCCTTCCGCCGACGAATTAAATGTGTGATCGCCGCCGAGTTGGTGAATGACCTCGTGCGCGACATAGTCGACGTCGTAGGGATCGGCAATCGGTTGATCCGTTCCCGTTGCGCCCTGCGCCTTGACGCCGGAGACACATAGCCCCGGGGCGCCCACGCCGCCACTACCCACTGTAAAGACATGGCCGAGATCGTAGTTGGCATTGCCAATGACGGCGTCGAGATTCGGCTGGTTCTGGTCGGCGAGGCCCGAGGCGTCCGCCGCCGTGTACGGGTCTGTCGCCGGATCCGTGTAAATGATTTTCGACTGGTCCGCGACCAGGGTGAAGCGGATCGCAAAATCGCGTTCGTACAAAACCGTCACTCGGTTGATTGTGGTCACAATCGCCGCAAGCGCCCGTTCCACCGTCCCGCCATGGAACCGCGTGTACTCGCCGGTAGCGGCCACTGCCAGCCGGTACGTTCTCAACACCGGGCCGGAAGAGACACCCTTTGTGTCCAAAGACAATCGCGACGCGATAGAGCGAGCGGCGCCCGGCTGATAATAACAGGTGAACAGCGGGCCGGTCTGCGCCAGGTCCCGCGCGCCATCGGCCTTATAGTAAGTTCTGTACAGCCCGCTTTGCATCGCGTAAGGATCGACATAGACCGTGCCGGCCGTCGACAAGACCAGGCCGTGGACGCCTTCCGGGGTCCAGTCCAGCCGAGCCGTGGCATCCGGGTCATCGACACCCTGGGCCGAATACGTGCGGATGCCGGGAAACTGCGCCGCCAGCTCCGGCTCCATCACCGGCGATTCCACAACCCTGAATCTCGCCATGCGGCCGTCAGGCATCGGCAGCGTCAGCGTGGGACGCGAGGCGGCCGCTGCTGAAGACTCGCGGGGGACCCGCGCCATCAGTGCACCGAAAGCGCTGAGGTTCAATCGTGCCGTGAGGAATCGCGACGGTATCCGCTCCACCGTGGCGTCCGACGACACCGGCGCCGTTTCGACGAATTCCCAAAGCCCGTCTTCGGCGGCAAGAGATTCGACGATGCCGATCTGACCGGTAACCGGTTTCGACGCCGAACTGAGCGCGAACAGAACGAGAAACAGCTGCAACCTGAATGCCGATTTCACGAGGCCGGATAAATTGAATGTATATGAACGGCGTTTGGACACGAGTACTACCCCTTTACCTTAACGAAAATGCGCCGGTTGGCGATGCGAGTATTCAAGTGGGTAAGTATCGCGATTCGGGGGTATGGCGGCAATCGAAATCCGGAAGTCACGCTCACTCGTGTGCCCCGGCAGAAGGCGTCCTGTCGGAAGCAATAGGGCTTGTCCAACTCAGGGGATTCTTTAAGAACGAAGGAAGTAAAATCGAAAACCAAACGGTTGGATAACCGCCCCTCAGGTTTTAGGGATCAGTTGAGTAGACCCGGATTACCGGCGGCGCCAAGCTTGTAATTAATAAGCGCTGGCCGCGAGCGCCCCTCCCCAATTGGGAGGAGCGCTCACGACCCGCATCGGTCAGAAGTTCAATCTGGCGCCGAGCGTGAACTTCCTGCCTTCGGTGGCCGTGCTGATGAGCCCGAACGAACTCGAATTGATATCGACATTGGGATTGCCGAATAGCGGATGGTTTAACACGTTCGTCACATCCATACGGAATTCCAACTGCCGTGTCTCATCAATATTCACGCGCTTGTTCAGATTCATATCCAAAGTAAAACGCGAGGGGCCCTCGACCGTACGTTTGCCAAGGGTCCCGACTCCACCCGGGGATGGGTTCACCAGCAACGCCTGGCCCTGAGCATTGAAGATTGCCCTGTTGCTGAACGCCGCGTTCAGCGTGTTCGCGGAAGTAACGGCGGCGCTGCCCGGATCGGACGACTGCGTCAGCCCGGGGAAGAAGGTCGGTAATATCCTGTCCCTAAACGTCAGCTTGCCTTCGGGGAAGTCGCCCAGAATGTTTGGCGTGTTGTTGGCCTGCTGCCAGATGTTCGACAGCCCGCCCGCAGACAGCGTCAGAGGGGCGCCCGAACTATAGCGTGTGATGAAGCCCAATTGCCATTGCCCCACGAGCCGATCGACCCAGCCCGGTGCCGAACTCAGCAGCGCGCGGTTGGCGCCGAAGGGCAACGTATAGGTACCGTTTCCCGTGGCGATATGGCTCCGGTGGAAGCCGAGCAGCGCTTTGTCCAGCCCGAAGTTGTTCGGGTCTCGCCCATACAAGTTATGGTCATCGTCGGAGATGCCCAGGTTCTTGCTCCAGGTGTATGAAGCAGATCCCGCCAGGCCGTACGACATTCGTTTTGTCAATTGAAGCTGCATGGAGTGGTAAGTGGAATTACCGTTGTTCCCAACGACGCCCACCTCCGTGAACTGCGGGTTGTAGACCAGGAAGTTGTCCGGCAGCCTTCCGTTGGTGATGAATCCGCCGGCATTTCCAGTTACGTTCGTGCTCTCAGTCAGGAACTGGGCCACGGCGCCGACTCCGCCGTTGGCAAGATTCGTTCGAGTCGGCTGGTAGCGGCGGAGCGCCTCAGACCCCGTCAGAGTCGTTCCGTTCACTACGCCGGCGCCCGGTATGTTGAGGCCCATCAGCATTCGGTCGAACAACGGATGACTTCCGCCCGCCCGTGTAACGTTGAACGCCTCCAGAAACTGATTGTCCCGGATCTTGACGGCATTGAGGGGAAGTCGTCCATAGAGCTTCGACCCCTTACTCCCGATATAGGACACGTCCAAAATCAGGTTGTCTGCCAATTCGCGTTGAAACGAGAGGTTGAAGTTCTGGATGTAAGGACTGACCCGCTCCTGCTCGTAGGCGTTCATCGTGAGCGTACGGGGGGCAGTCAACGGGAAAGGCTCCAGCGGCTGAAACTGCGGTGCGAAGGGAATACCGACGTTGGACAACGACCAATAACCCGGACGCGTATAGGTCGCGCCGCAGCAGCCGAATCCTCCAAACGCTCCAGGCAGCGTACCGGCGACAGAGTCGAGTCCGCCCGCGGCCATCGCAGAGGAGATCTGCCGGCCGGCATAGGTGACGCCGTATCCACCGCGCAAGATCGTGCTCCGTCCGAGTCCTGGGATCGAGTAGCTGAAACCCACTACTGGAGCGAAGTTGTTCCAGTCATCGTCGAAGAGTTGCTTCTCGGGAGCAGTCGAGTGTCTTCCCACAAACTCAACCCTCGTCAAGGCGCCACACGCCGGCCCGCATAGACCGGGCACTCCGCCGACAACCTTGGCGGCCAAGCCGTTCTCCTCATAGGGCACGCCGTACCAGTCCCAGGCCACCCCCAGATTCAATGTGAGATTCTGAGTCGCCTTCCATTCATCCTTGAAGAATGCCGTAATCTCCGGCGCCTTCCAATCCCGGCTCTTCAATAGGTTCCCATCGTGATAGCCCACGAATTTGAGCGGGGGCTTCGGGCTCTCCAGGTCGAAGGCGTACCTGACGTAGTCGATAGAGCCAGACAGGTTGTACAGGACATTCCGCGCGGTGGTGGAATTGTTTGAGGTCAGTCCCGGGATTGTGAGCGAATCAATCGGCGCAATCACATTGCCTGCGCCGAGCTGGACCTGGGGTGTAAAGGTGTTGTCGTTGTACCCGCGAGTCGAGTCGACCCGTCTCTCGAAACCAGCTTTGAAAGCATGTTTGCCGCTGATCCAACTGAGGGTGTCGCCGATCTGCCACAGGGGACTATAGGAACCCCGTGTTGTACCGAAGCTGGAATTGCCCGAGAAGCTCATGAAGCCTTGCGCAAAAAGCTGCGGAACAATTCCGAGCGGTATCCCGTTGGAGGTGGGGAGAAGAGCGAGCGCCTCTTTAGCTTTCGGCTCAATCGTGCTGTTGTCCTCGCCCTTGCGGCCGACATAAATTGGCGCCCACGTGCGAACGTCGTGCCCCCGATAGCCTCCACGAAATTCGTTCACAAAGTTCGACCCGAGCGTCGATGTGAAAGAAAAGGTGTAGATCCTCGGGTACTTGCGATTGGCGCCGTTGTAACCGTTGGGCCAATTCTCAATGCCCGAAGACTCGGCCTCGTTTTTGGAATCCTCACGGGTATAGACAAAACTGGCTTTGTGGGATGAGTTGAAGTTGTGATCCAACCGCACGTTGATCTGGTCGCGGTTGTTCTGGTCTGTCTGGTCCTGGAGCAGGACGTCCAATCCATTGATCCGGCGTGTAAACCGGATTCCGGCGGTGTTCAGGCCATCACCCACTGTGAAGTCGTTCGGTGAAGGCATGCGCGCCAAAAGCACATTTTGAATCCAGCCCGTCGGATCGTATCCGGTTCGAAATGGATCATAAGAGAACAGGTTGATCGATTGCAGATCCCCTGTCGCGCTGGACGGCCTCAACGGATTGCCGGAGCGATCGACGGTGGGGGCAGTCTGCAGCGCATTCCTGGCATCGGCGCCCGGGTAGAATCGGAAAATTCCCCTGCGCGCCGAATCGGTGAGCACGGTCCCCACGAAGTCCTGGCGGATGATAGTGCGCTGGTTGTCGATCAGGAAAAAGAAGAAGGTCTTGTTCTTGATAATGGGTCCGCCCAAACGAACGCCGTACTGATTGCGGTTCTCAAAGTTACCTTTCACACGATTGAAATTGTTAAACCAGTTCGACGCGCTAAGCGCCGAGTTTCGGTTGTTCCAGAACGCCGAGCCACGGTACCCGTTCGTTCCCGAGCGTGTGACCATTTGAACCTGGCCGGAACCGCGGCCCGCCTCTGCGTCGATGGTTCCCGTCGTCACCCGGACCTCTTCAACCAGATCCGGGCTCGTGTAGGTGGTGGCAAGCGACCCCTGGTCGTATCGTCCACTGGAGACAGTCATGCCGTCGCGGGTGACATTGGTGGCGGCAAGCCGGTTGCCCCCAAAATAACCATCCACGTCCCCTTCGGTTGCGCCCGTTCCCGCCATTCCAGCAAGCAGCTCCATGACGTTACGGCCGCCAACCGGCAAATCACGGACCTGTGCCTCGGGCAGGACCGTGCCAATCGAGGCGGAGGTCGTCGACAGCGATGTATCGGACGCCACGGTTACCTCCACCGTCGTCGTCACATCACCGACTTCGAGAGAAAAGTTTATTCGCGCCTGCTGCGAAACACCGAGAACCACATTGTTGATCTGCTGTGTGCGGAAACTTGGCAGTGAGGCGCTTACCTCGTAAGTCCCGGTTTGCAGGTTGGGGAACTGGTACGTCCCCGTTTCGTTCGTTAATGTTGTATTCGCGATGCCGGTCCCGACATTGCGCGCCGTAACCTCGACCCCGGGAAGCACAGCTCCCGTGCCATCGGCAACGGTTCCGCCCAATGAAGCGTTGCTTGTCTGTCCGATCATGATTACCGGCGCCAAAAGGCACAGGATTGTAACCAATACATTTCTCACGAGATTCCCCCCTTTTCGAAGAACGATGTAACGCGCGCGAATGCGCGTACTGACTTCATGTACTCCATCCCACTTATTTTCTTAACTTCATTTGGTCGAAGACGATCCTACCACCAACCATGGTCATGACCACTTGGGTATTCCCGATTTCCTCGGGACGAACGGTGAAAATATCCTGCGTCAGAACTGCAAGATCCGCTTCCTTGCCGGCGTCAAGCGAGCCGGTATAGTCCTCGGAAAACCGGGCGTACGCGCCTCCGCGCGTGTAAGCATCCACGGCCTGTTCCACGGTCATACGCTCGTCGGGCGAGGCGTATTGGCGGACAGCCGTTGGATCCGGTGCGGCGAAAATAGCTTTAACGGAACGCGTCACGGCTTGTTGAATGCCGCTGAATGGATCGGGCGGGAACGTGCACGGCCAGTCGCTTCCGAATGCGAGGTTCGCGCCGGACTTCAGATACGATTGCCAGACGTTCGTGGCCGGATTGGTGTTGCAGCAAAATTCGGGCTGCATACTCAAGGTAACGCCAAGCTTTGCAAACCGGGGAACGTCGGCCGGGGCGATATTGATGGCGTGCTCGACGCGGAAGCGCCGGTCTCTGGGGCCGTTCACCCGGATGGCTTCCTCATAGGCGTCCAGCACCATCGTGGCGGGACCGGCGCTGAGGGAGTGCGTCATGATCTGGTAGCCGCGTTTGTCCAGTTCAAGAATGAGGTTCCTGTAGTCCTCCGGCTTGTAGAGCCCCGGCGTGCCGGCGCCGTCGGCGAAGAACTTGATCAGGTTGCCCGACACCCATCTGTCATTGTAGGTCGTGCGCGCCTTGTCCAGGTCCGCCATAAATTCCGGCGTCAGGCTATGGTTCACCGCGACAGTCGCAAACGACGTCTTTGTGCGCACCGTAAGTTCGCCGCGGTCGCGAAGGGCGGCGTATACCTGGATCTCCTCGAGGCTGCCCGTCGCGTTGGTCACGCTGGTGACGCCGAAGCGGTTCATATAGCGGGACGCTTCGCGCATCCAAGCCACTTTTTCCTCGAACGGCTGGTTCGCCAGCGCGTGATCCATCAGCAGCATCGCCGATTCCCGCAAAACGCCGGTGGGCTGCCGGTTCGCGTCTCGAATAATGAAGCTCTCGATTACCGGATCGGCGTTCGGCCGATCCGTGATTCCCGCAAGCTCGAGCGCCTTCGTGTTCACCCACAGCGTGTGCTCGGTAGGCGCATGAATCACAATCGGCCGATTCGATACGGCGCGGTCCAGAAGAGCTCGCGAGGCGGTATTGGGAAACTGCGCGCGGCCGAAGAGCACCTTGTCGTTGGGATGACTTGCGGCGTACTCCTTGATCTTCGCGACGAACGCCGCTTCGTCCTTCGGCTCGACGTAGAGATCCGGCGTCGCGAGATTGAACCCATGAAGCGCCAGAGCGCCCAGCCACAGATGGGTGTGGCTGTCCACGATGCCCGGAATCACGGTCCGCTGTTGGAGATCGATAATTCTGGAACCGGATTCCCTGCGGCTCATGATCTCTTCGTTCGTTCCCACGGCATCGATGCGCGTGCCTGTGATGGCGATCGCCTGAGCCCATTTTCGCGCCGGGTTCGCTGTGTAGATGCGCCCATTCACAAGAAGCGTCTCGCTCGCGAAAAGCGCCGGAGAAAGGATAAGCGCGACCATGGAAATCCACAAACCAAGCAGTGCGTTTCGGACCATTAATCCTACTCCTTAGCTCTATGACCTGTTTTCAGGACGGGCATATAACAGCCGCGAACTGTGCTCAAGATCGAAGTTCGTACCATGGTCATCGCCGAAAGGGTTGGATTCATGGGGCGAAGTATGCCTGCACCGGGCGTCCTGTCCAATACATGCCATTACCAGTAAATTATGCCGATCGCGTACAAGTGTATTGCGCCGTATTGTTTCAAGTTAACTATGCCGTGTCAACGCAAGTAAATAATGTAAGAACCGTGTCGACAAGGAGGTACAGGGTTGGAGTTGGCGAGATTCACCGGATCTGTGGGCGCCGTTGCGACCCCAAAGACCCCACTGAAAACATCCCAGCCTGGTTCGGATAAAGGCCCGGAAGCCTTTCGCTGCGATAAACGCGCCACGCGATTCAACGCGCCGAAATTGGAAAAGATGCCGTCGTAGGTTGGAGGGTCCGGAACGAACTGCCGGATATCGGCAACGCGGAAGTCGATCCGCGCCCCAACACCGGATTCCCCGGCTTTTGCCTTGAGCTTCGAAATCATTGCGGGCGAAATGTCGATCGCCGTCACGTCGCAACCATTTCGCGCAAAATGAACGGCTTCTTCGCCCGTGCCGCATCCTGCATCCAACAGAAGCGAGCCGGCAGGAAAAACCGTATCGGCGATCCGCCATACATCGGAACGAATCTCCCGTGCCAGCCTCGCGTTGTTTGCAACGAGGGGCGCTTGCACGTCTGCGTGGTCAGTGATACGGTCCGGGAATCATGGACTCACCTATTTCTTCCCAGGAAGTTGTCGACTGGACGCGCCGCCTGAACTACGGAACATGGCGGCACCAGAAGTCGTGGACGCCGCTGCACGTCGTGGACGCGGAGGGCTGCTACTTCACCGACGCAGCCGGAAAACGCTATCTCGACTTCTCATCGCAGTTGATGTGCGTCAACCTGGGCCACAAAAATCCGGCGGTCATCAAGGCCATTCAGGACCAGGCCGCCGCGCTCCCGTATATCGCGCCGGGTTACGCCACCGATGTGCGCGCCGAATTGAGCCGGATGCTGCTGGAAGTTCTTCCACGAGGGATAGAGAAGTTCTTTTTCACGACGTCGGGTACGGATGCAAACGAGGCCGCCATCAAGATCGCCCGTCTTTTCACCGGCAAGACGAAGATCATCGCGCGCTATCGCTCCTATCACGGATCTACCATGGGATCGATTGCGATGACCGGCGATCAGCGGCGATGGCCGGTGGAACCTGCCGCCAAGGGCCAGGGCGTGGTGTTCGCGCCGGAGGTGAATTGTTACGACTGTCCGATCGGTCACCGCTATCCCGAATGCAATATCGCGTGCGCCGACTACGTTGAACACATGATCGAAAATGAGAGCGACGTGGCAGCCGTCATCGTGGAACCGATTGTCGGCACGAATGGAGTGCTCGTTCCGCCACCGGAGTACTTCCCGCGCCTGCGTGACATTTGCGACCGGAACAAGGTGCTGCTCATCGCCGATGAAGTCATGAGCGGATGGGGCCGCACGGGAAAGTGGTTTGCGCTCGACCACTGGAACGTGGTCCCGGATATTCTGGTCACCGCGAAGGGGATTACGTCGGCCTATGCGCCTCTGGGCCTGTGTGCAACGACATCGAAGATTGCCGCGTTCTTTGACGACCACTACTTCGCCCATGGCCACACCTACGAAGCGCATCCGCTGACGCTTGCGCCGGCGATCGCCACGATTCGCGAGATGCGGCGGCTCGACCTGGTCGAGCGCTCGCGCGAGCTCGGTATATATCTTGGAACGAAGCTGGCCGAATTGGCCGCCAGGCACCCCTCAATTGGAGATGTGCGGGGCAAGGGATTGTTCTGGGCAGTTGAACTGGTCAGGAATCGCGAGACGAAAGAACCGCTGAACACCAAGGAAGAGAAACTCGCCGGCAAACCGCTCGTTGTGGACCAGGTCGCAGCCGACATGATGAAGCAGGGCGTGTTCGTGCAGGCCTGGCTCAGTCATTTCGTACTGGCCCCTCCCCTCATCATCACCAGAGCCGAAATCGATGCCGGTGTTGCCGCTATGGATAACGCGCTGTCATTGGCGGACAGGCTGGTTACTTCACCGCCGGAATGATCTCGCGGCCGTAGGTTTCCAGCTGCTGCTCTTCGTCGCCACACATTAAATAAATGTTGAACTGCGTGACGCCGGCCGACCGTAATTCCTGAAGTTTGCGAATGTGGTCCTTGACCGAACCGACGAGGCAGAACCGGTCGACGACTTCGTCGCTGACGAATCCGGCGTTGCTGCTTCCGACCTCGGCGTGATGAAGGTAGTTGTAACCCGCGCGATCCTTGACGAAAGCGGTAAGTTCAACAGGCAACTCTTCGGGCTTGTACCTTGAGACCAGGTCCACAACGTGGTTTGAAACCATCGCCGGAAACCAGCGGACGCGCTCGCGGCCCACGGCCCGATCCTCGGAAATCCAGACAGGCGCCGCGCTCATGACGCGGATCTTCGAGAAATCGCGGCCCGCCTCCTCGGCCCCTTCCTTGACGAAACCGAGGCACCATTTGATGAGATGGGGGTCCGCAAACTGCAGAACGACTCCATCGCCGACGCGTCCCGCGCACCTTAGAGCTTTCGGACCGTATCCCGCCACCCACACCGGAGGAACGCCGGAGTCCGCCCACGTCATTTGGATCGGATGTCCTTCATAAACGATCTGCTTTCCAGCGTTCAGTTCGCGAACGATGCGCACCGCCTCTTCAAGGTTTTCAAGCGTTGTGGGTTGCCTGCCCATCACGCGCCGCGAACTGTCGCCCCGGCCGATGCCAAGGTCCATGCGGCCGCCGGAAATCCTGTTCAAGGTGGCCAGCAGGCTCGCGGTCACCGTTGGGTCGCGCACGACCGGATTCGTCACACACGTGCCAAACCGCATCCTCTTTGTGTTTGCAGCCATCAGCGTCAACAGCGGGTACGCCTCCTGCCACAACACGTGCGAGTCGAAGATCCATCCATAGGCAAACCCATCAGATTCCGCCTGGCGTGCGAGGTTGACGATGCGGCCGGGATTCATATCGGGCTTTAAGGTGAACGCAAACTCCATGATGCTTCCTCTAGGTTTTCGCCAGGTCGCCGTACGATTCCGGCCGGCGGTCGCGGAAGAATTGCCACACCTGGCGCACTTCCTGGATTTCGTCCAGGTTCAGGTCGGCCACGACCACTTCCTCTTTGTCGCGGGAACCTTCAACCAGAATCCTGCCGCGCGGCGAGCAGAAATAGCTCTGGCCGTAAAACTCGCCGATGTTCCATGGCTGCTCGCGGCCGACTCGATTGATCGCCCCGACGAAGTAGCCGTTTGCCACGGCATGCGCGGGTTGTTCCAGCTTCCACAGGTACTCGCTCAAACCGGCAACCGTCGCCGAGGGATTGAAGACGATCTCGGCGCCGTTCAAGCCGAGAACGCGCGCACCTTCCGGGAAGTGCCGGTCGTAGCAGATGTAAACACCGATGTCGGCGAACTGCGTCTTGAACACGGGATAGCCGAGATCGCCGGGCTTGAAATAGAACTTCTCCCAGAAACCCGGGGCGCAGTGGGGAATGTGATGCTTGCGGTATTTGCCGAGATACTTTCCATCGGCGTCGATCACCGCGGCCGTGTTGTAGTAGACGCCTGTCATGTCCTCTTCGTAGATCGGCACGACCAGGACGATTCCGTGCTTCTTCGCTACCTCCCGCATGAGGCTGACGGTCGGGCCATCCGGAATCTTCTCCACCATTCCGTACCACCGCGTGGACTGCTCCGCGCAGAAGTAAGGCCCGGTGAAGATTTCCTGCATGCACAAAATTTTCACGCCTTTCGCGGCGGCGTCGGCAATCAGTTTGAGATGCTTGTCGAGGGACTCCTTCCGGATCGTCTCGAGGGATTCTGTCGTGGGCGTGGTGCACGCCGCCTGAATCAACCCGCACCGGACATTACGGGGCATGCTGCTCGTCTCCCTTCATCGCGACAAAATAGAGTACGAAGCCCAGCGCGAACGTGACAAACCACGCGTAGATATAAAGCGTATCGAGAAATCCCGGCTGGGCAACCTGGCCGCCAGGAGTGCCGGCGGCGTTAAGGAATCCGGGAACAACCGGCGCAATCGCAAGTACCAGCACGATGACGGCGCGCCAATTGATTCCGTTGGAATACGAATATGGACCCTTCGGGTCGAATAAGGCTGCCAGATCCAGGCGCTGCCTGCGAAGGATCCAGTAATCGCAAATCAGGATGCCGGCGATGGCCCCCATCAATCCCGAATAGCCGACCAGCCACGTGAAGATATACGCCCCCATCGATTCCATCAGCTTCCACGGCATCATCAGAACGCCAATAACGGCGGTGATCATGCCGCCCATGACGTATGAGATTCGACGCGGGCTGAGATTCGAAAAATCATTCGATGGCGACACGACATTGGCCGCCAGATTCGTACTGAGCTGTGCAGCCATGATCACGGCAGTGGCAAA
Source organism: Candidatus Sulfopaludibacter sp. SbA3 (assembly GCA_945865815.1). GTDB lineage: Bacteria > Acidobacteriota > Terriglobia > 20CM-2-55-15 > 20CM-2-55-15 > CAMBFR01. The sequence continues at coordinate 24,845 of CAMBFR010000021.1, forward strand.
GAGAATCACGGCGATGCTGTCAAAACGCGCCATCAGGTCGACGGGATTCGGAATAGCGACGCCGTAGATCAACAGCGTGGCGCTGGTAACCGCAACGCCAATGAAGGCAAAAGCGGTCATCGTGAGCGGCAGGCCCAGCGCCTGCCCCATCATCTGCGATCGCTGGGAGCGCGCATAACGAGTGAAGTCCGGAATGTTCAGGCTCAACGTTGCCCAATAACCGACAGACGCCGTCAGGGCGCCGGGAAAGATCGGCCAGAAGGCATTCCGTTGCACTTGCAGCGCCGACGAGCGCTCAAGGACCAGACCCAGCCCTCCCGCCGCCCTTGCGGCCCAGACCAGCAGTATGAGTCCTCCACCCAGCAACAACGGAGCCGACCACGTTTCGAGGTGTTTAATTCCTTCGACACCTTTGAGGATGATGACCACCTGAATTCCCCAGAACAGGAAAAAAGCAATCCACAGGTGAATGCCCAGGCCCGTCCAGGCGGGAGACATCGCTGAGAACAGCGCGTCGAGCGCCTGTCCGCCAATCCAGGTCTGGATGCCGAACCAGCCGCAGGCAACGATCGCGCGCAAAATAGCCGGAATATTCGCTCCCCGGGTGCCGAACGAAGCGCGGCACAGCACCGGGAACGAAACACCGTATTTCGTGCCCGCGTGAGCATTCAACATCATCGGAATGAGAACGATCGTATTGCCGAGAAGGATCGTGATCATCGCCTGCCACCAGTTCATTCCGGCCTCGATGAAACCTCCGGCGAGCGTGTAGGTCGTGATCACAACGCTCATGCCGATCCATAGCGCCGCGATATTCCAGGTGCTCCAGGTGCGTTCGCGAATCGTTGTGGGCGCGAGATCCCGATTCCACAAGGGACTGCCGGAAACGTCCTCCTTCAGTTCGACGAAGTCGTTCATGAAAAAGTGCTCCGCTTGAGGAATTGGCCGTTGCCCGCCCTGCCTTTGAACTCGCCGTTTTCCACAACCACATTGCCGCGGGACATGACGATCTCGGAGACGCCTCGAACCCGTCGGCCCTCATAGGCGCTGTAGTCCACGCGCATGTGGTGCGTTGCGGCGCTGATGACCTCGTCGCGCTCGGGATTGAAAATCACGATGTCGGCGTCGGAACCGACTGCGATCGTGCCCTTTTTCGGAAACAGCCCGAAGATCTTGGCGGCCGCGGTGGATGTCAGTTCCACGAATCGATTCAAACTGATTCGCTTTTGAACCACGCCGCCATCGTAAATCAAGCTCATCCGATGCTCGACGCCGGGACCGCCGTTCGGAATTTTGGTGAAGTCGTCGCGGCCGAGTTCCTTTTGTTCCTTGAAGCAGAAAGGACAATGATCGGTGGAGATAACCTGCAGGTCATTGCCGCGCAGTCCCTTCCAAAGCTGGTCCTGATTGGCTTTGTCGCGCAGTGGAGGCGTCATGACGTATTTCGCGCCTTCGAATCCCTCCTGCTCGTAATAGCTGTAGTCGAGGAACAGATACTGCGGACACGTTTCGGCAAAGGCGGGCAAACCCAGATCGCGTGCGGCCTGAACTTCTCTGAGCGCGTCATAACAGCTCAGATGAACAATGTAGACAGGCGAGTTCGCCATTTCGGCGATGGCGATCGCGCGATGAACACCTTCGGCTTCGGCGCGCGTTGGCCGGGTCAACGCGTGGTATTTGGGTCCGGTCTTTCCCTCGGCAACAGCGCGTTTCACCAGGACGTCGATGACGACGCCGTTCTCGGCGTGCATGCACACAAGGCCGCCGCCTTCGCTGGCCGTGGTCATCGCTTTGAAGATCGTTCCGTCGTCGACGAGAAACACTCCCGGATACGCCATGAACAGCTTGATGCTCGTCACGCCCTGGTTGATCAGCCCCTTGATTTCCGGCATCCGGCTATCCGGCAGGTCGGTGAGAATCATGTGGAAGCCGTAGTCGATGACCGCCTTGCCTTCGGCTTTCTTGAACCACACATCCAGAGCTTCGTTCAGCGCCTGCCCGCGGAACTGCACGGCGAAGTCGATGATTGTTGTGGTCCCGCCGAAGGCCGCGGCGCGCGTGCCGGTCTCGAAATCGTCGGACGACGCGGTCCCGCCGAAAGGCAGGTCCATGTGGGTGTGCGGATCGATGCCGCCTGGAATGACAAGCTTTCCGGCCGCGTCAATGGTGCGGTCCACCTGGCCAACGACGCTCGCGAGGTTGGATCCGATCATCGCGATAACAGACCCTTCGATGAGGATATCGGCGACGTAGGAATCCACGGCCGTCACGACATGGCCATTGGTAACGAGTGTCCTCATAGGGCCGCGATGCTATACCTCGGCGTTGACGATTTCAACTGCGGGTACGGATCATCCCGGATGAAAATGAAAATTGATTATTGGTTGATGATTGATGTGCTTGGCGGAATTAATCATTATTTATTAATCAATTTTCAATTCTCATCCGCCGCGCTTTGGTATACACAGACACCATGGTTGCCAAACTCACGAATTTCGTTAATGGTCAGTGGCGGGAAAGCGGCGCCACCGAGTACCTGCCGGTCCGGAATCCTGCGACGCAGGAAATCCTTGCTGAGGTTCCATTGTCAACCGCCGCCGATGTCGACGCGGCGGTTCAGGCGGCTGCGGCCGCTTTTCCCGCGTGGCGGCGCACCGTTCCCGAGGAAAGGATCCAATATCTTTTCAAGCTCAAGCAGCTGCTCGAGGAAAGGTCCGAAGACATCGCCCGGATGACGACGATGGAAAACGGGAAGACCATCGTGGAAGCCCGCGCCGAATTGCGGCGCGCGATCGAGAACGTGGAAGTCGCCTGCGGCATCCCAACGCTGATGCAGGGGTTCAATCTCGAAGATGTGGCGCCGGGCATCGATGAAATGATGATCCGCCAGCCGCTGGGCGTTGTCGCCGCGATTACGCCTTTCAACTTTCCAGCCATGGTGCCGCTGTGGTTCTTGCCTTACGCCATCGCCTGCGGCAACACGTTCGTCCTGAAGCCGTCTGAAAAAGTCCCAATGACGATGCGGCTGATTGTTGATCTGCTGGCTGAAACCGGGCTGCCTCCGGGCGTCGTTTCGCTGGTGAACGGTTCGAAAGCGGTGGTGGATGCGCTGCTCGATCATCCCGACGTTCGCGCCATCAGCTTTGTCGGCTCGACGCCTGTTGCGAAGTACATCTATGCCCGCGGTTCCGCGAACGGCAAGCGCGTACAGTGCCAGGGCGGCGCCAAGAATCATGTGGTCATCATGCCCGACGCGGATCTGGAAATGACGGCAAGGATTGTTTCCGACGGTGCGTTCGGCTGCGCGGGCCAGCGCTGTCTGGCAGTCTCCGTTGCAGTGACTGTCGATGAAGCGCATGGACGATTCTGCGAAGCCGTGACCGATCTCGCGGGTTCAATGAAAGTTGGGTACGGTTTGGAAAACGAGAGTCAGATGGGCCCCGTCATTTCCGTGGAAAGCAAACGGCGGGTCGAAGACCTGGTGGGCAAGGGAGTCCATGCGGGCGCGAAAATCCTTGTGGATGGACGTAATGCGAGTATTCCCAAATTCGAAAAGGGTAACTTCATTCGGCCGACGATTATTGAAAGCCCGAAGGACGACGAACTGGGCTCGATGGAAATATTCGGACCGGTGTTGACGGTCCGCCGCGCCGGCAGTCTGCAGGATGCGATTGCGATTCTGGCAAAGAGCTCCTACGGCAACGCGGCGTCGATTTTCACCAGCAACGGCGCGGCCGCCCGGCAGTTCCGGTACGAAGCGCCTGTGGGAAACGTGGGAATCAACATTGGGGTAGCAGCGCCCATGGCCTACTTCCCTTTCAGCGGATGGAAGGATAGTTTTCTCGGCGTCCTGCACGGCCAGGGATCCGACGCCGTCGAGTTCTACACGGACAAGAAAATCGTGATCGAGCGCTGGCCGAAAGAATGGTCCCGGAAGTTTTAGCGGCGGACTGAACGGATTTAAGTCCGCGTCAAGCTTTAGCGGCGGAGGGCTTGACGGAGGGCGGCTTGTCTCGTCCGGAAGCGGCACGCCGGTCCCATATTTCCCTCTGCGCGCATGCCTCCTCCATAGAGTGAAACTTGTAGACACCGGGCTCAGCAGGCCTCTCGCCGGCAAAGAATGAAGCGGCATCGAGCACCGCTTGAACGGCGCGGTGGTGACCGGGCGTTCCCGGTGACGTCCAGAAAGCGTCTTCCATATCTTCAACCGAGCGGTATTTCCGAACAGGCATGGACTTAGTCCTCCAGACCAAAACGCTCCCGGAGCGCTTCCGCATCGAACTTATCCTTCCAACGCAGAGTGTCCTTCTTCATCCGATACAGCATGGAAGGTGTTGCGACCCGCATGCGAAGGCCCTCAAACTCCTTCTCTTCGAATTCCACGCCGTCGTAAGCCCACGCATTGCCAAGACGCGAGACAATGTCGCAACCAAATCCGTCTGGAGCATTGTATCGCACAGCCGGATAATCGCCCGCGAGGTCCGAATACGCAATCTCGTCAATGGCCTCGTCATCGGGGTACACCCGCTTGAGCGCCGCTCGGAGGCGCCGGATGTTGTTTTCCTCGGGCCGGACAAAAATATCAAGATCCTGAGTGGCTCTCACCAGACCATGGGCCATCAGCGCGACGGCGCCAAAAACGATGAATTCCACATGCTCGTCCACGAGGGCCTGCAAAACTTTCGACAAGCCTTGAATCGTCATTTCGACGAGTATAGTCCAGCCGCGCCCGGCTGCGCCTCAGACTTCAATGCATGGAAGCGACACACATTGCACCGCAACCCGCACCCGGAGTGTGCCGTCGCTAAGGGCTAATTCAACGTCAAGGTCAGCGCGGTGCCGTCGTTCTTCACGAACCGGAGGTTTCCGGTCGACGTCTGGTTGGTTGTGCCGCTGAAGATGACAAATTCCGTCGTGAAGCCGCCTCCATTGACAATGTGCGGAAACAGGAACTCGGCCGTCGATGTCGCACCCTGCTCATTCGTGGGCGGCGTCGTCGTCATCAGGTAACTCGTGTTTTCGTTGTATCGGCTCCGGATTCCCACCACAGAGATGCCCGGCGTCGTTGTCGTTATCCGCAGCACGCCTCGAAACGGATTCGCCAGCGTGGGAAAGAAGGCGGTCAGAAAATTCACAATCTGGCCGGATGCCGGCAGGGTCCGCGTCACCGCGGTGGGCAGACCTGTCGTTGTTCCATCCATATTAAACAGTTCCAGCGTCACGTCTCCGGATGTCGTGCCGGTGTTTGCAATCGCAAATCCGGTTTCAACACTCCCCGCAGTTCCCGATGCGCCCGACAACTCCACATACATGCGGAATGCAAGTCCCTGGGAAACCGGCACTCCCGCTTCCGCAAGCGTGAACGCGCCGGGCTTGTACGTAAATACAACGAGCGGGACAGGTACAGCCCCTCCACCGGCCGGTACCACCCTTACCGATCCCTGCGCCAGCGCCGTCCCCGTTCCGGCTGTCGACAACCTCTGCGAACTTCGTCCGGCCACCGAATACGGGTGGCTGATATTCACCTGCCCGCCGATGCTCACATTCGTCGGCGTACCCGGCGTGGTTGCTCCTGAGCCCTGGTTGTAAAACTGCACCGTTCCGGTCAGGGGCGAATCGGTTGGATTCACGAGCAGGATATGCGTTGTGAATCCTACTCCGTCGGCAAAGTGGGGAATGTACTGGGTACCCGAGCTTGCCGGAAGAGAGGTATCCACAACCGGAAGCGTCGACATCAGGAAATCGCTGCGCTCGTTGGTGAAGGCCCGCAGTGCGATCACCGAGACCGGCGCCGTCGAGGTGAGAGTCATCGCCCCTTGCACCGGCTTGGGACAGGAAAACGGAGCCCCATCAAGGAAAGCCGCCCTCTGTTCATTCGCTGCAAGCTGAAAACTCCCGCTCGCGCAGGGAACAACCGTGCCGGCTGTGTTTGTGATCTGGAATGTAATTGTCGTGGCACTATCGTTGGGGTTTGCCACCGCGATGCCCGTATTCAGTAATGCGTCGGCGCTGACCTCGGCATACAGCCGGCCGGCCGTGATCAATGGAGACGCGGGAACGCCGGATTCCGAAACCAGAACGTTGTTCTGGCGGTAACCGAAAATCGCGAGTCCCGATGGTGCCGTGCTTCCCGCCACCGGCTGAATCCGCGTGTAGCCCTGGACTAAACTGCCGACGCCATCGCTTCTCAGCAAAGACCCTCCGCGATTCGAGAGAGTGAACGACCGAATCGAAGGGTCGGCTGCCACGGCCGGATCCGCCATCCGCCCGCCCACCAGTGTGTAGATAAAATCGCCGGTGGTGTTAAAGTCGCCGTTGGCGGCATTGGCTGCAAGGTTGAACCGGACTCTGCCTCCAGTCGTGGCCGCCGGAGCGGTCCAGTTCACGATGAAAGACGATGCGGATGACGCGAAGGAGTGTGACGCGTATTGAATGCTGCTTCTTGTTTGGACTTTAACGCCGCTGCCTGCTGCGAGTGTCCCGGCTTGCGTATTGTTGGCGTCGTTTACCGCGGATAGCTGGAATCCATATCTAGACGCGCCGGTGCGTTGGATAGTCACAGTCAACGGATAGGTCTGCCCTGCGACCCAACCCAGCGCAGGCAAGCCGGTGAACGTGAGAGTGCCACCACCCGCGTTCAGACTGTTGCCTACGTGGCAACCGCCGGCGTTACAAGCCGCCGCGCCAAAGATTCCGTTGGATTCCGGATCCGGCCCGAGACCATAGCCGAATAGCATGCCCACCCAGAACAAACCCAACACAAACGTAAACAAGAATGTATGTTTTATCTTCACAGTCGCTCCTCCACCCGATCCGGTGCATTAAACAACAAAGACGTTCCGCGGGGAAGCGAGTAATTGTGAAAGGCTAGATCAACTCCACCATCACCCCGCCTACACCACTTTCGACACGAATCCTAATTTTTGGATTAACAGAATCCGGGCCATCGTGCGTGTAGGTTTGCCCCTGGCGGGAGAATGACGAAGGCGCGTTGATATTCGAAAGGAAGTTTTCATCTCCCTGGATTTCGATATCCGCGTTGCGAGGCAGGAGCAACCGGATCTGGCCGACGCCAACCATGATTGTCGATTCGATCTGAGCATCACCGATCTCGCCCGTGTAATCCAGTTCCGTGCGGCCGACGCCGCCCTCGACCTCAAGCCGTTGAACTCGGGTGTTTCCCAGACCCCGTATGATCAGTTCGCCGACTCCGCTCTCGACCGTTATGGAAGAAACCGGCTTCGCCAGAGCACTGTCGAACGCGACTTCGGTGCGCCCGACTCCGCCCTCGAGGCGAAGATTGCGGATTTCCAGGCCGGTCAAGTCCAGATGACCGTCCGCTACGCCGGTGGAAATTTCGAGATCGAGCGGAATGTTCTCGTTCAGACGGACTACAAGGTCGTTGTCTCGATTGCCGTTGAGCAGGCCGGAAAGTTTTTCGTCGATGGAGAACCGCAGCGTTGCTTTTTCGCCTTCAGTAAAGTCGATCTCGGGTTCGTACCGTTCCCTGTCATAGTCGAACTCGACAGAGAACAAGTCGGAAGCCGGCGCCTTCGTGACTTCCAGCTTTCCAATGTCGTACTCGATATCGACCGACAGCTCCTTCGTGTTCCCCACGGGCCGGGACTCGCGAAGGCTGACCCGATCGGGCTCGGCGTTCCGGATCTCGTTACAGGCCGTCAGCGTCGTTGAGAAAAGAAGTGCCGCAAGACCGAAACAGAGTTTTTTGTTCATGGTTTCCTGGTCGGGCGTAAGGTGATTTCGCTGATAAAACTGTTCGGCTCCTGGGTGACGATCATCCGGACGACGTGGGCGACGTCCGCCGGCTGCAGCATCCTTTCCCTGCCTTTTCCGGTCTTACTTTGCGGTGAAAAGCTCGTATCCGTCGATCCCGGACAGATCACCGCGGCGCGAACACCGTGCTCGCGCACCTCGTCGGCGAGGGATTCGGTAAAACCCATTACTCCGTACTTTGTGGCGCTGTAGACCGCGCGGTTGGCCGCGCCGACTTTCCCGGCCATGGAGGCAATGTTGATGATATGCCCCGTTTTGCGCTCGATCATGGAGGGTAATACGTACTGGCAGGCGAAAAAGATCCCTCTTAAGTTGGTTTCGACTAGTGTTTGAAAATCCTCGTCTTTGAAGTCCGCGACGGAGCCAAAGATTCCCAAACCGGCTGCGTTGACGAGAATATCCACGGGCCCGACTGTTACTGCCGTCTGTTCGAACAGACGCTCGACTTCGGTTCTGTTTCGAACGTCGGTCGGAATGACGCTCGCCGACCCGATCATGCGGGCAGTCTCTTCCAATTCCGATCTGCCGCGCGCAGCCAGAACGAGACGCGCGCCCATTTTCCCCAGTTCTATCGCGATGCCACGGCCGATACCGCGGCCCGCGCCCGTCACAACCGCAACCTGTTTTTCGATGGACACCATGTGAATCACCTCGAATGTTGAACAGTACCTGTTGGCCTGATGCAAAAGACTCCCCTCCTGGATTAGGAGGGGTGCCGGTCGCGCGTTTTTCAGCGAACGGCGGGGTGGTGTAAATGACGCGAAGCCACCTTATGGACATTCGCGAAGCGCACCGATTCAAAGGTGGCTTCGCGCCGTTCCGTACCACCCCGTCTGCGCCTTCGGCGCAGCCACCCCTCCTAAGACAGGAGGGGAATTCGGAGTCACGTTTGACGCTAATCCCCCGGAACACCAACTTCCTGATCCTTGTATTGAAGCTGATACAACTTGTAATACAAGCCCCGTTCGGCCAGAAGTTGCTGATGCGTTCCGCTCTCGCGGACGCGGCCCTTATGCATGACGATGATCTTGTCGCATTTCTGGATGGTCGAAAGCCGGTGCGCGATGATGATCGATGTCCGGCCGGCCATCAGCCGCTCGATGGCGGCGCGAATCTGGATCTCCGTCTCGGTATCAACACTCGATGTGGCTTCATCAAGGATCAGAATCTGTGGATCATGCGCGAACGCCCTCGCAAAAGCCAGTAACTGGCGCTGCCCGGCGGATAGCGAGGAACCGCGCTCATTCACGGGATGATCGAGCCCCAGCGGCAACGTCTTCAGGAACGGCGCCAGATTCACGTCTTCGGCGGCGGCGGCGACGCGTTCGCGCGAAATCGGCGAGCCGAGCCGGATGTTGGACTCCATTGTCCCGGAAAAGAGAAACACATCCTGGAGAACAACCCCGAACGAGCTTCTGAGATACGCAATGTCGAGTGACGCGATGTCCCGGCCGTCCAGGAGGATCTGACCTTTCTGTATGTCGTAAAACCGCGTGAGCAGGCTGGCGGTGGTTGTCTTCCCCGCTCCGGTATGTCCCACAATCGCAATGGACTCTCCGGGACTGACGTGGAATGACACGTCTCTCAGAACCCACTCGTCCTTGCCGGATGGGTTATAGGCAAACCAGACATTCCGGAACTCGATGTCGCCCGTGGCCCTCTCCGCCGGCCTGATCGCCTTCGGATCGTTCACGATCGCCGGCGGCGTATCGAGCAGTTTGAACAGCCGTTCCGAGCTGGCCATCGCCGACTGCAGGATGTTGTACTTTTCACTCATGTCCGCGATCGGCATGAAGAATCGCTGGGAGTACTGGATAAACGCGACGAGCGCTCCCAGTGTGGCCGTGCCTGCAAGGACCTTGCCTCCTCCATACCAGATGACCAGCGCGATAGCCATGGCTCCAAGCAGTTCAATGGCGGGATAAAACCAGGCGTAAGCGACGATCGCGTCCAGGTTCGCGCGAAAATGCGTGTCATTGATTGATTCGAACTTCCTCTGGCTTTTGCGCTCGCGATTGTAAAGCTGCACCACAGACATGCCCGTGATGTGCTCCTGCAGGAACGCATTGATCCTGGCAATCGCGGTCCGGACACGGCGATAGGAGTCCCGCGCCTTGTAACGGAACACCGCGGTGGTGAGGCCAATCAGCGGAACCACAGACAGGGTCACCAGGCCAAGATCCCAGTCCAGCAGCAGAATTGCGATCGTGATTCCGAGCAACGTGAAAATATCGCCAAAGATCGAGACGATCCCCGCGGAAAACAGTTCATTCAAGACATCGACGTCGGTGATAACGCGCGTGATCAGGCGGCCCACAGGATTCCTATCGTAAAACGACGGCGACAGACTCTGCAGGTGCCCGAACACCTGCATCCGCATGTCGAACAGAATTCCCTGTCCGGTGTTCTGGAGCGTGAGTGTCTGAACGGTCTCCGCCAGGAACTTGACCACCAGCAAACCGGCAAACGCAGCCGCAATGAGAGCGAGTCCAGCCATGTTGCCGACGGCGATGTAGTCATCGATAGCCATCTTGGTCAGCAGGGGAAACAAGGTTTCCAGCACCGACTGGAAAAGAATCAGCACGAATGCGAGCGCGACGAACTTCTTGTATGGCCGGAGGTAGGTGATCAGCCGGCGCATCAGCCGCGAGTCGTAGGCTTTTCCGAGAATCTCTTCCTCTTGCATTATTCGCTCACCGCCAGCTCTTCTTCGAGCAACTGGCGCCGATGCAATCCGGCGTAATACCCATCGAGGGCGAGCAGTTCCGCGTGGGTACCGCGCTCGACGATTTCGCCGCGGTCGAGAACAACGATTTCGTCGGCCTCTCTTACAGTCGAAACCCGATGGCTGATCAGGATCGACGTGCGATCGCGCATCACTTCCTTCAATTCGTGCAGAATCCGCTCCTCTGTGTAGGTGTCGACGCTGGAAAGCGCATCGTCGAGGATCAGGATCTTTGGATTGCGGACAACGGCGCGTGAAATCGCGGTGCGCTGTTTCTGTCCGCCGGAAAGGGTAATGCCCCGCTCGCCAACCATCGTATCGAACCCCTGCTGAAATTCCTCGATGTCGGCTTCGATGTTGGAAATCCGCGCCGCGCGCCGGATCTCTTCGTCCGATGCCGCGTCCACGCCGAACGCGATGTTCTCGCGAATCGTCTCTCCGAACAGGAATGTGTCCTGGGGAATATAGCCAATCGAAGCGCGCAGCGTTTCCAGGGGAATTTTCTCGATGGGAACGCCATCGACGAAAAGCGAGTCCGGCGGCGGATTGTAAAGCCGCGGAATGAGTTGGACGAGCGTCGACTTTCCGGAACCCGTCGCGCCTACGATTGCGACTGTCTTGCCATGCGGTATCGACAGCGAAATGTTACGGAGAGTCGCGTGCCCGTTATAGGAAAAGCTGAGGTTGCGGAATTCAATCGCGCCCCGAATGGAAAAATCTCGAATCACGCCGGCCGAATCGCAGATTTCGGGAGCGCTGTCGAAAATGTAGTTCAGGCGTTCCATGGAAGCACGCCCGCGCTCGAGCAGATTCACAACCCACCCCAGTGCGATCATGGGCCACGTGAGCAGGCCGAGGTACACGGTAAAGGCCACGAAGTCCCCAATCGTGATGGCTCCCTCGACAACGCGCCTTCCGCCAAGCCAGAGGACAATAACAACCGCCAGGCCGATCATGAACTGCATCGTCGGATAGAAAATGCTGGTTACGCGAATCAACTGCCTGTTCTTGTCAACGAGCGAAAGGTTCGAACGCCGAAACTCGTCAATTTCGTGGTCTTCCTGAACGAAGGCTTTCACAACGCGGATTCCCGCCATGCTCTCCTGTACACGCGCGCTGAGATCGGCCAGCTTCGCCTGCGATTCTTCGGTCAGGTCGTGAATCTTTTTCCCGAAGTGCCGCACGCTGTAGGAAACCAGCGGGAGCGGAATGGAAGCGATCAGGGTCAGCCTCCAGTCGATCCACAGCATCAGGGCGATCGCGAACACGGCCGTGAGCGCGGTATTTGCCGTATACATGATTCCGGGACCTAACAGCATCCGGACATTGCCCAGATCGTTCGTTGCCCGCGACATCAAATCGCCGGTCTTGTTCTTCTGATAAAACGACAGGGGCAGGGTCGCCATGTGCCGGAATAGATCGTTGCGAAGGTCATATTCGATCGTCCGCGACACGCCAATCAGCAGCCAGCGCATGGCGAACCGGAAGCAGCCTTCAAGAAACGTGATTCCCACGAGCAATCCGGCGTAATAGGCCAGCCTCTCACGGGTTACAGCCACGGAGAGCTCATCCACCGCATACTTGATCACCCAGGGCGAGGCCACCAGAAAGGCATTGGTCAAAACAATGGAAATGAAGCCCAGAACAAGCCGCAGCTTGTTTTGGCGGAGATACACCAGCAGACGGGAAAGAACACGCCACTTTTGGGGATGGACGATGGCCATGACGCTATACTAAGCCAAAATTTTGGTTTTAAACCATAGAGCCGGCAGGCATGTCGAATGAAGTCGTGGGGGAAAGGACCTGAAAAACCAGTAGTCCAGGGAGTGGAGATGGAAAACAGCCTCACGGCTTCGACGCCAATCGTTTCAACTGACCGGAACGCGGATGCCGCACTGATAGAGCGGTACCTGTCGGGAGACATGACGGCCTTCGACGAATTGATGATCCGCTATGAGCGCCAGATTTACCGGGTCTGCTACCGCTTCGTTGAAAACCGGGAAGACGCAATGGATCTTGCCCAGGAGGTCTTTATCAAGGCCTTTGAGCATCTGCCTTCGTTCCGCCGGGAATCGGGCCTCAAGACCTGGCTCTATCGCATCGCGATCAATCACTGCATCAATCACGTCAAGAAGCACTCCCAGGAGTTCGTGGAAGTCTCCGAAGCCATCGGCAGCGTGCATCCTTCAGCGCATGCGGAAATGGAAGCGCGCCAGCAGCGGGATCACTTCCGGAACATGGTCGGGCTTCTTCCTCCAAAGCAGAAGGCCATCCTTGAGTTGAGGATTCACGAGCAGCTGACCTACGACGAAATCGCCCGAATGTCGGGCCGGTCTGTCTCCACGATCAAGGCGAGCGTGTTTTTCGCCTTGGAAAAATTGCGCAAGCTGGTAAAAGATCAAAAGGTCCGGAAGACGTAGATTATGTTTGGGCATCTCAAAGCTGAAGAATTCGTGAACCTGGTCGAGGGCGTGAAGCTGCCATCCGAGCGCCACGCACACCTCGGCGCATGCGCTCGATGCAGCGCGGCATGGAAGTCCATGGAGTCGGTTCACAAGGAATTTTCGTCGCTTGAGAGGCTTGGAACAGATATCCCGGAGCCCGATTGGGACGAGTTTCGGAACTCCGTCCGGAGTGAATTGCTTTCGCGTTCGGTTCAACGAGCTTCAGCCGTGCGGCGATGGACCGGTTGGCCGATCCGTCCTGCAATGGCATGGGGTCTTTCGCTGGTGATTGCCGTTGCCGTCACAACCGGTGGATTCCTCTGGGTGCAAAGGACAGCCGCGCCCGTTACAGTCTCGAGCGTCCCCGTTGCGGCGCCGGTTGACGTCGACACTGAAGCGAACGTCGTCGATTCGGCAATCTCCGATTGGTCGCAGACCGACCTGTTCGACGAACTGGTAAACCTGGAGGAACAAGAACAGGAAACACTCCGCCTCCTGCTCACTGTTGCACAGCAATGAAGAAAACGGCTGCTGCCGCGTGTCTGACCATTTTCCTGGCAATCCCGGCATTTGCGCAGGAAAGAGGACCCCGGCAGCTCAGGCCGCCCGCACGCGACGGTGCACGCGGTGGCGCGCGCGATGGCGCGCCTCCTCCGCGTGGCACGCAAACGCCCCCGGTTCTCGACATGGTTGAAGGTTTCTACGTCAGCCAGCTTCCCGGCATGGTGGAATTGAGCGACGAACAATTCGTCAAGATACTGCCGGTGCTGCGCCAGTCGTTACGCGAACGTTTCGAAATCAGCACTCGCAGGACAAGGGCGATGAATCAGCTTCGGCAGGCGGCTGAACGCGGCGCATCCGACGAAGACCTGACGCGGCTCGTGCGGGAAATGGATCGAGCCGACAGCGATGTCCAGGCAAACCGCGAGAAGTTTCTCGCCAGCGTCGATCCCCTGCTCATGCCAAGGCAGCAGGCGCGCCTGCGAATGGCTCTGATAATGATCGAGCAGCGCGTAGGCAATATGATTCAGCGCGCGAACAACGCGAACGCCAACCGCCAACCGGCCCCGCCACCTCTCGAACCACCAGGCTTCTAACAAAACTCACGATTCTTTAGACGAGGTGCGGTATTCTCCACCGAAAAAGGGAGCAGACCATGCCGAATCGCAGAGATTTTCTCAAGACTGTGGCGGGCGCTACAGCCGGAATGTTTGGGGTTTTACCGTTTCAGACCACTCCTCCAGGACGCCGCGCGGTGTCGATCGGGAACCGGCGCATCAAGGTAATCGACGTTCATGGTCACTTCCTGGTACCGGCGGAACTGGAGGTCGTCAGAGGGACCGCTCTGGCCGGGAATGTCGCGAATCAACTCGGTTCGTTGACCCTCGGGCCGGCGCGGCTGCAGGCTTTGGATGCCCAGGGGATCGATGTTCAGGCGCTGAGTCATCAGGGCGGATGGTGGTACGGAACCGACCGCGAACTGGCGCGCCGGCTCGTCAGGGTTCAGAATGAAGGGCTCGCCGCCTGGTGTTCAGCCAATCCGGACCGCTTTGTGGGATTGGCGTCCGTCGCGTTGCAGCATCCCGATCTGGCGGCCGAACAACTGGAGGAAGCTGTCAGGAACATGGGAATGCGCGGCGTGGGTATCGCCGGGTATATCGGTGGAGAAGTTCCCTCGTCGCCTAAGTACGACCCGTTCTGGGCGAAGGTGCAGGAACTGGGCGTCCTGGTTTTTGTGCATCCGACCGGCGTCGCCGAAAATATCGTTCGTGACGGAATCCTGGGTGGGCGCGGCGATCTGGGCAATATCATCGGGAATCCCCTGGAAACAACACTGTTCTTCTCCCGTTTGATTTTCGATGGAACACTCGACCGCTTTCCCGGACTGAAGATCTGCGGCGCGCATGCCGGCGGCTATCTCGCCTCCTACCTCGGCCGGACGGAAGTGACATGCGATGTCCGGACGAATGCGAACTGCGCCAACAAGCAGCGCCCCAAGGAGTATTTCAAGCAGCAGATCATGGTGGATTCGATGATCTTCAGCGAGGAAGGATTGCGGCATCTGGTCGCCGAAGTCGGCGTCGGCCAGATTGTCTACGGCACGGACATGCCCTTCAACTGGCCAGTAAATGTGGACCTCATTCTCAATGCGGGCTTCTTAAACAATGCGGAAAAGGAAGCCATCCTGAGCGGGAACCTGATGAAGCTGCTGCGAATCCCGGCGTAGCACCGGCGGAATTTGCGAAATGGCGTACTCAGACGCCCAGCGCGCCTACGAGCAGGATCTGCAGGTCCATCAAATTGGTCTGGGTCGGTCCCGTCACGATCAGGTCGCTCGTGCGTTTCAGGAAATTCGATGAATCGTTGGAGCGGAGGTACTTCAGGGGCATCAGTCCCATTTCGATAGCCCGCGAGCACGTGTATGGATCGACCAGGCCGCCCGCAGCCGTGGTCGGGCCGTCGCTGCCGTCTGTTGCGACGCTGGCAAAACACACGGGATTGTGTTGCGGACGGGCTGCCATCGCAATGGCCCACGCGAGCGCCATTTCCTGATTGCGGCCTCCAACTCCATGGCCGCGCACAGTCACCGTCGTCTCCCCGGCGGCCAGAACGCAGGCCGGGGGTATTACCGGATTGCCGCTGCGTCCTATTTCCCTCGCTATGGCGACGAACATTCTGCCCACGTCCTTGGCTTCGCCCTCGACCTCGGTGCCCAGGATCAACGTATTGAAGCCCAACTCGCGCGCTTTCCTGGCGGAAGCATCGATCAGCAGGCGATTGTTGGCGATGATGACATTTGAAACATTCCTGAAAACACGGTCGCCGGGTTTCGGCGTTTCCTGGACAAGCCCTCGGGAACCATCCTCGAATCGGTCTATGACTGCGTCCGGCACGGATATGCCGTATTTCTGGATGATCGAAAGGGCGTCCGAGAAAGTTGTCGTATCGGGCGATGTAGGCCCTGACGCGATGAAATCCAGCGGGTCGCCGATGACGTCGGAAATGATGAGGGAAATGACGCGGGCCGGGGCTGCCCACTTTGCGAGCTGTCCGCCCTTCATGGCCGACAGATGCTTTCGCACCGTGTTCAATTCGCGAATTGTCGCGCCGGCGCGCTGAAGCAGCGACGTGACCTCCTGCTTCTCCTCGAGAGTCACGCCCTCCGCAGGCGCGGGCCAGAGCGCCGAACCTCCGCCGGAGATCAAACACAGCACGACATCGTCGGCGCTGAGCCCGGCAACCAGTTCGCGCGTTTCCCGGGCGGCACGTACGCCGGCCCCATCCGGAATCGGGTGCCCGGCTTCAACGAGCCGAATCCGCTCCAGCGGAAGGCTGTGCCCGTACTTGGTCACCACCAGACCGTCGGTGATGCGGTCGCCAAGGATCTGCTCGATCACGCGCGCCATTCCGGCGCTGGGCTTTCCCGCGCCGATCACGATCAGGCGGCCTTTTAGCGGAACCTGGGCGCCTGCGACTGAAAGCGAATCGCCGTTCAGTTGGATTGCATTGTTGATACACGTGCCGGGATTCGCAGCGTCTAACGCGGCTTCCCAGATCTGACGCGCCGACTGCCTGAGTTGTGAAATGCTCATTTGCTCATTTGGCGGCCGGAGTCTCGAGGACTTTCACGACCTGCGCGCGCATCTGTACCATGGCAGCGCGGTCAGGAGCATTGGGATTCTGTTCCAGATAGGTATTCAAGTGATCGACAACAGAACGCCACCGCCGCTGCTTTACGTAGACGTTCACCAGCGACAGGCGGGCTGCCCCCAGATTGGCATCGAGTTCGAGCGCCTTATTCAGCGCGGCTTCCGCTTCTTCAAAGAACTCGGACTTGTAATTCGCGGCTCCAAGGTAATAGTGGGCTGCAGCGGAGCGCGGCGCGACTTTCACTGCTTCCTCGAGGGCGTCCAGGGCATTATCGAGCAGTTGCCCGGCTACGGATTCCCCTTCGGCCTTGCGAGACTCGGATTCCTGTATAAAAAGGCTTCCCAGGTTGATGAGCGGCTGAACCCCCTTGGTGTTGATCTCCTTCGCCCGGCGAAATTCCTTCTCGGCATCGCGATACCGGCTGGACTTCTGGTACAGGACACCCAGATTGTTGCGAGCCTGGTAGAACTCCGGCGCGATCCGCACCGCCTCTTCCAGGCGCCTCACGGCCTTGTCCGTATCGCCCTTGCGGCTGTCCTGAAGCGCCTTGTCGTATTCCTCGAGGGCCTTTTTGGGAAGCGAGAGCTGGCTGAAGTCGACCGTATCCGGATTCTCGCTGTCGGGCCCCGCGGCCCTGCGCACGGCGGTCACCGCGGGCCGGCTCATGAAGATGCTGACGGAGATTTCGCGGCCCATCCCCATATTGGTAGGCACTTCGTAGTGAACCTCGTCGTAGCCTTCAACCTTCGCGACAATGAAGTACGTAGCGGGCTGGACATTCCGGAATTCAAAATTACCAAGGCTGTCGGTGTACTGAATCTGAACCAGCTGCATGCCCGATCTCTCGAGGCGCACCTCGATTCTCTCGTCCGACCCACCGTTAGGGAAGATCAGTTTCCCGCGAATAGAGATGTCGGTTCCTTGCTGTTGCGGCTGAGGCGGCTGCTGTTGCTGGCCTCTCTGACCGAAAGCCGCTGCTGAAATCAGCAACACCAATGCCGGCGCCAGAACGGCGGTTCTCTTGAACATGGTCACCTCGCTTCTGCAGTGCCCGTATCATAATGCCAAGACCGTATTCGTTCAATTCCGATCGCTGGAGGGGAATTGAGGGGACGCACCCCGAATTCCGTAGTTCAGGA
>CAMBFR010000022.1 GCA_945865815.1 Candidatus Sulfopaludibacter sp. SbA3
AAGAAAGAAGAAGGCAGCCTGATGGAAATGTGCAAAACCCTGCTGGGTTTCGCACATTTCCACAGGCACGGCGGCGATGAACTTAAAACAACAAAACCGGACAGATCACTTGCTACAAAAACCGGACATTTCTACTTGCTACCGACAGAACAGCACACGAAGAACGAACGGATGGGCTGCGTCTTTTCGCAATGCCGGCGCGCGGACTCGAACCGCGGACCTAAGGATTATGAGTCATTATTCTGGAGGATAGCCATAAATGTCCACGGGGGTATATCTCAGTACTCATGCGGGTTTGAACCTGTGCGTGTCCGGTGTGGATATGCGAGTCTAGACGGGGACTGGGCACACAAGTGGGCACAGGAGATCCCCGCCCCCCACGCCGGTATGGCCCTCTGGCCGGGGCGCTTTGGCTATCTTTATACTGCGCCGCGTGTCGCTGCGGAAATTCCGGTCACGCGTTTTTGCTTGCGCCCAACATTTCCATTGAGCTTAAGCAGGCCGTTTCGCTTGTTCATAATCCTGGACTGATGGGGAGTGGGTCAGTTTGGAATTTTCACAAGGCGACGCTTTCCCCTAGCCACAAGGGAAGGCGTCCAAGAGTGCGTCCCGAACATTGAAGCGGGCAGGAAAGTGAAGTAACTGCGGAAACTTGGATGCGTGCGAAATGATTATCCGTCTTACCTGCTCTACGGTCGCGCCGTCTGGTACGCAAATCTCGCGACTCTTAGCGAGGCCTGAATACGTCAAGGCTTCACCTGATACGAATATCGCATCCACGAACCCCTTGAGATATCGCTCGCATGTCCTGCGGATTACCTGATCAGTGGACTCACACTCTTGAACAAGATCCTGATATGTCTCTTGTGCCCGCTGAGCATAGAGCAGAATGGCTAGTCCGAGCACGATCAACGACGCAAAAGCGGCCTTGAATCGCATATTGGATTTCTCCTTTGTTCTTCCCATACCTCGCGATATTGAGGCCAGTGTCGGGCAGTCTCACGGCGGGGAAGGAAGATGCCCAATGCAGCTTTCCACTAAAACGTTTCACCGTCAATGATTTCAGCCGCCCCAGTTCTGTCCTGGCAAAGATCCAGAATTACGCCTAGCCACGAGCTGCATCCAATCCTGATCAGATTGGTTGAGGGCCGGTGATCCCGACCGGCCCTCCGCAGCATGGCCACGGGAGGCAGGCCAATCATGAATACGCCATGGGAACGGCTCAAACAAGATCCGAGTTTCAACATTCGACGCACGGTGGCAATCGAAACTCTGACTGAGAGAGTTCAAACAGAGATTTCCGCTGCAGAGGCAAGGCCAGAGTTTCAGGATGGTCAAATTCCGGTGAGGAGGTTTGTGTCCGGGATTCAAGGCAACTACTTCAAAGCACTTGAGGAATATGGCAAGGAGATTTACGGCATCGCAAAGGATGTGTGGAAGAGTCGCGGTCAAACACTCTCGCATGAATTCTGTAGGAACGTTTTTCGGGATGGGATTACTCCTGAAATTAAGCAGCATGCCAAAGTCAGCAGGGGCTATTTAATGAAACAGTTTGATATCTCCACTCCGAAGGAGGATCGAGAAGGGATCGACAATGAAGCCGCTCGACATCTTGGGCGCATCCTGGCCCGGCTGAATATGACGGTAGAGATTGACGCCACAGCACTCACGCCTCTGCCCGACCCAAGCGTTGGCGACATCAGGCAGGCCCTTGATCGAGGCGAAAGAAGGGAAGCGGTGCGACTGTGGCTCGACATACACGGATTAAAGGGTACGAAGCGAACGAAGGCATCGTTGTATCGAGCGGCGAAACTCGACAAATCCGATTACTATAAATGGGAACGCGGCAAGTTGAAGAGTGGGTTCAGCGTTGATAAGTCGCTTCGACGGATCTTGACGGGCCTTCAGTAGTTCATCGCGAATCCTCCTATTTCCCCCACCTTCCCCACCTTGTAATCCCCACATGTGGGTAATCCATCATTTGCCTTGTACGGGCATCGCTCGACGATACCCATACAGGAGGTTTACATGCGTTTCGAGACAACAGACACGCCAAGCACTATGGACGCCACTGGCTTGGAACCTGCATTTAGCGTGCAGCAGTTGGTTAGTCATTACGGCAACTCCGAATCCTTCTGGCGAAAGGAACTTTCACGCAAACGATTGCGCTTTTTCAAGTTGGGTTCGGCGACTCGCATTTCAAAGACTGCGCTGATGGAGTACTTGCAAAAAAAGGAGTGCCAGTGATGACGGCCGCAGAACGGGTGCTGCCGCTGCTGAGCAACCTCCGATCACGGGGCGATGATCGATGGATCGCCCGATGCCCGGCGCATAAAGACCGCTCGCCGTCATTATCCGTAAGGCAGACGCAAGACCGACTACTGCTGCGCTGCTGGGCCGGATGCGCGACCAGCGAAATCCTGAACGCCCTTGGACTCGACTGGTCGGCCCTGTTTGCGGACGGCGGTCCCGCACGACGTCCGAATGCAGTTGTCGAGCCCAAGGTTCGAGCTGGGCAATCGCTAGAAACATGGCGGCAGGCTGAACTGAAGTTTTGTGGGGAAGAACTGAGGCGGCGGGACATGCTGCGAATCGCTGTCACCGATGCGGTCTATGACGGCACTTTGAGTGAGGAGGGAGCGTCGCACTATTTGGCGGCTGTTTACCGCGGTTATTCCGAACTGGAAAATCGATGGCACAGGCTGCTCCACGTTGACCAGTGTTCAGACACGTTATCGCTGTGGCGCGAATCTGGGAAGGGCGCAGCATGAGGAACAATACCGGGATCGAGGCCGCAACCGAAGTTGAGGTTAATGAAATTCTGGGCTGGCCGAAGGTGGAACCGATAGCGGGCGGACTTCCGCCGGTTGAAACATTCGACGAACAGTTACTCCCCACATCCTTCCGGGCTTTCGCGGTGGACGCTGCCGACCGGATGCAAGTCCCATTGGACTATCCCGCCGTAGTATCGATGGTATGCCTCGCCGGTGTGGTCAGTCGCCGGGTGCGAATGCAACCGAAGGCAAATGATACTGGATGGATCATCGTCCCGAATCTGTGGGGAGGAATTGCCGCACCGCCGGGCTTCCTGAAATCACCGTTGATTCAATCCATCACGTCACCGTTGAACAAAATACAGGCTGAATGGCGAACCATTCACGAGCAGGCTGCATCGGAATATGAACAGGCGCGGGAAGAATCGGAATTACGTCGAACAGCGTGGCGCGAAATGTACAAGAAAAGCGCAAAAAGCGGAAACCCTGCGCCCAATAGGATTGACGATGCACTTCGGGAGCCGACGTTGCAGCGGTTGATTATCAATGACGCGACCTTCGAGGCGCTGCATCAGACCATGAGCGAAAACCCCGCAGGTATTCTCGTGGTTCGGGATGAACTCACCGGCTGGTGGAGCCAACTGGACCGGCCTGGACGGGAGGGCGAACGAGCGTTCTGTTTGCAGGCGTGGAATGGCGACACCGGGCACACGATAGACCGGATTGGGCGTGGAACAATTCATGTCCCAGCGTGCTGTATGTCGATGATTGGCGGTATCCAGCCGGGCCGGTTGCGTTCATATCTGGCCGATGCCCTTGCGGACGGCCCGTCGAACGACGGACTAATTCAACGATTCCAGCTGATGGTCTGGCCTGATACCAGCCTTGAATGGCATTACGTAGACCGTCCGCCAGAAGCGACTGCGGAGGAACAGGCGGGACGTGTATTTCGCCGATTGGTGCAATTGGACCCAGAGAATCCACCCTGCTATCGGTTCGCACCGGACGCGCAGGAGCTGTTCGTCGCATGGTTCAGGGAAAATGAAGGGAAGATACGTGGAGGCGAATTGCATCCCGCTCTTGTGTCGCACCTGAGCAAATATCGAAGCCTGATGCCTTCGCTCGCGGTCCTGTTTGAATTGGCGGACTGGGCGGCCAGTGCCGGTTCCGCGAATGCTGTATCGCTGGACCATGCGCGTCGGGCGGCGGCGTTTTGCGACTATTTGGAATCACACGCGAGGCGCGTCTATTCCTGCATCGTGACCCCGCAGTTACGGTCGGCACAGGAACTGGCGGCCAAAATAACGGACCGAAAGATTGGGACCGAGATTGGGAATGAGGGTTTCTTCACTAGCCGCGATGTGTACCGCAAAGGATGGACCGGACTCGATTCACCAGAACTGGTCGAACGGGCGGCAACTATCCTCGTGGATTCCGGTTGGTTGAGGGACATGCCAAACGAAACCGGACCCGATGGCGGTCGTCCATCGAAACGCTATGCCGTGAATCCGAGGATATGGGAATGAGCGTCAGTCGGTGGATGAACTGGACTCCAGAGGGCGAAGCCATTATTGGGAATTCCCCCAGACGTGAACTGACAAAACCATCAAAACCTAGTTCTGTCAGTTTTGGCGGTGCCATACATGCGAATAGTCAGGAAATAGGGGAAGGTATTCCAAGGGCCATTATTGAGAAATCCCCACAGAGTGAACTGACAGAACCGCCAAAACCTAATTCGTTATCCGAGGCGGATGCTTGGATGTGGATTCAGGAACGGTCCGCCATTATGGAAATCGACGGTGGGTTCACCCGTGAACAAGCGGACGTTCGGGCCTTTAGCGTCTGGTTTGAACGGTTCGTCGGTGACAACAAACCGTGAATGACACAACCCCAATGATTACAGCATGCGCCGACTTGTGGCCGCGATCACCAGTTTCCTAGATCAACAACTGAATGGAGGGAAAAACAATGCAAAGGCCTAGTCTAGTTCTCAGGTACAACAACTGCATCAGTTAACGATCCTTGCGCCCTGGCTGGAAACGGCACGCAAGGCAGCATTGACGCGCTGCCCTATTTCAACCGAATAACGGATATCGCTCCAGGCACTCTGTCCACGGTCATCATGTAACCGCCGTTTCCTGTGCGTGTAATGGTAACGCTCGGTCGATAAGCGGAGTGGTAGTGGTAAGAGGAATCTGTCTGCTGCCATAACTGGCCGTTGTCTAGCTGGAACTGAGTCCCTCCGGTCCAGCCTTCAAACGTGCCAGCGATCCGGCCTTGAATCATGGCTCCAGAATAAACTGGCGCGGAATATGTCGGCTCGATGGGCGGATCTAGTAGTTTTGGCTTTGGAGGTGATGGGCGGCTTTGAGTGGGTGCTCCATCGCCATACACCAAACCTCTCGTCATATTCTCGAACATTTCCATCCACGAACTCTTTTTTTGCGGTGCTGGCGCTTGCTTTTGCCGTCGGGCTTCCTCTTCCGCCTGGCGCCGCGCGATATAGTCGCTACCAGTTATGAGGTATGGACCGTTCCAATCCGCATCCCTTAGTTCAAAAAATACGGCACATTGCTGAGGCGCCAAATCGCGCACGGCGAACCATTGGCCCTTGTCATTGCTGACAAGTTCCGCATTCGGAAACGACGCCCTCATGTCATCCCCTTTCCATCGCGATGGCACGACGTCCTGAAGTTGGCCGCACGTGGCTAAGCGTCCCGGCTCCCATGCGACATACGGCCCAGCCCACAGGTCATTTTCAGAAAAGAAACCGACCGTGCATTCTGGTTTCGCGTGCCAGGCAATAACGTCTCCCTTGTCTTCAGTAAGGCGGATTCCTGGAAACTCATTCATGATTTGCTGCAGCGACCAATTACCATGCTGCTTAACCATCGTTTCGATATAACTGCAAGTTTGATTGGCCAGTAGCTGACTCTGCCCGGCAAAAACAAATCCCGAGTGTAATGCAATAGCGAGAATGACAGTCGCGAAGCGACCCATAGGCCGACCCCCTCAATTTCACCGAGTTCCAAAAGCCTACACCTGCGTTTCCAGGCTGACGAGGGAAAAAGGCTTTTATTGGAAAGGCTCTAAGCGGGTAGACAAATACGGAAATCTTCCCAAAGACAAACGCGCCTTCCCTCGCCTTTGTTTTGTAAGAGACAATACCCTTATACTCGTCTCAAGTAACATTAGGGATTCAGATAGTTAACTGCCAGTCACTTGGAGGGTTCCTTGAGCACGCCCATCAATCTTTCCAATTACCCCGACATTCAACAGGAATTAGATATCATCGCCAGAAGATTACCCGGCAAAGGCCCAGCCCTCGGACGCCTGATCGACAAGGCGGAAGTCATGCAAAAAGACATCGCGGACCACCTGAAAGTTGACCGATCGGCAGTCAGCCAGTGGGTCGCCGAGAAGAAATGGCCAAGGCCCCGACGGCTATTGGACATGCTGATATTCCTACAGATAGACCGGAAGTTGCTCACTGAAGCTGCGGCCACACTGATGGGAGGGGATATGGCTCAAGACGTATTCCGCGCGTGTGGCAGTTTGTCCCTCCTGGAAGTCACTCGCGATCAAATGTTGGAAATGCTCTCCAGTAAGGGAGATTTCGAACAACGGGACCTGATCTTCAAGACCTTCACTTCGCACGTCACCCTAGCTGTGGCGCTGAAAGCCGCAGGCATGAAGGGTGCCGAAAGCTGCGATCCGAAAGCGGCGAAGTTGTTTTTTGATGAGTGGCGGGAGCACCAACGGGAAGCGACCAACCGGAACACCGGGCGGGATACCAGGGCAAACTCGAAGGCTCACGCGATCATTGAAGCGTCAATGCAACAAGGTAGCGCGTCGGCGCTTTCCGGTGAGCAAAGCGAAGAACCGGACGTTAGCGAGACTTGAACTGCGCGTTTGTGACTGTGAATCAACGCCATCGGGAGGCGGGACCCCACTATTGACCTCCTGCCGGAAGGGTCCGATACGCCTTAGGAGTGGAAGCGCCTACGCGCCTTTGAAGAAACTGCCAGTCCGGCGAGGCCCATACTCAGGAGAAGGATCGTGGAGGGCTCGGGGACGGAATTAACTACGTCGAACCGAGCAAACGGAATGCCGGTGTACGTGCTGCCTCGAAGGCTGCCGTCTATGACGGTTAGGTATGGATCTACTGTAAACGGTCCCTGCGGGACATCAGCCCAACTGGGATCGGTATGGTTGTAGAGGAGGCCCAAGAAAGCCCAGTTGTTCGGATCGATGACAGTCCCGCTAACGAAAGAAAAGTGAGGAAACACGACCTCGTATCGCTTACCAGCCTCGAATGTGAAGGCTATGGGTAGGTCAAAATAGCGATGTTGTCCGGCGGGATGATTCGGAACGTTCAGTTCGTCAGCGTCCTCGACAACACCTGACGACGAAGCCAAAAGAGCGCCTCTCGCAGTAGGTAATTCATTGAAAGGAACCAAGGCCGTGTCGTAGATCTCCGCTGTCAGGTCCATGAACCCATCGACGCCAAACGTGGTCCCCACCGATTGAATTGTGAATGTTTGGTGCGCATCAAAGATGAGCCCCAGTTGTTGGCTACAGCACAGCACGGACTGTCCAGAATAAAAGCTGCCGACGATGGTCCGATCCAAGGGCAGGCCGATGTTTATCGAGTCCGCTTTCGCAAACGAGGAATACAGCAGGACGAGCACCGACGCGAACAGCACACCCTTAAGTCTGAAACGTTTCATGGTTCTCTCCTATGTCTCCGACATGCCGCCGAGCACATCATCAAGATGCTGTTTTGTCAAGCGAACCATTTGCATTTACATTCAGCAAGCCTTGCAGTCATATCTGAATATGAAGTGTCCACATTGCGGGAAGACCATTTCGAGGACTCTCATCGTGCAGGAATCGGGCAGGATCGGCGGCAGCAAGACCGCCCAGCGAGGCCCCGAATACTTCAAGCAGATCCAAGCCATGCGAAAGACTAGAGGCGGTGGACGACCGAAGAAGGCCGACAAAGAAAAGGGAGGCAAATAAGCCAATGGCAATCTATAAGCGACTTATCAAGATGCCCGACGGGACGAAGCAACGAGCCGACGTTTACTGGTTCAAGTTCCAATGGAAGGGGCGAAGCATTCGCAAGAGCACTGGCCAGAAGAATCCACGCGTAGCACGACAGATTGAAGCGGCGCACCGCACCGCCCTTGCGAAGTCTGCGGCCGGAATCAAAGACCTCGCACCGGCACCAACATTCCAGGAATTCACAAAGCGATTCCTGTCTTGGGTAGAGGTTGAGAGAGCAGAGAAGCCGAGGACGATCCTGTTTTACAAGACCCGTGTCGGGTTGCTGCTCAAATACGAACCGTTGAAGACTATGCTAATCGACCAAATCGACGCCGGGACGGTTGCGCGTCTTGTGGAATGGCGCAAGGGGTGTGCCCGTGTAAAAGTGATTCGGAGAAGCAAGGGCCTTGTGGAATACGCGCCCACGAAACATGTGGTCAGTGTGTGCGGGATCAATCGCGAACTGGCAGTCTTGCGTCGTGTTCTGAACATTGCCCATGAATGGAAGGTGATTCCATCCGTTCCTCGGGTTCACTTGCTTCCCGGCGAGAAGATTTCCGAACGCGTCGTTACGCATGAAGAGCAACAAGCGTATTTGGAAGCGGCCCCCGAATCGTTACGGGAATTCACTACTGTAGCGGTCGGGACTGGATTCCGTCCCGAAGAGATTCTCACGATGCGATGGGAGAACGTCCGTTTTGATCCGGTTGGGGCTGCCCGCTTGGGATACGTCCATAACCCAAACGGAAAAACCGCCAGGGCGAAACGTAACGTTCCGATGAGTGCCGACGTTCGGGCCGTGCTGGAAAAGCGCCACGAGGCCGCAGGAAGCGCACGGTGGGGTTACGTGTTCGAGGGACCGACTCCGCCTGAGCACTTGAGCTACAGCGCGATCAGGGGCCAGCACGAGCGCACCATGAAGCGCCTGAAGAGTTCCCCCGATACCAAGAACTTCCCGAAAACCCGAATCTACGATTGGCGGCACACCGCCCTGACGAGACTGGGAGAGTCGGGGGCGGATTCATTCGTGATTCAGAAGGTGGCCGGACATTCCAGCATCATCACGAGTTCAAGGTACGTCCATCCCACGAGTGAGAGGCTTGAGGATGCCTTCGACCGGCTGCAAGCGTACAACGATGGTAAACACGAGAAGAACGTCGAAGCGGCGCGAAATGCAGGGTAGTGGGCACAAAAATGGGCACACACGACAAAGCCCGGGAAATCACTCCCGGGCTATTTTGTTGATTCCACTAAGTGCCGGCGCGCGGACTCGAACCGCGGACCTAAGGATTATGAGACCTTCGCTCTAACCACCTGAGCTACGCCGGCGAAACACATGAGCGGACATCAAACAATTGATTCTAACGCGAACGTCTCTTGCGCGCCAACACCGGGGCAAAATGTGCGCGGCGGAGCAATTTGTCGACACGCACTACCTGTACAGGAAGACGGTCCCCCAGCCTGAAACGTTGCCGGGTACGCTTTCCGGTCAGTGACCGTGTGCCCGGGTCAAACTGATAGTAGTCGTCTGAAATTTCTGAGACGTGGACGAATCCCTCGATGAAGTGCTCGATCAATTCGACGTTGAATCCGTCCTTCCAGACCGAAATGACTATCGCTTCGAACGTTTCACCAAGATGACTCTCAATGAGAATCATCTTTTTCCATTCGATCAACTCTCGTTCCGCCTGATCTGCAAGGCGCTCGCGCTCACTCGATTCCGTCGCAATCGCTTCAAGCTGCGCCGGCGCGATCGGCATTTGGCCGCGGCGAGCCATGACCGCCTTCAGAATTCGGTGCACGACAAGGTCCGGATAGCGGCGGATTGGTGAGGTGAAGTGTGTATAAGAATCGGAAGCCAGGCCGAAGTGACCGACGTTTTCTACCGAGTACGCGGCCTGCTTGAATGAGCGCAACATCAGGTACGAGAGCATTCGCTCATCGGGCCGGCCCGCCAGCGAGCCGATGAATTTCTGGAAGTCACCGGGCTGCGCCTTGCGAGGATTAAACCGGAGTCCCAGGCCGTTCACGATTTCCGAAAAATCTTCAACCTTCATCGGGTCCGGATCCTCGTGCACGCGATAGAGTGATGGAATGTCGCGTTCTTCCAGATAACGGGCCACGACCTCGTTCGCAAGAATCATGAATTCTTCGACGATTCGATGGGAGAACAGGCGGACTGCCTTGGCGATGCCCTCCACACCCCCTTGCTCGTTATAAGTAAGGAGGGGTTCGGGAAGATCAAAGTCGATTGCCCCTCGTTCGTGCCGCCGTTGCTGGATTATCCGCGCAAGTGTTTCGACGTTCCGGAGATGAGGCATGAGGCTGCGGTACTTTTCGCTGAGCGCCTTGTCGCCGTCGAGCGTGGCCTGCACGTCCTCATAAGTCATGCGCTCCTGTGAGTGGATGATGCTCTTGTGGAACGAATAATCGCGAACCTCTCCGCTCTGCCCGATATGCATCATCACACTCAACGCCAGCCGATCGGAATGCGGATTCAGCGAACAGAGGTGGTTCGAAACTTTCTCTGGAAGCATCGGAAGAACCCGGTCCGGAAAATAGACTGACGTGCCTCGATATCGCGCTTCGCGATCCATGGCCGAGTCCTGCGGCACAAAGTGGGAAACGTCGGCGATGTGCACGCCCAGTTGAAACGTGCCGTCTGGAAGTACCTGGACCTCGATTGCGTCGTCGAAGTCGCGGGCCGTCCTGGGATCGATGGTAATAATGTTGCGCTTCCGGAAGTCATCCCGGCCTGCAAAATCCTTTTCCGTAAGCGCCTGAGGAAGGTTCGCCGCCTCTTCCTCGACTTCCTTTGGAAACGCGACGGGCAAATTGAACTTTCTGATAATGACGTTCGTTTCGACGTTCGGATCGTCGATGAAGCCAATGACAGATACGAGCTTTCCGGCGGGCCAGTGCGCCGCGCTCGGGAAACGGGTTATCTCGATTTCAACAATCTTGTCCTTGTGTTCCGAAATGTCGTCGGTGATCAGGATTTTCGCGGGCAGTTTCTCGTCTGTTGGAGCAACAAAGAAGACGTCTCCATCAAAGCGCACCTGGCCCACAATCGTGTTCCGCGCCCGTTTTTCGACGCTGACGACACGGCCTTCCGCCTTCCCGCCCGGCTTCCGCAGGGTGATCTCTATGTTGACCTTGTCTCCGTTCATTGCGGAGCCGGTGAGTGGAGGCGGGATAAAAATGTCGCTCTCGATTCCCTCGATTTTCTGGGCGAGAATCACGAAGCCGTATCCGTCGCGGTGCAGCAGGATCGTTCCGGGGACAACGGCGCGGCTGGGAGCCTCATACCGGTTGCCGCGATGCTTCGCAAGTTTCCCGTCCTTGACGAGCTGGCTCAGTATGTCTTTTATCTGCTTGCGCGCAAGCGGAGTGGCTTCTAAATCCTGGAGGATTTTACTGATCGTTGCGGTTTGGTCTGCAGACTTCCGGACGTACTGCAGCAGGTCTTCTTTCGTGAGACTGGAACCACTGCCGCTGGGCTTTCTCTTGGACCGGCCGCGCTTCGCCTTCATACGAACAGTATTTCACACCAGATGCCAATGCCATCCCTGCCATTGACATCCCATGCCGTGATCGCTAAATTTGAATGGTTTGGGCCGAAATGGCGGAATTGGCAGACGCACTAGATTCAGGTTCTAGCGCTCGCAAGGGCGTGGGGGTTCGAGTCCCCCTTTCGGCATTAACGGAATCAGCAGGTTACTGTTGCTGGTTGCGTTTTCCTATTGGCACTCAAAATCCTGCCTCCTGTTTTTCTCCTGCGCCGAAACGAAACTTTTTGGTTCGCGCCTCTGGACGTCGTTCGGCCTGTCGCCCTGATAACCCCACAGTTTGAGCAGAACTGGCCCACTGTCTTGGTCGTGTGCAAGCCATACTTCACTCTGGCTCCGCTGACTGACCAGGCGAGACAGGGTATACCGCCCCTTGAGCAATTTGTTACCCTGCGATGCCAATCCATCCTCTTTTTAGCGAAGAGACTTGAGAACGTTGCGCCGGTTAGTTTCCCGCACAGTCTTCCGGAAGTGTTTGTCGCTGCACTCGCGAGTTGCTTAGACGGGTTTTGATAAATCGGTTGGGCAGCGTCACAAGGGCTCCGTCCCTTCGTTCAGTAGTCCCAAATAGCGGTCGTAGGCGAACACGCGGTTGCGGCGGCCGCCGGTCCGTTCTTTGACGATTCCCAGGTCTACGAGTCTTTCGATCCCTTTGGTTGCGGCGGGGAACGAGAGACCTGCGCGCTGGCAGATGTCGTTGATCGTTGTGATGGGACGGGTGCACAGAGCATTGAAGACGCGTAACACCGTTGAAGCACTGCGGCCGCCTGCCTGAACGCGTATCGCATCCTCTTTGAACAGATGCACCAGACTTTGCGCGGTACGAACCGCATTCGAGGCCGTGTCTTCCACGCCTTCCAGAAAGAAATCCAGCCAGGTCTCCCAATCTCCTTCGGTCCGGACCAAATCGAGCAGACGGTAGTACTCGGACCGGTGCTGTTTGAAATAGAGGCTCAGGTACAGCAGGGGTTTCGACAACACGCCGCCATGGTGAAGCATGAAGGCGATCAACAGTCGGCCCACGCGGCCGTTGCCGTCCAGGAACGGGTGAATCGTCTCGAACTGCACATGAGCCAGTGCCGCTTTGACTAACGTGGGGTACGGAGAATGATCGTCGTGGATGAACCGCTCGAGGGCCGCCATGCAATCCTCGATCCGATGGGGAGGTGGCGGAACGAAGTGGGCGTTTCCAGGCCTGGTCCCCCCGATCCAGTTCTGACTCCGGCGAAAATCGCCGGGCGATTTTTCGCTGCCGCGTCCCTTCGAAAGCAGAATCGCATGCATCTCCCGGATTAGCCGGTTCGACAGAGGAAACTCTGCACGCAGCCGATCAACCCCGTGCTCCAGTGCGGCCACGTAGCCCGAAACCTCCACAACGTCATCAAACGGCACACCCGGACTTTCCTCGAGTTCGAAAAGCAGTAGATCCGCCAGCGTCGATTGAGTGCCTTCGATTTGTGAAGAAAGGACGGCCTCGCGGCGGACGTAGGCGTAGAGGAATATGTTGGGATCGGGGAGCAAAAGAGTAATGCTGTCGAGCCTTCCAAGGGCGAGGGTGGCTCGCTCCAGAAGGAGCTGGCGCGAATTTGCAAGAGTGAGAGGAGGATCGGGCGGCAACGGTCGTGGGACGAACGCCTTCACCGCTTCGCCGGTTGTGGCCGCACTCTCGTAGTCGCCTGTAACGCCCCGATGCATCAGACTGTTTCTCTTATTAAGCGATTGTTTAATAAGCCGTGCGCCTATTAAACGAAAAGGCCCGAACCTTTAATAAGGGCGGAGCCGATCGGAGCCAGCGCCCTCCATTTTGAGATCTGGACGGTCGCTCGGTCCCAAAGGAGAACAAGTATATGCTCAATCCGGTAAGGGGCAGGAAAGGGGAAGGACAAGGACGGCATCAAACAAAACTGCCCAGTGGAGAGCCACTGGGCAGTTTTTATTTCGAAGTTAATTCGTTGTCTACCTGCCCAATTGTTGCAGCAGCGTCTCTTCCTTCGGATAAAACTCCGGATATCGGTTGTTTTCCATGCAAACGATCTCGATAAGTTCCTGGCCGGAATTCCAGTTAAGATTCCACCCAACTGTGAAAGGCCTGGTGTATGCCCCGGGATCGTCGATGGTGGCTTCGTAGCGCAGCGTGTTGTAATTGACGCGCGTGAAGCGTTCGATTACGTGATGCATGCTGGTGCGGGGGAGTCCATTGACGGTCAGCCAGTGTCCTTCATTGAAACCGACCGAATCAACGACGAGTGTGTCGCCTTCCCAGCGTCCAACCGAATGCCCCAGCCATGTCGGAATGTCTTCGAGTTCGGGTGGATGCGGCCGCCCATCCATGTAGATCACCTGCCACATGTGAGCTGCCCCTTCGAAGATCCGCACGATGCGTTTCTGGTCGGGCATTTGCAGGAATTCCCACGGAGAGGAAGTTCTATTGGACGTTGCGGAGGATCCGCCGGGCGGAAGGCAAAACCCTTCAGGATCATCTTTCTGTTCGGTCTTGATTCGGTACTCGTAGAGCGCCTTGGCCCAGGGCTGGAACGGAATGCCTTCCGCTTTCCGATCGATGAGGTCGGCGGCGTAATCGCGGTGCTGCCCGGATTTCCAGACTCCTCTATTGGCCGGATCGGCCCATCCGAGGTTCGGGGAGCCGTCCGAAAGCTTTGGAACCGCCGGCATCGGCCGTGCGGCCTGTGCCGCCGGTGCAGCTTGTCCGCCCGCCCCACCCTGAGCTTGTGCATCCGCGACTGGCAAAATCAAAAACAGCCCCAGCATTGCGACCGATGCCAGAACTACGGTTCGAGCTAAGCAATGACCTCGCATTCTTGTAGATCCTTTCGTATCGAGTTTTGCAGCCGCAACATTACGGCCAGTCAGCGGGCCCGAGCAAGAAAAAATACGGCTGACATGATCGAGGACCCGCGCCGGGCCCGGCGATGCCTTATCTGGAAAAGGTCGTTAGATATTCGATCAGGTCTTGCTTGCGGTTGACCGGAACGTAGGCGCCCCACCGGATCATCTTGTCGATTTCACGGGTCCAGCCGTCGCGGTCGAGCTTCAGACCGGCGATAAGCGTGTCGTCATGGCAAGTCATACAGGTGGCCCGGAAAACATCCTTCGCCGGACCTTCGGGAAGGACTTTGGAAGAGTTGGGACGTGGCCTGGATGAATTGAACATCATCGAGAAGTAATTAATGAAAACAGTCCGGTCGTCATCGGTTACTCTGGCGCCCCAGCCAATCATCTTGTCGACTTCACGAGTCCAGCCTGCGCGGTCGAGACGCTGTTGCGCGATGAGCCCCGGACCGTGACAGGCGCCGGCACAGGCTTCCGCCCGCTGAGCCACCGCTGTCGGCGCCACGGCCTGGGTCCAGGCCGCGACTGGAACCGTCAGCATCAATCCGAGCATGGACAGGCTAGCCTTCAACATTAATTCTTACCTTGTCGATGACGTTGTAAACGTAACCGGCCGGATTCCACGACGGCAATGTCGGCTGAGTTCGTCCCTGACTGTCGGTGGCTCGTGACAGCACGACATACGACCCGCGGCGGCTGGGCCTCCACGTGTATCGGAAACGCCGCCAGGCATAACGGGCTCTGTCCGCATCGAGCGCGGCCGTGAGCCACGTCCGGCCGAAGTCCACTGAAACGTCGACACGAGTTACGTCCGCCTCGCCTGCCCAGGCGAAACCGCGAAGTTCCACGGAGGCGCCGGTCCGGACAGCCGCTCCGTCAAGCGGTGACGTGAAGATCGACTTCACGTCGATCGCCGTGTAAGGAACCATGTCGGCCGGATCGACAGCGCTTCCCGGCGAGACGTACCGATTGGGAATCCGATACGCGTTACGCATGAAGTGGCCGTCGAACTCATTTTCACTGACGCGGATATTCACGAGCCATTTTGTCGATGCCGCCGCCTCCCAGCCCGGAACGATCAATCGCACGGGATAGCCGTGTTCAAGAGGAATTTCCTCGCCATTCATGCGATAGGCCAGAAGCGTGTCCGGATGCATGGCCTTGGCGATTGGTATGCTGCGAACAAAGTCGGGCGTGCTTCCAGGTGGGACGTCCGCCCCGTTCATCACAACGTGCTTTCCCACCGGTTTGATGCCGGCGCGATTCAAGACATCCCGGAGCGGCACTCCGGTCCAGCGCGCCGTTCCAACAGCTCCCTTCTCCCATTGCAGACCGGGCACCGGCGGATCGGAATAAACACGCCCATTGCCCGCGCACTCGAGTGTCACAACATGGCTCGTCTCACGAAACGCACGGAGATCGCTCAGCGTCAGTGTGAGAGGGCGATTTACTTCGCCTTCGACAGCAAGGTTGAATGTACTCGAATCCACGCGCGGGGTCGGCAAGTGAGTGCGCACGAAATGAAAGTTATTGGGCGTAATCCACGCGGTGTCGAGAAGACTGACCGGAGTCTCCAGGTCGGCGGGAGAATCGGACCGGACGATCAGGTTATCTCTGGCGCCGCCGAACTGAAATAAGAAGCCCGATCCATATAGAAGGAATTCGCGCCTGCCCAGAGACATGCGCCACAAAATACCACAAAGAAAGTTCCTGACCACTACCGTAATGAGCCTGGCCTTGCCGGAATCGGACTGAAGTCTTAGAATGGGCCAACTTCTTCGTAAAGGTGGCGCAATATGAGTATGTTTTTCGCGGCACTGCTGCTGCTTCAAGCCAGCTCGGTCGTCGTAGACAATCCTCTCTTCAAGGTCGTTAAGAACGATGCGCCCTGCGCTTCGGCGGCCACAAAGTGTGGCGATCGCGTTATCGTTGCGCTGGGCGCAATCACACTGAACAGGCGTCAGATGCAACGCGGCGATATCGAGATATTCAGGGAAAACGCCAGTTACTCCAAACCACAGGGTGGCAATTTTCTGGAGGTATCCATGAAACCGGGACGTCCGCCGGTAAAGACTCCCCGCGAAACTATTGCGCCCGACAAGAACTTCATATTGTACGAGACCGACGCATTCCGGGTGTTTGAGGAACGGCTTGAGCTGAATGATACCCGGCCCCGGCACAGCCACAATCAGCGGATGGTCATCGTGCTGAACCGGACGAAGCTCCTCCAGCAGCCCGAAGGTGAGCCCCAGTTCGTGCGCGACAACGTTCCCGACGATATACGTTTCACCGAGGCGGGCATTCATACGGTGACGAACATAGGAGAAAACCCGCACCGCGCCATCATTATCGAGTTGAAACAATAGGCGTTGCCGGCTTGACATCGGTCAGCGACCCGTTATTTACTCGCTCAACTTCAATGAGTTACAGGTTTTCAGGCGATAGGGTCGTCCAAATTTCACTTGGAGGAAACTGAATGAAACGCAGCATCAGTCTGCTTTTGGGTGTTTTGTGTGTGGTCTCGACTGTTGGCTGGGCACAGTCAACGGCGCAGATCAGCGGGGCGGTAACGGATCAGAGCGGCGCAATATTGCCGGGAGTGGAAGTAACAGTGACGCAGATCGACACCGGTCTGACGCGCGCCGCCGTGACCAATGAAACGGGCGGTTACGTTTTTCCAAACCTGCCGGTCGGTCCGTATCGGCTGGAAGCGGCCCTTCCGGGATTCCGGACCTATGCCCAAACCGGAATCGTGCTCGCAGTGGGCGGCAATCCGGTCATTAACGTCCTGCTCGAGGTTGGCCAGGTTTCGGAAACCGTCGAAGTTCAGGCAGACGCGGCTCTGGTTGAAACCCGCAGCACCGGCGTCGGCCAGTTGATCGACAACGTGCGTGTGCTCGAGCTGCCGCTCAATGCGCGCCAGGTCACCGAGTTGATCATTCTTTCGGGCGCCGCTGTCGGCGGAGGAGCCCAGGCTACGCCGAGAACCTGGCCGACAGACAGTATTTCGGTCG
Source organism: Candidatus Sulfopaludibacter sp. SbA3 (assembly GCA_945865815.1). Classification (GTDB taxonomy): domain Bacteria; phylum Acidobacteriota; class Terriglobia; order 20CM-2-55-15; family 20CM-2-55-15; genus CAMBFR01. Next base: position 17,257 of record CAMBFR010000022.1, read on the forward strand.
GTGGCGGACTGCAGAACGGCCTGACATACATACTGGATGGCGGAACACACAACGATCCCTACAGCAATCTCAACCTCCCGCTGCCGTTTCCGGATGCGCTCCAGGAATTCAAGGTGGAAACCAGCGCCGTCCCGGCCCAGTACGGGCAACACTCGGCCGGCGCCATAAACGCCGTCACGAAGTCGGGAACCAACGAGTTCCATGGCAGCCTGTTCGAATTCGTGCGCAACAAGGTGTTCAACGCGGCCAATGGGTACACCCAGAAGAAGGACGGACTCAAGCGCAATCAGTTCGGCGGTGTCATAGGCGGACCGGTCGTCAGAAATAAGCTTTTCTTCTTTGCGGGACACCAGAGGACGCTGCAACGATCCGAACCGAATAACGTTGTCAGCTACGTTCCAACGGCGCAGATGCTCGCCGGAGACTGGACCACTGTCACCTCGCCGGCCTGCAACAACAACCGGCAGATCACCTTGAGGGCGCCGTTTGTTAACAATCGGATCAACCCTGCATTGTTCTCGAATGCGTCTCTGAATCTCACAAAACTGCTTCCCTCCACCGCGAATCCATGCGGCCAGATCGTTTTCGGCCGCCGGGAGAACGCTAACGAGACCATGACTTTGGGAAGAATGGACTACCAATGGAGCGAGAAGCACTCCGTGTTCGGACGTTATGAGGGTGGAGCCATGGAAACCCCGAACGACTACGATGGAAAGAACCTGCTTTCGCTCAGTATTCCGGACTACGTGAGAAATTTCCACTCGTTGGTTCTGAGCGACACCTATTCGCTGAACCCCAGCACCGTGAATTCTTTCCGGGGGACTTTGATTCGCAGCGTCAACGACAAGAACCTGCTTCAGGACTTCACCAACTACACCGACTTGGGAGTAAAGGGTCTCTATTTCCCGGCAGGAATGAAGAAGTTTATGAGGCTGACCATAAATGGCGGCTTCAGTATCAACATGAGTTCCCCGGGCCTGACGAACACAACCACCTTCCAGTTTGCCGACGATTTGAGTGTGATCCGCGGATCGCACCAGATCGGGTTGGGAGTCAATTACATCCACTCGAACATGAACTATATCTCGAGCACCTGGACTGCCGGCCGTATGCAGTTCAACGCTTCCAACACCGGGCTCGGCCTGGGTGATTTCATGCTTGGCCGGCCGAACAACTGGTCGCAGGATCAGATTGCGGCGCAATATCTCCGGCAAAACTACACCGGTCTTTATGTGCAGGACACCTGGAAGGCTAACTCCAGGCTGACATTGAATGCCGGCCTGCGCTGGGAACCGTTCTCTTTTCCGTTCGATGCCAGGGCCAAATCCGCCCGCTTCGAGAGGGAATGGTTTGATCAGGGTCTGCGAAGCACCGTGTTCAAGAACGCACCGGCCGGAATTCTGTTTCCGGGCGACCCCGGGGTTGCGGACATCGGCACCGCGCTCAATGAAACCCGCTGGATGCACTTTGCCCCCCGCCTGGGATTTGCATGGGATCCAAAGGGTGATGGCCTGACGGTGGTTCGCGCGGCGTACGGGATATTTTTCGACTATCCGCACTTGAACGGTTTTGGCGGACTTCGGAATTCGCCGCCGCGAGGCGGCATTATTTCCATAGCGAATCCGATCGGTGGCTTTGACGATCCGTGGCTGGGGTATCCGGGAGGAAATCCTCTCCCGATTCCAATCAGCGAAAACGTTGTTTTTCCGACAGCGGCTGTTTACACGGTTCTTCCGCAGGATCTCAAGACCTCGTATATCAATCAGTGGAACTTGAACATCCAGAAACAGCTCGGTTCGGATTGGCTCGTGGCGGGAAACTATATCGGAAGCCAGGTGGTTCATCAGTTGGTTGGAATTGAGGCGAATCCGGCCGTCTACATCCCGGGCGCCAGTTGCGTGATCGCCGGGCGGACTTATACTCCGTGTTCCGCGACGGGCAACACCAACCAGCGCCGCGTGTTGAATTTGTCTGATCCAACGAAGGGACAGTACTTCAGCAACATCGTCGAAGTGAGTGACGGCGGAACGCGCAGCTATAACGGGTTGGTGCTTTCAATCCAGAAGCGGCGCACGCGGGGCGTCACCGTGCAGGGGAATTACACGTTGTCGCACTGCATCGACCAGGGGTATTCCGACGTCATTCAGACCGCCGGTTCCTACATTGCCGGACGCCGTGGCGCGAACAAGGGTAATTGCGAGCTCGATCGCCGTCACAACTTGAACATGTCGACGGTGTATGAGACGCCAACGTTTTCCAACACCGCTTTGCGGGTGATTGGAACCGGTTGGCGGATTTCGGGAATCGTGCGCCTGCTGTCGGGAGCCCAGTTGACGATGTCGTCGGGTCTCGACAATGCATTGTCCGGCACGACCGATCAGACGGTTAACCAGATACTGGCCTCGCCGTACGTTGCCACCAAGACCAAGAACAGCTGGTTGAATCCGGCGGCATTCGCACAGCCGGCATTGGGGACGTACGGGAATATGGGCCGTGCCAATGTCAGCGGGCCCGGAAGCATCCGGATCGATATGGGCGTGGTTCGAACGTTCCGTGTGACGGAAGGCCAGTCCCTCGAGTTTCGCGCCGAGGCGTTCAATGCGCCGAACCATTTGAATCCGGGGAATCCGATTACGACGCTCACCGATTCGAACTTCGGCCGCATCCAGACCGCAGGTACGACTGAGCGCATTATGCAGATGGCTTTGAAGTACGTGTTCTAAGGACGAAAGAAAAGGGGACGCACCGGTGCGTCCCCTTTTCTTTTCCCGGCTCTTATTGACGCGGGTTTAGAGCCAGTCCGTTGGGAGCCTTCGGTATTGAATTGATATCGCTCGAACCCAGTACGACATGCTTCCAGTAGTCCCACTCCGGGTAGATCGCAGGAGTTGCAGTCTTTCCTGTCCCATCAAAGGCATTGACCGTGCCGCCGAGAGAAATCGCGATCTGCTGAATCCTGGCGTTCATCTTTAGCGCGTGGGCCCGGCTTACCAGGGCGCGCGCCGACGGAGCTCCAAGCGCTATGCCGTGGTCCAGCAGCAGCGACCCGTCTTTCGTTCCCATTACCATCGCAAGCGCTTTGCCCAGCTGGGGAGTGCTGATACAGGCCACGCAGGAGACTGGAGAGGGCGCGCCACCGGTAAACTTCGTGATGTCGTAGATCGGCAGGCCGTCACCAATGAAGAGAGCCCCGTTCAGCATCGGGCGCAGCGGCACGGAACTCTGGCCGAAGGTGCGAAGTTCCGGTGTATGGGCGTGAATCACAGCCATGATGTCCGGCCGAGCCCGGTAGATTTCGCTGTGAATGAAACGTTCGGAGTACTGTGGCACATCGCCGGCCGTGATCGGCCTGGTGTCGAGATCCGTTTCGATGACGTCGGCCGCAGTGACCATGCCCGGCGCTACATCATGCGGGATGAAGAAATGATCCGGATTGGTCCGGCTCCGCGCGCTGACGTGCGCAAGGCCGTCGGGAGTGAGAACGCCAATTTCCGCGGAGGCAAGGAGCCTGTTCGCAATCACGAGATCCTCGATGACAGCTTGATCGGAATTCGGGTCCACCGGCGCAACAATTGCAGGATTTGGATTGCCGGAGAGATCGCGCGCGCCCATGAAGTTGAAGAACGCGGCAAACCGGTCGATACGCTCGACTCTGCCGCTGGGTCCCGTATTCTCCACGCCGCCTGCCTCAGGTATTGCTGTTTCCCGGGTGAACACCATGTGGTTCAGCCGTCCTCCCACACCAATCTCGAAGAGCCGTTGCTCGGCTGCCATTCGCAATCCGAGAGCCCCGCTCACCATATTGTTCGTGGAGGGGCTGGCGACCACGGCGCCATGTCCGAACGTCAGGATCGAGTTTCCCATCCCAAGCGACTCGGCCAGCGCCTTGCCCAGGGCCGGAGTATTGATGAGGCCGTTCTGTCCGCCCGGCGTCGGGCGAAGATCAAAAACCGGGACCTGGCCGTTGTTTCTGGGCAGAGGCACGGAGCTCACGGAAAAGGCAACGAGTTCGGGAAGACTCGTGTAAGCGATCGCCATCACGTCGGGCCGCGCTTTGTAGATCTCTCCGTGGATGAAACGCTCATCGAGCGGGTCCGGGCGATTGCCTGCCACCGGGGCGCTTTCGAGGTCGCTCTCATAGATGTTGCCGGCGGTTACCAGAGCGGGTGATACGGCGTTCGATATGAAGTAGCGATCGGGATTCGTCCGGCTGCGTGCGCTTACATGTCCAAAGGCGCCAAGAACCGCCATTTCTTTTGAAGAGAGCATCCGGTTGATCAGAACCAATTCCTCGATCAGGGCCTGGTCCCGGTTTGCGGATTCGTCAACGGCGGCCGGTGTCTCCGCTTCGGTTGGAGGAACCTCGTAAGAACAACCCCAAAGCAGCAGACTGAGCGAAAACAGACAGAGAAAGGTCCGGACTTTCATGTTGGTAATCCCCGATTAGGTTTAAAAAACGAAACTAGCCGCGAACGATGAGGTCGTTCGCGGCTAGTGACAGACGGACGGGAACGCGTATTACCTAGTTATTGTTATTGTTCGTCGTCGATGCGGCGTCGTCGAACACTTCGGGCCAATAGTAGGTCTGAACGACGTTCCGCGCGCCACTGGGAACAATGATTTCCTTGTGGAAGGGATTCAATGCCACTCCGGAAGGCGCTACATTAGTCAGCTGTTGAACTGGAATTCTCCAGCGCGCAGGAACATCGCCGGTGTCGGTAACGCTCCAGGCGCAGATAGCCCCGCCTGCACATGCCGTAACGATCATGCCGCTGGGTGTGACGCCGATCTGGCCGCCGCCACCGCCGCCACCACCGACGCCAATGCCGCTCTTCGGTCCCTGGATGGCTTTCAGCGGTTTGGCATTGCCGCTCGCGGTGCGGTTAAACACCAGCAGTGGGCCGCCACCAGCGCTCTTTACGACCATGAGGTCGCGCTTTGGATCGATCGCGATTCCCGCATGACCGGCTCTTGTGCCTTTAATTAATGTGTCAGGTCCGCTGAGGACTCGCTTGGGAGCGACGTCACCGTTTGCCAACCGGTCAAACACGAGGATGGATTCGTACGGAGAGGTATTTGTTCCGACAGGGATCAATATCTCGCCGTTGTCGCCATCCACGAACGCCTTGTCGTTACCGTCATAATCCGTTCCAAGAATCTGGGTCTTGGGTCCCCGGATATATCGGATCGGCGCAGCCTCTCCGCTAGATCCTGCACGGAATGTCAGGATGGCCTGGTTGAATGGGCTGCTCACGACGATTTCATCGTTCACTGCGTTGTACGAGAGGTTGTGCATCGTACGGCTGATGAGGGTCTTCTGTCCTTCAATAATTCTTACCGGGAGAGTGTCTTCTTTCGCCAACCTGGCGAAGGCCGCAATGATCGGCGTGTTCACTCAGTTGGGCACCAGGTACTCTTCCCGCTTACTGTCATAAGCAACGGCCTGTGGTTTTCCAAACTTCAATGACACGCGGCCGGCCGGCGCGCTGCGGATGGTGCGTATGGGCGCCACGTTTCCATTCGCCATGAGCGGGAAGGCGGAGGCCGAAGAGTTGCCCATGTTGGAAACCCAGACCTCTTTGTTCTTCGCATCGACGGAAACGCTTGCCGGATGATTCAGGCCGGTCTTGTCTCCCTTGATTGTTCTCGTTGGGGCCACATTGCCATTGTCGGTTGCCTTGAAAACGACGACCGAACTGTTGACGTCGTTGCCGACATACAGATCGCCGCTTTCGGGCTCGATGGAGAATCCGCCCATCCAGTTCAGTGTTGTGCGGTCACCCTGAATCTTGCGGATTGGAGCGACATCTCCGTTCGCGTCGAGCGGGTAAACCGTAATTGAAGGAGGATGCCAGGTGCCGGTTCCCGGGACCGTATACGTGCTGTCGTTGCCCCAGCTGCCGACGTACATCACCTTTCTTTTCACATCAACAGCGATCCCGTGGGCATCGAAGATTTGAGTTTTCGGTCCCTCGATGACGCGCAGGGGAGCGTCGTTGCCATTGGCGTCCTTGCGGTACACCACCACTTTCGGCGGGTACTGGATTGTGACGAAAATTTCGCCCTTCTCTTCATCGAGCGCGGACTGGAAGTTCCGATGAGGAGTTCGCAGCCTGCGCTTCGGCGCCACATCGCCATTGGCTTCCGCATCAAACACAAATACGCTGTCTGCGGTGTCCATCGCGACCGAATAAATGTCGCCGTTCTTGTCGATCGAGAGGCCGTTGTTGTACTCGTTAAGAGTCTTCGGTCCCAAAATTACGCGCTTCGGCGTAGCTGCTGTGACGGTCGCCGGTGTGTTCTCCAGCCGGTTGAATACCTTAATGCTGAAGTGATTGGTGTCCTGCAGGACAACCTCGTCGCGCTCGGGATCGACCGCAATGGAACTGTAGATTGGATATGAGTCTTTGATCGTGCGGACCGGCATGCGGGTTATGTCGTTGGTTGCCCCGCCGTTCTGGGCCGCATGTACCGTCTGGTTCAACACGGCATACAAGCTGAACCCGGAACCGCTGGCCTGCTCCTGCAACGCGGCGATCGCGCTCGCGCCGTCACTCGGCGCTTCCAGGCAGGTATCTGCGTAAGAGGGTAGCTCTTCAACGGAAACCAATCGAGCAGATCCCATACTGCTTACCGGGTTCGCCGCCGGTGCAGCAGGCGATTCCGGCCGTTCAACGAAGGACAAGGAAAGGACTCCAAATGCGATCACCAGGACCGCAAGCCCCGCTCTCCTGCCTGTACTTCTTTCAAAACGCATAAGCCTCCTTCTCAGAAACCGTTCGTCAGCGATACGCCAAACGTGGCGATGTGGTTACGAGTTATCCAGCAACTCTAGCATCAGCCCGGCGCTCTCTCCACCTTTTAAAATAGCTTTAAGCCGCCTTTTTTCAGTGGCCACCGGGCTTCTTGACGCGGCGGGCTTGCTTGGTTATGATGCGCCCACTATTTGAGACTCCAAATTCGTGTGAGCCTGTCCGCACGCGGGTTTACGTGCGGCAATCTCGACGCACAGAGAGATTGTTTCCGATTCAGGGGATAAAGGGGAGGTCCATCATGAAAAGACTGTTGTTCGCAGCGTTAGCGCTGCTGTGTCTTGTATCCGCCAACACGTTCGCTCAAACGAGCAACGCCACTGTAGGCGGGACTGTTTCCGACGCCACGGGCGCTTTGATTCCGGGCGTGACGGTCACAGCTACAAACACGGGAACCGGAATCGTTACCACTGTAATTACTAATGAATCCGGGGCTTACCAGTTTGCCAGTCTCCAGACCGGAGCCTATAGCGTGAGCGCCGAACTGCCGGGCTTTCAGACCCAGACTTACAACGCGGTCACGCTTGGCATCTCGCAGCAGGTGCGGTTGAACTTCACGCTGCAGGTGGGTTCTGTCGCCCAGGCGGTTGAAGTAACCGTAGCGGCGGACACGGCTATCGCGACAACGTCTTCTTCGGTGGGTACCGTGCTTACCCTGGACAAAGTGCGCGACCTTCCTCTGGGAAGCCGCAATGTAATGGATCTGCTCGGATCGACGGCCGGCGCAGGTCCCACAGACGGAGAGAAGGATGGTTTCTTCGCGGGCGGCCGGCTTAGCGCGGTGAATGTGACGCGGGACGGCTTCGTGGTTTCTGACGGCCGATACATTCATGGAGCGTTTTCCTCCACCTATGTCAGTCCCGACCTGGTCGAAGAAGTGCGCGTTATCACCGCGCCAGTCGATGCCGAAGCGGGACGCGGCTCCGGTCAGGTGCAGATGGCCACGCGCTCCGGAACCAACCAGTTCCGCGGCAGCGTGTTTTGGACCAACCGCAACTCGGCGCTCGACGCCAGCAGCTGGTTTAACAATCGTAATAACGTTCGAAAGGACTATGAAAACCGGAACCAGTTTGGCGCCCGCATCGGCGGCCCGATCATCAGGAACAAGACATTCTTCTTTGCCCTTGTGGACGAGCAGCGTTACATCTTCAAGCAGAGCTTTGTTGGACCCGTCCTGACGAATGAGGCGCGGCAGGGCACCTTCCGATTTTTCCCGGGCGCCGACAACGGCAACGCGATTTCGAACAACCCGACTGTCGATCGGAACGGCAATCCGGTAAGACCCACAGCCGCCACTGGTGATCTCCGACAATTCAGCGTGTTCAACCGGGATCCATTCCGTCCGGGATACGATCCGACTGGTTTCATCCAGAACACGTTCCTGTCAAAAATGCCGCAGCCGAACGATTTCACGATTGGCGACGGCCTGAACACGGCTGGAATTCGGTTTACGCGCCGCATCAGCGGGCTGGATCTCGCCGACGGTCAGGGGTACGACACGAACCGCGATCAGTTCAACATGCGGCTCGATCACAACTTCAACGAAAGTCATAAGGCCAGTTTTGTCTACACCTATGAACGTGGCCTCAACCATACCACCCAGGCGGGCATCATGCAGTGGCCGGGCGGGTACGATGGCGCGAACAACAAGTGGCCCCGATTGATGAATGGATCCCTCGTATCCACGTTGTCATCAACGGTGGTAAACGAACTTCGCATCGGGTATCGCAACACAAAGCAGGCCAGCTGGGCGGCGTATTACGTCGGCCGTCCTTTGTTTGATGAGGGCGAGCCGGTCGAGCCAGGATTGACGGCATTCAAGATTCTTCCCCAGAGGGACGGGGTACCATTCCTGGTGCATAGCACGCTGTTTCCGGAAAACCTGGTGAAATGGAGTTCTTCGAACCCGGAAACACGTCAATCCAATAGCCCGCTTTTCACTTATGCGGATAACCTGAGCTGGTCAAAGGGCGCGCACGCATTCAAGTTCGGTGGCGAACTGCGCTATGCCACGTCCCGCTCAGGCAGCGACACCAATTTCACGCCGCGCGCGGTTCTGGGCGCTGGCGGTGTGGCGGTAACTGGAATAGACAATACGTCGGTCCCCGGTCTGACCGGCAACAACCAGACATTGGCGCGAAACCTGCTGACCGATCTGTCCGGATCGGTTGCAAGCATCGTCGAGGCCTTCGATATTCGAGACCCAAAGGAGACGGTATTCCGCGGATACAAGGACGGAGTAAAACTGCAGATCCGCGATTGGCATACGACGGAGTTCAACTGGTTCGTCAAGGACAGTTGGAAAGTACGGCCGTCTCTGACGCTGAATCTCGGCGTCCATTATGAATTCTTTGGCGTGCCATACGAAGGAAAGGGCCTTGCAGGAGCCCCTGTTGGGGGAGAAAAAGGAATTTGCGGAATTACCTGCGGCTCGCTCACCACAGTCGAGTTTGTAGGCAAGAACTCCACAAATCCGGACAGGCAAATGTGGGGCGATGACTACAACAACTTTGCGCCTTCGTTTGGTTTGAGCTGGTCGCTTCCATGGCTTGGAAGAGATAAGACGGTCCTTCGCGCGGGATATGGCTGGAGCTATACAGGCAGCTCGCTGAGCGTGGTCGCTTTGTCCTCCGTATTCGGTCGTGCCCTGCCGGGCACGTTCGGCGGTTCGGTCAATAACGGTCTGTCGTTCACGTCGCGCGATTACCTCTCACTGTCCAACATGAGACTGCCGATACCGCAGCAGTTTGCGCCGCTGCAAGCCGTCCCACTGAACGGCGCCAGGAATGAAACAATCCCCGCGGGCGTCGATAACCGTGTCGCGCCTTACATTCAAAACTTCAACTTAGAGCTTCAGAGGGAACTTGCCAGAGATCTGTCGGTCAGCATCGCGTATGTCGGAACCAAAGGCACCAGGCTCTGGTCCGGAGTTCCGCAGAACTCCGTCAACGTCAATGCGGCCCTGGCTGGCGGGCAAACCTTCCTCGACGCGTTCAACGTGACACGCGCCGGAGGCAACGCCCCGATGTTCGACCAGATGCTGCGAGGCCTGAACATGGGTTCGGGCGCGGTCAACGGCACAACAGTGACAGGATCGGCGTCGCTTCGCGCGAACACGAATACTCGCGCGTTTATCGCAAATGGCAATGTCGGCCAGCTCGCGGATTTCCTGAACCGGAGCACAAGCGTCACGGGCAGGGGCGGCGGTCTCCTGGATAATAGCGGGTTGTTCCCCCAGAACTTCTTCGTGCAGAATCCGCAGTTCCAGTTTGTGACCTTGCACGGAAATGCGCTCAACTCGACGTATCATTCGATGCAGATCCAGGTGAACAAAAGGCTGTCGGAGGGCTTCACCAATCAAACGACGTACACATGGAGCCGGGCGCTCGGCGCAAGCGATGACGACGCGACGAAGGACTTCCGTGACCACCGGAACAGGTCTTTGGATAAATCTGTGCTGGGGTACCATCGCACCCACGCCTTCACTACGAACGGCACATACCAGTTGCCATTCGGTGCGGGACAAGCACTGCTGGCCAATGCTCCGGGATTCGTTCAGCGGATCGTCGAACGCTGGCAGCTTGGCGGACTCTTCAGTTGGACTTCAGGAGCGCCGATAAACGTCCTGGCGCCCGTTTCCTCGGTCAATCAGATCACCACGTTCATGACTCCGAATATCGCGGGTGATGTTCCGAAGAGCTTTGGCGAAATCACGAAGCTGCCAAACGGCGTGACGTACTTCCCCGGCATCCGGCAGATTGCGGATCCGGCTGTTGGCGGTGTCACGACGGCCAACTCCCTTAGCGGCCAGTTCAGCAACAAGGCCATTACCGACGAGCAGGGCAACCTTCTTCTCGCGAACCCGGCTCCCGGCCAGGTCGGCAATATGGGCCTGAGATGGATCGAGGGAAATCGGGTCCTCGGTTTCGACGCCAACCTGATCAAGCAAGTGCAGATTACGGAAACGAAGAATTTTGAATTGCGAGTGGACGTGGTCAATCTGTTGAACACTCCTCAGTTCGCCGTCCCGGTGGTTGCGAACATGAGCATCAATTCAACCAGCTTCGGCCGTATTACGTCAGCCACCGGCAACCGGCGATTCACAGTCGGCGCCCGGCTGAACTTCTAAAAGCAAGGCGGGATTCCTCTTCAAGGAGGGGGAATCCCGCATCCTCCGTTTCCACTAAAATAAAAAGGGGATCCGGACGGTTTTCCCGTCCGGATCCCCTTTTTTTCTGGAGCCTTTCTAGCGGCCTTCGTCGCCGAGTGTGGGAACCAGGTTACCGAGGTCCTTTTCATTCTCCAAGCAGGAGTGATCGAAAATGTATTCTCCGATATCCCGCTTGAGAATTTTCTTACCGGTAAATGGTTTCACGAAGTACACCGGATCCGTGTAGGTGACTATGTATTCGAGCGTGTTGTTGTCTGCCAGTCTGAACTTTTCAGTCAAGTGCAGTTGGTCGCTGTGTTCGTGGCCGGCGCCGTCCAGCCATGTTCTGTCGTTGATGCTGATTGTATCGACGACAAGCGTATCGCCCTCCCATTTGCCGATCGAGTATCCGTAGAATCCGGGATAATCCTTGGCGTCTGGCGGATGAGGACGTCCATCGGTGTAGATGAGGCGGAAGATGTGCTCGGACTCGCTCATGACGACGACCACGTCGGGGCGCTGGACAATCATGGTCGGGTGGGCTCTGGCCGTCATGCGTGACGGGCCTGGAGGCAGGCACAGTGTATTCGGATCCTTCGCATGATCGACGACCTTGTATCTTTCGGCTGCCATGGGCGTCAGTATCAATTCCTCGCCCGGTAATGCCATCGCTGCAATATCGCTCATGGATCCGCCGGACCAGACACCCGTAAGGTCGGGCGTGGCGCCACGAGGCGGAGCATCGCCCCTATACCACCAGGCGCCGAACGTGGGCTTCGGTTTGGCAGGTTCTGCCCCGCCGCGCTGCGCAAACGCAGGCGCTGTTGTAAGGGTAAAAACGAACAGAGAAGCAACCGCAAAAGCGAAACGTTTATTCATGCTCGTCTCCCTTATTGCTCGCCTTGTTGCGCTTCGGGATTCGAGGTGCCGGCAAACACCCGGCGTCCGTCCGCCAGAGTCACCCGGTTGCCGTTCATGTTAGCTTCGCCGTTTTTTGCCGCCCAGCCTTCCACTGTCACGGTATCGCCGACCTTCAATGCATCTTTACCCCAGCCGCGTCTGCGCAGCGAACCCGGAGTACCGCCTTCAACCGCGTAATTAACGATCTTGCCGTCGGCATTCTTCACATCCACATAGAAGTAAATGTGGGGATTCATGAACTCCACCTTCGTGACAGGGCCTGTGATTTTTATGGTCTTCTTGCTGTCGTACTGCGCCGCAAATGAATGATGCGCCAGCACCGGCGCTGCCGCGAACACGATTCCCAGTCCTGCTGCCAATAACCCGTAAACGTTACGTCTCATTTCGCTCGCTCCTTTAGTCTTCGAGAAGGTCCGTAGTTGAATGCCTCGCATTGTTAAGCCCGTCCTCCAAAATGTCAATTTCAAACTCTTGCGGAATGCCACCCAGGAATCCCGTGACAATGAATGACCCCTGTGTTTACATCTGGCAATAACATCAGTTGTTTCTCCGAGATAGACAGATTCCGAGGAGGCATATGCGCGCACCAGGCAAACGCCGGAAAGCAACCCTTGCTGTGCTGATAGCGTCCGCGATGGGTTTCTTTTGCTGGGCTTTAATAGAACCGCCGGAACTCAGCGTCCGGCAATCGGCCGGTTATCCGCAACTGGTTTCCGTTAAGCAGTTGCCGGATTTTGCGGATTTATGTGAATGGCCATCAGAAGACAAATCCAGCATTACGCGGCTGGAAGAGACCAGACAGTTCGAGTTGCAGCAGGCATCCGTATACGCACAGAACGGCACTGCGACGACAGTTGATGTAACCCGGCCTCCGGTTCGCACCATCCGCGACACGTATCCGATCTATAGTTCCGTTGCCGTCGATCCCAACTTTGACGAAGTCATCCTTCAGGATAACAACCTGTGGGCAACGGCGATATTCAAGCGGACGGACAACACGCCTCCCAACGTTCCGTTTACCGAACCGCAGCGTTTGATCAAAGGCGCGGAAACAGACATCCAGTTCAACAACGGCCTGTACGTCGATCCGAAAATCGGCGAAATCTATTCGATCGAATCGGACACCGGCGACAAGATCGTCATGTTCAGTCACGATTCCATCGGAAACGTTGCGCCGGTTCGCCATCTGGAGACTCCGCATCGTGGCTACGGGATCGCTGTCGACGAAGAACGACAGGAGATGTTCGTCAGCGTGGAGTACCCGCCGCAGGTGGCGGTATATCGAAAACAGGCTTCCGGGAAGGAAGAGCCGTTACGCGTCCTGATGGGCGATAACACAGGGTTGCACGCCATTCACGGGATCGCGGTCGATTCGAAGAACAAGCTCTTGTATATCAACAACTGGGGCAACTTCAGCAATTTCAGGGTTCCCGGTTCGGGCAAATTCAATCCTCCTTCGATCACCGTCTACCCGATCGATGCGAAGGGTGACGCTGCTCCGATTCGCAAGATCCAGGGGCCTAAGACCCAGATGAACTGGCCCGCAGCCATGGCTCTGAATCCGGATACGCAGGATCTCTATGTCGCTAACGATGTGGGCAACTCGATCCTCGTTTTCAAGGCGACGGATCAGGGTGACGTCGCGCCGACGCGAGTTATCAAAGGCGAAAAGACGGCCTTGTCCAATCCTACCGGCGTGTCTCTCGATATGAAGAATCGAGAGTTCTGGGTTGCCAACCTCGGAAATTCTTCCGCGACGGCATATCCGCTGATGGCCAGCGGCAACGTCGCGCCTGCCCGCATCATTCGCAGCGCGCCTCTCGGCTACAAGTCGACGAAGTTCGGCAAGACCGAGGCGGTCGCGTATGACACTAAACGCGAAGAATACCTGGTGCCTAACTGAGTGAACCATCCGCAGATTGCGGCCTTCCCCAGGTTGGCGAAGGAAAATCAGGCACCGACGCGTTCCCTGCAGGGTCAGAACACGCTCATCAGCAGGACCATGCACGACATTCAATACGACTCACTCCACGATGAAATTCTTGTCAACAGTCCCCTCACGCAGGCGATCCTGGTATTCGATGGAGGAGCCAACGGAGAAGAAGCGCCAAAGCGGGTGATCCAGGGCTCGAAGACCCAGATTCTCGGGGTCGGCGCAATGGACAAAGTCAGCTTTGATCCGGCGACCGGCGACATCTACCTGGCAACCGCCCGGCATAACATCGTGGTATTCCCATATGGATCGAACGGCGACGTTGCGCCCGTCCGAACTCTGGGCGGTCCCGACACGCTGATTCGATTCATTGACCAGACCGATGGAAGCGGCAACACGCCGCCCATACGCGTCGATCCGGTAAACAATCTCCTGGTGGTGCCGACCCGGCCTCCCGGTCAAATTCCCGGTCTGCTGATCTTCGATAAGAACGCCAGCGGAAACACCAAGCCGCTGCGCGTGATCCGTGGGCCAAAAACGATGATTGCGGGCGGCCAGCAAATGGCGATCTCGCCGAAGGGCTATATCGTCGCGGGCGCTACGGGGAATTCAATTGGCGTCTGGAGCATCCTGGACAACGGCGATGTGCCTCCGAAGTGGAGAATCCCGGTACGGCAGATCTCCGGGCTCAACGTCAACGGGATCGCGCTCAATCACAGGGATCAGGAACTCATGGTTCCCACCGGCAACGGAAATACGGTCATGACGTTCTACTTCCCGGAAATATTCTGAGAAGCGTGCGCGGTCATAAGGCCGCGCCCGACCCACCCACCTTCCAGTTCTGCCAAATACTTTGACAACCAACTTGCCGCTGTGGTCCCATCTGCCCAGCGTTTAGAACAAAAATTCGACAGAAATTTCCAAAGTCCCGAAGGAGGGCTTATGCGTGCAAAAAGCGCAGGCAGGAGCGCAATTTTCGCGGGAATACTCGCGATTGCGTTTGGCGTCTTCTCCTGGTCCCTGTTAACTACGCCGGACCTGAGCGTTCGGCAATCCACCGGTTCCGCCCGGCTGGTCTCCATCGAGCAGTTGCCCGACTACGCAGACGTCTGCGCTCCGGAAGAGATGAGCGCTATCGCCGCTCTGCATGCGGAGTTCGAGCACAACACGTCCGTGTACGCGGCGGACACCGTCGAGGTGAATCGTCCTCCGGTCCGCACGATTCGCGACACCTATCCGATTTATAGCTCGGTCGCCGTTGATCCGGTCCGCAACGAAGTTGTACTGCAGGACACGAATCTGTTCAGCATCAAGGTGTTCAATCGCCTGGAAAATACACCGGCAAACGTGGATGCTTCCACGCCGAAGCGAGTGATCATCGGTCCCGATACCAAGAACGAGTACAACAACGGCCTTTACGTCGACCTGGCGAACGGCGAGACCTATTCGGTGGCAATGGACACTGCCGACGCCATATTCACTTTCCGCGCGGGCGCCGAGGGAAACACGGAACCGATGCGTGTGCTGGATATTCCTCATCGCGGCTTCCAGGTCACCATCGATGAAGAGAGGCAGGAGCTCTACTCGACAAATCAGTATCCACCGAGATTGCTTGTGTTTCGTAAAGGCGCTTCCGGAAATGAAAAGCCGTTGCGCGTTATCGAAGGACAACGCACGGGATTGGCGGACGTCCACGGCGTGGCCGTCGATTCTCAGAGGAAACTGGTATTCGTCGGCAACTGGGGCAATTCGAGCAACTACAAGGTTGCTGGTTCGGGAAAACACCTTCCTCCGTCAATTACGATTTACTCCACCGATGCGAACGGTGATGCTGCTCCGTTACGAACAATCCAGGGACCAAAGACGCAATTGAACTGGATGGGAGCCTTCTCGCTCGATCCTGAGACCGGCAATCTTTGGGTCGCCAACGACGTCGGTAATTCGATCCTGGTCTTCCGAGGGACCGATAACGGGGACGTTGCCCCGATGAAAGTCATCAAAGGCGAGACGACCCGTTTGGATCACCCTGCCGGCATCTCGATCGATACGAAGAATAAAGAGGTCTGGGTTTCCAACATGGGTAACTCCTCGGCGACGGCATACTCGCTGACGGCGGCTGGAAACGCGGCTCCGATACGTACGATTCGCAGCGCACCTGTAGGTTGGAAGTCGTTGAAGTTCGGCAAGCCCCAGGTAGTGGCATATGACAGCAAGCGGGAAGAGTACCTGGTACCCAACTGAGTGAACACGCCAGTAATTATGGCTTACGCCAGGTTGGCGAAAGAAAATACGGTTCCCGTTAGAATTCTGGAAGGTCAAAAGACTCTGATCAGCCGCACGATGCACTCGATGGAATACGACGCGGTTCGCGACGAGCTTGTCGTGAACAGTCCGCTCGTACAGTCGATCCTGACGTTTAAGGGAGGATCCAACGGAGAAGTACCACCGGTTCGAGTCATTCAGGGCCCCAAGACTCAGATACAGGGCACCGATTACGATGGCAACGACAAGATGGCCATAGATCCCGTTAATGGAGAAATTTTCATCGGCTCCGCCACAAGCGCCGGTCCCGGTAAGGGTGTAGTTCTGGTATTCGACCGGATGGCGAACGGAGACGTGGCGCCCAAGCGCATTCTTGGAGGACCCAAAACACAATTTGATTTCCCCACGCCGAAGGGGCAGGGTTTCCCGCACATGACGGTTGATCCCGTCCGCAATCTCCTGATCGTCAGCACCCGCGGGGGGCTTCTGATTTTTGACCGCGCTGCCAGCGGCGATGTGAGTCCCAAGCGTGTGATCAAAGGGCCCAAGACTCTTCTCACTGCCGGCAATGGCGGCGGCCTTATTAAGGTTTATTCGCCCAACGGCATGATCGTCAGTAGTTGTACCGAAGGATCGATTTGCGCGTGGCACATCGACGATGTTGGCGATGTTGCTCCGCGCTTTAAGATTCCGGTTCAGAAGCTCACGGGAGTCAACTTCTCGGGGCCCACTCTGAATCCGCTACATAAAGAGGTCATCGTTACCAGCAGCAGCCGGAACGTCATTGCGACGTTCTACTGGCCCGAAATTTTCGAGACGCCCTGACGAAAGCGTTTTGAAGAGACGAAACTCCCCTCCCGGACGGGAGGGGAGTTTGCCTTACAGCCTCTTACAGGCCCTTACAGGCTTAGTTACCTTGACAGTGCGGCCACCCTCGTAAATAATCCCCCCCAAAAAAAATTATTCTGCCGTTAAAACATATATCTGGCCGCCGTTCGGAATACTTTTCCGTCTTGGTTAAGCGAACAGGGGGACGAAGTCCGTTTCTTCCACCCCCGTCCAGCAAGAAGAGAAACTCCTCGGCAGCAACGTCATTCATATGCTGTACCGGTATGAGGCGAACCCGGCGGTATTCGTTTCCGGCGTCGGCGATGCGAATCGGAGATGCTTCCTGAACGGCGTAGCGGTTCCATATACGGTGAATCCGGGCGCCGCCTGCTCCACAACTGGAAATACGAATGCACGGCGCATGCTGAGCCTGGCGAATCCGGACGTTGGGCGGTACATCAAGCGGACAGCGTAGCGGCGGTCATAGGACCGCCGCTACAGTCGCTCTAGCCGAATATTTCCGGCCAGTAGAACGTGATGATGACGTTTCTACTGCCGCTGGGCAGGATGATCTCCTTGTGAACCGGATTGATGGCGAGTCCTGAAAAGCCCACTCCGGTGATTTGTTGAGCCGGGATCTTGAAGCGCGGCCCAACAGCTCCAGTATCCTCGATGCTCCAGGCGCAAATCGATCCACCCTGGCAGCTTCCGATGATCATTCCGTTTGGCGCATTGATTTTTACCTGACCGCCTCCACCGGTTATCGTTCTAAGCGGCCTGGCATTTCCAGAAGCGGTTCGATCGAAAATCCGGATCTGCCCGCCCGTCGCCACAGCCAGGAGATTGCGGGTCGCGTCCACGGCAACGTTCGGAAATCCTTGTCCTTTGGCAGTGGGAAAAGTAAATCCGGTGTCGGGACCGCCGAGAATACGTTTGGGCGCCACGTCGCCGTTTGCCATCCGATCGAACACCAGAATCACGCCCTTGCCGGCTCCACCGGCTGTTGCGCTTGGAAGATAGATTTCGCCGTTGACCTGATCGAGGGCGATCTTATCGTTGCCGTCGTAGTCGGTTCCCTGAATCTGCGTCTTCGGTCCTTGAATGACTCGAATCGGCGGTTCTTCGCCACCGGCGCCACCGCGGAATGTCAGGATGGTCTGAGTCAGGGGGCTGCCAACGACGATTTCGTCGTAGAGGGCGTTGTATTCGAGGGCATGCATTGTCCGGCTGATTCGGGTTTTCTGTCCTTCGAGGAATCTCAGCGGAGCCGTATTCTCTCTCGCCAACCTGGCGAAGGCCGCAATGACCGGCGTGTTCACTCAGTTGGGCACGAGATATTGTTCTCGCTTGCTGTCGTAGGCGACTGCCTGAGGCTTTCCGAATTTCACGGACTTTCTTCCCACAGGACCGCTGCGGATCGTGCGTATGGGCGCGACGTCTCCATTTGCCGCCAGCGAATAAGCTGTGGCCGTGGAGTTGCCCATATTGGAAACCCACACTTCCTTATTCTTGGGATCGACCGAGATGCCAGCGGGATGGCTCAAGCCGGTCTTGTCGCCCTTCAGGACTTTCGTCGGGGCGACATCACCGTTGTCGGCGCTCTTGAAGACCAGGACCGAATTGCCGACGTCGTTGGCAACCCACAGGTTTCCAGTTTCCGGATCCAGCGAGAAATTTCCCATCCAGTTCAATTGAGTCTTTGGCCCCTGGATGGTGCGCAGTGGAGCTGCATCTCCGTTGGCATCGATTGCAAAGACAGTAATCGACGGCAGATTGTGTTTGCCGGTGCCGGCAACCTTGTAGTTACTCTCGTTTCCCCAGTTGCCGACGAACACCACGTTTCTCTTCGAATCGACCGCAACGCCGTGAACGTCCGCCAGTCCCGTGCGTGGGCCTTCGATCACGCGGATCGGTTTTTCACCGCCGGAAGCGCCTTTACGGAATACCAGCAACCGGGGAGGATACTGGTTCGTCGAGTAGAGTTCCTGCCTGTCTTCATCGATGGTGACCTGGAATCCTCGATGAGGAATATTCAGAGTCCGCATGGGCTCGGTATTACCTTCAGCGCCGGCCCGGAACGTGAAGATGGCGTCCGCCGTGTCCATGGCGACCGAATAAATCTCGCCGTTCTGCGGGTCAATGTAGAGGCCGTTGTTGTACTCGTTCCTGGTGTCCGCGCCGATAATCATGCGTTTTGGCGTGGCAGCCTCAACGTCGGCCGGGGTATTTTCCAGCCGATTGAATATCTTGATGCTGAACAGGTTCGTATCCTGAAGAACAATCTCGTCGCGCAAAGGATCAACAGCGACCGAGCTGTAGATCGGATACGTATCCCGGATCGTGCGGACCGGCCGTCGAGTCACCTCGACGGTCGCTGCACCGTTCTGCATTGCAGCCTGTACCGACGCATCGAATGCGGGGAAAATGCTGGGTCTGCCATTGGCCGCCTTTTCCAGTTCCGCAATCATGCTGTTCTCGGCGCCCGGTTCTCCCGGAGCGCAGAGATCGTTAAATTCGGGTAGCTGTTCGATGGAAACCAGCTGAGCCCCGCCCATCGGTATGCCGGACGCCGAATCAGAGTTCGGGGCCAGTCGTTCCAGCGCAGACAACCCGAAGAGGGCCATCGCGGTTACCGCTGCTACCGCAAGGACGCTTTTTCGGGCCTTCTTTTGTATGCGCATAAGCCTCCTGTTCTAAAAAACGTACTTCAATGCAAACTGCATGATTCTGGGATCCAGTGATTGCCGGACCTGTCCGAACGTGTTGCCCGCCAGACTGAGTCCCAGCAATGATGCTCCAGTCGTCGCGAATGACGGCCGGAAGCTGTTCGTGAGGTTGTAAGCCTCAACACGCACTTCCACTCGCTGAGTCTCGCTAATTCGGAACGCTCTCGACAGGGCCGTGTCGAAGGACCACGTCGGAGGACCCTGAATGCTGCCACGGCCCAGGTTGCCCAGAGTACCCGTTGCGGGCTGAGCGAACGCGGCCGGATTCAGGAACTGCGTGCCGGGCCGTCCGGACTTGTCGAGGTAAGGGCTGGCGAGAACCTGATTCACGCGTTGATTGTCGATTCCGATCAGTGCCCTGTCGGAACCCGCGATGACCGTGAACGGCGAACCGGCCAACCGTTTGTAGATGCCCGAAAGGCGCCAGCCGGTCGCCAGCTTGCTGAGCAAGGGGTTGGTAAACTGCGGCGTTTCGGCAATCGCCGTCAGGTTGAAAACGTGCCGCCGGTCTGAGCTGCAATTGCCGCGATCAAATTTTCGATTGCCCGGATTGGTGTAGGTCTCCGCCTCATTCGGGCCTTCCGAGTTCAAGTCGGCATAGTCACCGATGCAATGGGACCATGTGTAGTTCGTGCTGACCGTCACGCCGCGGGCAGCGCGGCGCTCGAGAGAAAGCAGCATGGCGTGATAATTCGCCGTTGCGCCCGCATCAAGCTGGCCTACGAGTCCCATCAACTGTCCGTCCTGCGGCCTTTCCAGTCCGAGCTTCCGGCGCTGATTCGTATTTGCAGTGGTTGAACACGTAGCGTACGTCACGCCGTTCAACGTGCATGGACCACCGGGGATGTACACAGCCGGGTTGGCAGCCTGCTGCGCCCAGATGTGCGCCGTCGAGCTTCCGATGTAGCTTGCCGACGCGAGAAAATCGGCCGCAACCTGTCTTTGAACGCTGAGATTCCACGAGGATGTGCTCGGCGTCGGGAGGTCGAAAGGAGTGCTTTGGAAAGTTCCGTAGTTGAAAAATCTGGCTGCCGAAGTGCTTACCAACGGGAATGGACTTCCGCCGGGAAACCTTCCCCACGGGTCATCCAGGTTCACGCCCTGCAGCGTGGTGATATTGCCCCACGGCGCGGACTGTACCGAGTCTTCGCGAAACTGTGCGGAAATGAAGCTGTACGAATAAGCGTAGGATGCCCGCACCGATGTGCGGCCGTCTCCGGTCACGTCCCAGGCCAGACCCAGGCGTGGAGCGAACTGGGCCCACCTGTCATTGATACCCTTCCGGCCCGGATATCCTTCGTCGCCTGGATAGTAGACACCGGCTGGTGCATTCGGGTACACCTTGCTCTTGGTACCCGCAAGGAATCGAGCGTAATCGAAGTTCAGATTGCCGCGATCCAGCATCCGCTGTGGAAGAAACGGCTCCCATCGAACGCCGTAGTTCAGCGTCAGAGTGGGCGTCGCTTTCCACGCATCCGTCCCATATAACGCGAACAGATATTGATCGAGAAACACGTGGTTGGTGCCGCCCTGCGTCAGCGAGGTCACATTGCCCAACAGGAAATCGCCCATGCCGAGGCCGGTCGAAGATCCATCGAACCGCATGGTTCCGCCGTCGACAAAGTGCGAATTGCGCTCGTGTACGCCGTAGGTCAGGCTGCCGCCGAACGACATCTGATGGTTTCCACGGACAAGGCTGACGTCGTCGTTGAACGAATAGCTGTGTTGCAGATACTTGTTGTCGTCGACCGTGCTTCCATTTCCGGTTGCAAACCCGCCTCCTCCTGTTACCTGGAACGAACCCATTCGCGTCTTGGCATAGGTGCAGTCGATCTTGATGCCCATATCGCAGTAAGAGAAATACTCGGACCCGATCCGGTGGTGGTTCGCCTGGTTGTACGCGAAGCGGAACGATTGAACCGTGTTGGGACCGATCAGATAGGTATCGCCGAGAGTAAGCGACCAGGGCGTGCTGTGGTTGCCATCGGTGCCGACATTAAGGATGTTGTCGGGCGAGAACGTGTTGAACGGATTGGGCGACCGCAGGTCTGTCACCAGAAGGCGTCCGAAAACGGAGTGGCTGGCGCTCACCTGATAGTCGACCCTGCCCAGCATCTGATATTGATCGCTCTTGGACCGGTTGCCGAATGTGACCAGGCCGCACTGGTCATCCGGCTTCGGAAGCTTGGCCGAGATGTTACGCGCCGCGTTGCTGTAGAGCGCCGGATCGATCTGGTAGATCGTATTGCCGCTTGCGTCCGCGCCGCGATTCAGGAACGGGGCCCGCAGCGCGCGCTGCACTCCCGCGTTGCAGGCGCGTGATGCAAAGGCCGTCCAGTCGCCGGCAAGCATTGCCGCCGTTGGTACGTAGGACTGACGGTCGGCCGGATCCTGCCGAAGCGTCGTGCCTTGAAGGCCGGCGAAGAAAAACAGTTTGTTCTGAACGATCGGACCGCCTATCGTTCCACCGAACTGGTTGCGTTTCAGCGTGCTTTCAACCTTCTTTCCGGTTCGCGGGTTTACCGCGGCGAAATAGGACGTGGCATTGAACAGGTCGTTCCGCACGAATTCAAACAGATCGCCATGGAACTCGTTTGTACCGGATTTCGTCACCGCGCCTACTGCGGCGCCTCCTCCTCCGTGCGCGGCCGACACACCGCTGGTTTCAACCTTGAACTCCTGCAGCGCGTCGGGGAAGGGCATGTTCATGTTGTAGCCGCTGACGAAATTGATGTGATTGGCGCCATCCAAGGTGTATTCCACCGAGAAGCCCAACCCGCCGCCGACCGATATGGCCACCGACTCGCTGCCGTTCGTAGCGCGGCCCGTAACTGTCTGGACGGCCCCGCCGGCCAGCGTAATCAGATCGGTCACCTGTCTTCCATTAAGCGGCAACTCCATGATTCTGGCGCTTTCGATAACCTGCGCCACGCTCGAATTCCGCGTTTCCACCATGGCGGCGTTCGCCTGGACTTCGACTGTCTCGGAAACCTGACCGACTTCGAGGACGGGGTTGATGACGGGGCTGGCGTTTACCTGCAGTACGATACCCGTCTGCTGATAAGTGCGGAACCCGGGCAGCGAGGCCTCCAGCCGATATGGGCCAATCGCAAGGTTCGCGAGAACATAGGAGCCGGTTTCATTCGTTACGGAGTTTCGGACGATTCCGGTGTCCGTCTGCGTTGCCGTGATTTCCACGCCGGGTAATACTGCTCCGGATTGATCCCGCACCGTGCCGCTGATCTGCGCCGTTGCCTGCGCCCAAACCGAACTGCAAGTCAGGCCAAAAATAAGAATGCTGGTTGCTACGCCAAATACGATCCGCTTCACCGGTTCCTCCTCCAAAAAGGGCCTGAAATACACGCCCAGTCAACGGTTTCCATCAAGACAGTGTGCAAGTCTATCAGTCCAAACAGCCTTGTCAATCAATGCGCGGCTGCGCCCTTCGTCAGTTCACCGGAATAATCTGCCTCCAGTATTCCCATGAACGCTCGCCGCCGCGCCGTCCGCCGCCGGATCCGTCCGGCGCCAGCAGTCCGGGCCCCGCATTCGCATTCGGGTTTGGCGGCGGTGGCTGAAGGTAGTTAATGCGACCGCCCAACAGGATGGCCTGCTGTTGGATTTGAGCATTGATGCGGAGATCATGAACGTCGCTCACCAGGTCAAACAGGGAAGGCGCGGTGTGCGCAATCCCGTGACCCGCCAGCAGAACTACCGGCTTATCGCCGAGCGTTTCCGCCAGCGCCTTTCCGAGTGCTGCATTGCTGACCAGCGTCTGGGTCGGGTCATACTTGCCGACCACCCAATTTGCGAGGCCCTGGCCGATGAAAATTGCTCCGTTATAGACAGGACGGAGCTGTACGGAGCTCTGGCTGAAGGCTACAAGCTCCGGCGTATGGGCGTGCACGACCGCCATGACGTCCGGCCGTGCCTTGTAGATCTCGCCGTGAATGTAGATTTCCTGAAACTGATCGTCCCGGGGGCCTGCAACCGGTTTGCTGTCGAGATCATTCTCAATGATATCGGCGGCCGTCACGCTGCCTCCTGAAACGGCGCGCGCGATGAAGTAGTGATTCGGGTCTTTCGGATTGCGAACACTGACGTGCCCGAGCGAGTCCATGATGCCCAGTTCGGGAGAAGCCAGCATGCGGCTGGCATGGACCAGGTCTTCAAGAATGGTGTCGGCGGATCGTGTTGCCGTTTTCTGGTTTGCCGGAGGCGCAGCGGGAATCTTGCCGCCGTTTTCCACAAGGACCTGCCGCTTCCAATGATCCCATGCGCGGTTTCCGCCGCTTCGGCCTGCGAACCCGCCGACCGGAGGGGAGGGCGGGGCAGTCGCCGCAGGCTGCGCAATCGTGCCTCGCGGATTCGGATTCACGGCGCCGCCCAGGGCGATCGATTGCTGGATCAGGCGGGCATTTTGGCGCAGGCCATTGGCGCTTCCGACAACGCCGGGCAGCGACGTGCCGACAAGTACCGCGCCGTGTCCCTGCGCCAGGATGGTGTTCCTGCTCCCGAGTTGTTCCACCAGCGCCCGAACGATCTCAACTCCGTTCAGAACTCCGCTTCGCGGAAAAATCGGCGGCGGATTATTTCCCAGCGGCACAGAACTGACCGAGAAGGCGACGATCTCCGGAGTATGGAGGTGCATGACAGCCATCACGTCCGGCCGCGCCTTGTATATCTCACCGTGGAGGACATTCTCGGGGTATTGGTCGGCCCGCTCGCCGGAGACCGCCTTGCTGTCGAGGTCGTTTTCAATAATGTCGCTCAGAGTCACCAGCGCCGGAGCCACCCATCGAGCAATGTAATAGTGGCTGGGATTCGCCTGGCTGCGGACGCTGATGTGTCCATAGCTGTCCAGGACTCCTACTTCCTTTGATGTCAGAATTCGGTTGGCGAGGACGAGATCTTCCACGAGCGCCTGTTCGGCAAACGTTGGCGCCGCTGCAGCCGCCGGATCTGCATCTGCGGGCGGAGCCGAACGAGCGCAGCCCGACAGGAACAAGACTCCAAGTGCGAAAAGGGATATTCGAGAACTCATCTGGCCTCCATTTTCGGTTGAGGGATCTGTGGGAAATTTCGGGAAGGAGTATAACCTTGTCGGTAGCAAGTAGAAATGTCCGGTTTTTGTAGCAAGTGATCTGTCCGGTTTTGTTGTTTTAAGTTCATCGCCGCCGTGCCTGTGGAAATGTGCGAAACCCAGCAGGGTTTTGCACATTTCCATCAGGCTGCCTTCTTCTTTCT
>CAMBFR010000023.1 GCA_945865815.1 Candidatus Sulfopaludibacter sp. SbA3
CCCCCCCCCCCCCCCCCCCACAGGTAGAACAGTGTCACTCGACAGTGCCTGTGGCTGTCGTGAAACCGTTTCTGGCCTGCTTCAAAATCCATTTGATGACGCGGCCGTTGTTGTACACGTAACTGACAATGTGGTTCAGGGTCGAGAAGCAGTGCCGCTCGCATTCCTTCTTCATTGTCGTCAACTGTTGCCGATCGAACTTCGGATTTGCAACTATCCCCCAGTCGTATGTTGCGGAGTACATCGGAAAACAGGGAGCCAGCGTTCCATCGACTCGAATGATCAGCGTGTTTTCTCCTGCCCGGCAGCCCCACGGCTCGATATCGCCGCGCATGAATTGCTTCATCTGGGCCAGGCGATCCTTCTGATTGATGATCTTGTAACCCTGTTGATGCTTTTCCAGCAGCCAGTCGATGAGTTCCTCGACCCTGGGGTAGTCGGCGGGCGTCAGGAACGTGCTGTTCACGTCATGATGTTTGAAATGGGGGGCGTCGATCAGCGGCGATTCGACGATGTGGAAGTCGATCCCGATATCGTTGTCGTGCGCCAGTTCGGTCAATTGCCGCACGTCGTCCATGTTTGTTCGCGTAATGCACACGTTGAGAAATACGCCGATTCCGTAACGCCGCTGAACTTTCATCAGATAATCAAAGTGTGACCGGATTGGAGCGAGCGCCTTGGCCAGCCCGGGTTTCTCCTCGATCGTGTCGACGGCCAGGTTGATCGCGCCGAGCCCCGCATCCCCCAGTCGATCGATGACGTCGGGTTTCATCAGCCGTCCGTTGGTCGGCAGGTAGACGATGAAATCCTTCTTCGTAGCGTAGTAGACGATCTTATGGATGAATTGGGGCCGCAGGAGCGGCTCGCCACCCATCAGGGCAAGAAATCGGTTGTCCAGCGAATGCAGCCAGTCAATGGATTGCTTCGCGACGGGCTCCGTCATGCCCTTAACGGTGTTGTCGTAGGACCAGCAGTAGTGGCAGTCCAGATTGCATTTCCATTCACTGAACAGATACGCAATCAATGGGCGAAGCTGCCCCGGCATCAGGCGGGACTTGAAGTACGGAGCGCCCAGGCCCTTCCACGCGCGCACCACCTTGAAATTGTGGAACCTCCGGTCGGTTTTCCACCGGACCTCGGGATATTGGGGATAAACAGGCTCCGGCAGGCCTTCGCCCTCGGTTTCGTTGGACTGTGGAGGACGGTCCGGAGAAGAGTTCTTCAACATATCTCGCAAGTTGACGTCGACACGAAACGCAGGAGCATTCTCTTTTTTCGGTTCAGTTGTGTGCGTACTCATTCATCCTCCTTTGTGATCTCTTGAGGCGGTCAAAGACCCTCACCCGCCGCTTCGCGGCACCCTCTCCCGGAGGGAAAGGGACCAACTCCTCAAATCGTCCTTCTCCCTCGGGGAGCATGAGCGGCTGCGAATGCAAGCCCGATAGGGCGCAGCCATCAAGCTACCGTGGCCCGAAGGGCCGGATGAGGGTTAAAGAGCTTACGTACAAAGCCGGGTCATGGGGGTGTTCCGTCCGAATGTAGCTCAAGTGTCCCGGCGGGTTCCACAAACAAAACTGTGTTAGAGTTGGCCCACTTTTTTACCGAATTCCCGAGGGAGAACTGTTTATGAGACAGATCGCAACTGCAACACTGGTGCTGTTATTCGTGTCCGGCAGCGCCACGTCCTATGCCCAGGCTTGGCGCCCGCCGGCAGATCAGCAGCGGTGTCCATCCAGGTGGGGCGCCGGTGACCAGCGAGGCTCGGCAAACCACATGAAGCCTGAAACGGTGCTGCGCGCATCGCGCCTGATTCGGACCGGACAAGTGACCGAGTTGGGGCGCGTGCTTTCCGATTCGATGCCCCTTCAGGCCACGCGGCGGTTCGAGGTACATACCAAGCGGACGACGGTCAATCCCGGAGCGAACCGGCGAGGCAGCAACGAAGAGCTTGTTGTCGCCGAGATCGGCCAGGTGGGCACGCAGTTCGACGCGTTTCCGCACCAGACGATCGGCAACAGCCTCTACAACTGCTTCCCGGCCGATGAGACCGCCACGCGCAGCGGCTTTACGAAACTTGGAATCCAGAACGTCGGAATGCTGATGACGCGCGGCGTCTTGATTGACGTCGCCGCCCTGAAGAACATGGATATCCTGCCGAACGGGTACGAAATCACGGTGCAGGATTTGCAGCAGGCCTTGCAACGCCAGAACGTGTCGATCCAGCCGGGCGATGCCGTGATCATTCACACCGGCAGAGGGAAGCTGTGGGGCGCCGATAATGTGCGTTACCTGGGCGCCGGCCCGGGCATTGGCACCGCGGCTGCGGAGTGGCTCGCCCGGCAGGATCCGATGATTGTCGGAGCCGACAACGTGGGTGTCGAGGTCACGCCGAATCCCGACCCGGATCTAAGCAATCCAGTTCACCAGATCATGCTGGTCGTCAACGGCATTCATCTCCTGGAAAACCTGAAGCTCGACGAGCTTGCGGCAGGCCGCGTGTACGAATTCGCCCTGGTTGTTCAGCCCCTGAAGATCGAGGGCGGCACCGGTTCAACCGTTGCTCCCGTTGCCATTCGATGAATTTAAGGAGGCGCCATGTCTGATTCCATTTCGCGTCGTGAACTGCTGAAGGCCGCCGGAATTGCCGGTGCGGCTGCCATTGTTCGGGCTGAAGCGTTTCCACCCGCCATCGAGCCTGCGCAGGCCCCCGAAACGCTCACCTCTTCGGAGTATGAAACCGTTCAGGCGATCTTCTCTCGTATTGTCCCGAGCGACGAGAATGGTCCGGGCGCAATTGAAGCGCAGGCGGCACGCTACATCGATCGAGCGATGGGCGGAGCGCTGGCATCGATTCGTCCCGCGTACTCCGCCGGCATTGCCGCGGTCGACGCCTACGCCCGGGCTTCCATGGGAGCGTCGTTCGCGAGGCTCTCCGCCACCGATCAGGATGCCGTATTAACCGATATGCAGGAGAACCGCGCCACCGGTTTCATGCCGGACTCCGAATCCTTCTTTAACCTCGTGCGCGCGCATGCAATCCAGGGCACGTTTTCGGATCCCTTTTACGGCGGCAACGCCGGCTTCACCGGCTGGGATCTGATCGGATATCCCGGCGTCCGGACGGCGGTATCGGCAAATCAGCAGCGCATGGATGTGAAAGTGACGCCGAATCACCGGTCCGCCTACGATTTCGGAATGTTCTCAAAGGGGGAGTTATAAGCCATGGCGACTACGCTGCCGAAAACCAATGTCGTGATCATCGGCTGCGGCGCGGCCGGAGGCGTCGCAGCCCTTCCGCTGGCGCAGGCGGGAATCGAGGTGATCGGTCTCGAGGCCGGAAGCTGGGTCACCACACCGGACATGGCCCCGGACGAACTTCGGTTAAGCCGCGGCGCCTGGCCTCCGGGAGTGCAGAAAGTGAATCGTGAGATTCCGACGGTCCGGCCGAATCCATCGTCGCCGGTGACGCGAGGTAACGATCACCCGATGATGAACGCCGTCGGCGGCACGTCTGTTCACTACTGGGGACAGAGCTGGCGTCTCAATCCATGGGACTTCAAAGTGGCAAGCGAAACGAGACGGCGATACGGAGCTTCACGCATCCCGATGGGTTCAACGGTGGAGGATTGGCCTTTCGGCCTGGAGGAACTCGGTCCGTACTACGAAAAAGTCGAATACGAAGTCGGGATATCGGGTAAAGCGGGCAACATCAAAGGAACGCTGGATCCGCGCGGCAACATCTTCGAAGGATCGCGGCAACGAGAGTATCCGATGCCTCCGCTTCGGAGCACCGGATACACGGAAAAGATGGCGGCCGCGGCGCGGGCGCTCCAGTGGCATCCTTTCCCCGGACCCGCCGCGATAACCAGCCGGCCTTATGAGGGGCGGTCTGCCTGCGTATACCACGGGTACTGTTCCGGGGCCGGTTGCCATGTGAACGCAAAGAGCTCGACGGCTGTCAGCACCATTCCAAAAGCGCAGAAGACGCGCCGCTTCAAGATCGTCACTGAAGCGCACGTCACTGCCATCGTCGCCGGCAACGACGGCCGGGTGAGCGGGGTGAACTATCTGAAGGACGGCACGGAGTACTTCCAGCCGGCCGATGCCGTGCTTCTTGCAACCTACACTTATGAAAATGTGCGCACGCTTCTGCTTTCAAAGTCCGCAGCGTATCCGAACGGGCTTTCGAACAATCACGGGCAGGTCGGCAGGCATTACTTCAGTCACAACCAGGGGGGCGCCGTAAGCGCGCTGTTTCCCTTCAACCTCAACAACTGGTACGGCACTCCGTCACAGGGTGTTGCAGTGGACAACTGGGCCGACGACAACTTCGATCACGCCGGCCTGGACTTCATCGGCGGCGGAATGATGTGGGTTTACTCGGAACGGCGGCCGATAGGCGCCGTCAACGCGCTGCAAGGCTGGCTGCAGGGGAGGCCGAATTGGGGATCCGCCTGGAAGGCCTTCGTCAAGGAGAACGCCGACCGCACCAACACCGCATACCTTCAGAAGTCGACACTGCCTTACGAGGATAACTATCTCGATCTCGACCCGGAGGTGAAGGATCCTCTTGGCTATCCGGTAATCCGGATTACCGCTGAATACAAAGAGAACGAGAGGAAGATCGCGGCCTTCATCCAGGACAAGATGGAACAATGGTACAGAGAGGCCGGGGCCGTCGGGATTCAGAGGGCCGCCATCGGCGGCGCCATGGGCGTCTCCACGCATGCCTATGGCGGCACCCGCATGGGAGACAATGCGGAGACGAACGTTCTAAACCGATGGGGATTCTCGCATGAAGCGCCGAACCTCGGCGTACTGGGCGCCTCGGTCATGGGCACAAGCGGCTCGCGTAATCCGACGCTCACTGTTCAGGCGCTTGCCTGGCGGACCGCGGAATACCTTGCCAAGAATTGGAAGACAGTTGCGGGGTAGGTGGCAGGAATCGATGGCCGCGGGCATGAGTCCCGCGGCCATCGCGCTTTCCTAAACTCCGAGTTCGCTTTTCTTGGCGTTGATCAATGCGTCCATCCCCTCAACCGAGTCGTTATTCTTGGCCCGGTAGAGGCGTTCCAGCGACTGGCGGGCCGGTTGTGCGACCTCGCCGCCAATAGCCACCGCTTTCGCGAAACTGCTTACGGCTTTGTCCTGCTTGGCGATCGTGTCCTGCTGGACTGCCTCGCGCGTGGCAACCAGCTCGTCGAGCAATGCCTGTTCGGCGCGGGCCGTCTTCGCCTCATTCTCCTTTGCCACGGCGTCCTGCAGCTTCCTTGCGGCCGCAGCGGCCTGGCCTGCATAGCCCAGACCCAGGCGATACTGCGCCAGGCCGTCTTTCGCGTTGATCCCTATGACGAGCTCATACATCAATACAGTCTGGTCGTAATCCGACTTCTGAAGGTTAATGATGCCCAGAGTGGAGTGAACCTGCCCTTCGAGAAGTTTTTTCTGCTGGTCCCAGACTTCCTGCGTGAAGTCCGCCGGCTTCGGCTGCTTGAACATCGCTTCAACCTGGCTGCGAGCTTTCGTTCCCAGATCGAGGGCCTTGGCCAAAGCGGCGTTCTTGCCCGCATCATCCTGGGGCAAACGCTCCGGAAGCATGCTGGACAAGGCGAGCAGCGCATTCAGGTTGCTGGCGTCGATTGCCAGGATCTTGTCGCCATACTCGACCAGCTTTGGGAAATTGTTGGCGTTTTGAGCCGCATCCAACGCTCTCAGAAAAATGCCTCCCTTTGTCTGTACGGAGGCGTTAGGAAGCTCCTGCTCGAAGCGTCCTGCAACTTCGAGGACCTTGGTCCAGTTTTGCGCGTTCGCGTATGCGGCGGTGAGCATTGGGTACGCGGCAGGCCGCAACTCCGAGTCTTTGTTCTCGGTCAGGAATTTTTCGCCCAACTCTGCCTTTCGCTGTGGATTCTGTTCCAGGTAGAAAGCGTTATAGGCGTTGTATTCGGCCTGGGTTTTAGCCTGCGGCGTCTGAGCAACAGCAGGCAGAGCAAGCGCCAGAACCAGGGCCAGCGTAAGGCCCATGTAAAAACTTCTCATGGTGAAATTGACCTCCTCGGGAATTCACGAAAGCGATTGGGCAGCATTCTATCGGAGGACCGGGTGAGACCAAAGGCAATTAATGACTCTAAAGCACTCACTGCAGACCTACAGGCTTTCGGGTATTGACTGTTGGTAGTGGTCCACCCGTGGGCGCGGGGATTCGGCCCAGCGCCCTGAAGTTTTGGACATTTTTCGGGGAGTGCGCAAAAACTCCCCTCTTGGATTAGGAGGAGCGCCGTTCGCGTTTTTCAGCGAACGGCGGGGTGGTGTCCAATTAATTGATGCTGCGAAGCCACCCTATAGATATTCGCGCAGCGCACCGATTTTGCGTGAGCGCTACGCGAACATCCATAAGGTGGCCTCGCGTCATTGCCGTACCACCCCGTCTGCGCCAATAAGGGATGGGCCCATTTCCCTGGTGGCGCAGCCACCCCTCCTAAGACAGGAGGGGAGTTCGGACTGACGCTTCGCTTGTTCGACATACCTGTAATGCGAAGCGTGAAGTTAAAGACGTAGATGCAGTGTCCAAACCCCAGTGCACGGTGCTGAAAGCCCCGCGCCCAAAGATACCCGGCAGTTTAGACCACTGACTCATTCGACCGAGCCGGTCACATCGTAGGCAGCGACCTTGTTTTCCGGCATGTGCGGAATGATCAGGAGATTCTGCGCCGCCACAAATGCATGGTCGGCCGTCCCCTGAGTGAATTGACGCACGGTCCTTACAGCGCCGGCGCTGGTGACTTGCATGACTTTTCCGGCATTCCAGTCGGTGACCAGGTACCCGCCCTTGCCGTCGCTTTCCAGTCCATCGATGTTTCCAACGGGGTCCGGCGTGAGCAGAGTCTTCTGCTTGGTAGTCAGGTCCAGCGTGAAGAGATGTCCCGGCACTTTGGTGCTGAAGTCCGCTTCAGGCTTTCCCCATCCGCCAACGACGAGTTTTCCGTTATCGACGAGCAGGCCGTTGGGATACTCCATTTCCTCGCCCTCGGCAAATAGCGAAGCCTTCCCGTCCTTGAGCGCATAGATCTTCGTGGCCAGCATGTCGGACACGTAAACGGTTCCGTCGGGGCCGGTTGCCACATCGTTCAGGAATTGCGCGCCATCGATCTTGACGCGGGAAGTGATCTTCCCGGTCGAAATCTCGATACCAACGATTTCGTCGATGTCGGCGGTCCACAGGGTCCCCTGGTAGCTGCGCAGCCCCTTCGGGGCATTGAGTCCCGTCACCCACGATGTGGAAACGACGGTTCCGTCCGCATTCAGTTTCGCTATGCGTCCGTTGCCGTCCTTTTCACCGGGCATACCGACAATGAGCGAAACAAAAATGGTTCCGGATCCCGGCTCGACATAGACACTCTCGGGAGCCTCCATGCCTTCGGCGGCTTCCCACTTCGGAGCGGTTGGCGCGGCGCTATCGGTGGCCGCGGGCGTTGCGGGCTGCTCCGGTTCGGGTGCGGCGCCGCAGCCAGAAAGAAGCAAGATCAAGGCAAGGCAAAACAGTCGATTCACATTTCCTCCAGTTTGAACGTTTCAGCCATCATTAATTTTATGGCTGCGCCCTGCCGGGCTTGCATTCGCAGCCGCTCATTTTTCTCTGGTGTGGATGCTGCCAGAAAGAATTTCAATTGCCAAAACTTTTCTGAGGGAAGGAAAGTCAAGTCGGCGTATGCTGAGGGGGTTGTAAATTGAATTCCGGTCGTTTAGGATTGTCCACTCTTGGCCGATGAGCATCCAGTACGCAGCTCCTCTCCAAAACTGCAAAAGGCTATTTCAGACTTAAGACTATAAGGGTACCGACATGTCAAAAAAATTGTACGTAGGGAATCTGTCGTTCCAGACGACGGAGAATGAAATCACCGATTTATTCGCGACGGCTGGCACAGTCGAGAGCGTTCGTATCATCACAGACCGCGATACCGGCCGTTCAAAGGGTTTCGGTTTCGTGGAGATGACGGATGGCGCGGACAAAGCCATAGATCAGTTTAACGGCAAGGAGTTCAACGGCAGGGCGCTCACCGTAAACGAAGCGAAGCCGATGGCTCCGCGCGACAGTCGCGGAGGCGGCGGAGGCGGCGGCGGACGGGGAGGCGGCGGAGGCGGACGCGGCCGGTACTAACGCTTCTTTTGTACTGTCCGGGCACATCCGAATACCACAGCCCAGAACTATTCGAACTGTGACACTTGAGTCCCGGGTGAAGGGTTTTCGTTCCTGAACGAATTCCAGATTCCCCGGGACTGCTCTCTCGAACTCCCTCTTAAACTGCGTCCGCTCCCCACTGCGAGACCGCTGCGCGCGAGGCTCTTCCGCAACCGCAATTCATTGACACGCTCAGAGTGCGTTGCTAAGGTGTGGGCCGCTTACGACCCGGCCAACCGATTGCCGGATCTTTACTTAAGGTGGAGGAGGATTGCATGGAGAGGCTTAGAATTGCGCTAATTTTGTCGCTGATTTGTGTGTTGTCGTGCGCCACAGCATGGGCGCAGGGAACGGCGCAAATCAGCGGAACGGTCAGGGATCAAAGCGGGGCCGTTTTGCCAGGCGTGGAAGTCAACGCAACGCAAACCGCCACCGGCGCTAAACGAACCGCCGTCAGCGATGAGACCGGATCTTACACGCTGACGAACCTGCCGATAGGACCCTACCTGCTGGAAGCAAGCCTGCCGGGATTCCGGACTTATGTGCAAACCGGAATCGTGTTGCAAGTGGGCGCCAATTCTGTTGTCCCTGTAGTCCTCCAGGTAGGCCAGGTTTCCGAACAGATTGAAGTACAGGCCGACGCGGCCCTGGTCGAGACACGAACCACGGGAGTCGGCCAGATGATCGACAACCAGCGCGTGCTTGAACTGCCCCTTAATGGACGGAATCCGACGGAACTCATCTTTCTGGCGGGTATCGCGGTGCAAACGACAAACGTCAACTTGAATTCCGGAGTCCGGAATTACGCAACAACCGTCATTTCCGTTGCCGGCGGCCTGGACGGCGGTTTGAACTATGTGTTGGATGGCGGAACGCACAACGATCCGGAAAACAGCCTGAACATGCCGCTCCCGTTCCCGGATGCGCTGCAGGAATTCAAGATCGAAACCAGCGGAGTTCCGGCGCAATACGGACACCATTCCGCCGGGGTGATCAACGCCGTCACCAAGTCGGGAACCAACAGCTTTCACGGCGACATTTTTGAATTCGTCCGCAACGGCTCAATGAATGCCCGCAACGCCTACGCTCTTACCAACGACGGGCTGAAACGAAATCAGTTTGGCGGTGTTATCGGCGGGCCGATCATACAGAACAAGCTGTTTTTCTTTGCCGGAGAACAGATCACGACGCAGCGGTCGAACCCGAGCGCCAACAAGCAGATCGTTCCCACTGCGCGGATGCTCGCCGGAGATTTCACAACCTTCGCTTCGCCTCAATGCCAGGGACGGGACGTCACGCTGGCGGCCCCGTTCGGAACCGGCGGCTTCGCGCGCAATACTATCGATCCCCGTCTATTCTCTTCTCAGGCGCTCGCGCTCTCGGCGCGCTTGCCCAAATCGGAGAATGAGTGCGGGCTGACCCAGTTTGGAGGAGTCGGCAGCATCAACGAGTACCTGACCGCCGTCAAGGTGGATTATCAGAAGACCGACAGGCATTCGTTATTTGTCCGCTACATGGGGGCTCGGAAAGACGCGCCGTGGGATTACGACGGAAAGAACATCCTGACGAGTTCGAAGGGTCAGCTCAATCAAAGAACTCACACCATGGTCCTCGGCGACACATTTCTTATCGGCAGCGGCACGGTGAATTCCTTCCATCTGACCGGAATCCGGACCGTAAATCCGCGAATCAATCCGATCGTCGTCGACCTCAACGATATCGGCGTGAGGAACGTCACTGTTCCGTTCAAAGGGCACATGAATTTTGGCGTCGGTTCGGGCGTCGTCAATGGCGTGAATCCGAATGGGTTCACCATCAGCGGCTCGGACGTTCAACCCGGCGTGTACAACTCGACTGGAGTGGAAATCGCCAACGATGTCAGTCTTGTGAAAGGGGCCCACCAGTGGGGCTTCGGCGTCAACTGGAGCCGTCTGATTTTCTCGGGACAATCCAACGTTACCGCGAATCCGACTTTTACATTCAGCGGCCAGACGAGGACGGGATTGGCGCTCGGGGATTTTATGACAGGGAACCCGTCCCAGTTCAGCCAGGGCGTCACGAACCAGATATACCCGAGGCAGACTTATTTCGCGTTGTATCTTCAGGACACCTGGAAGGCGACGCAGAATTTCACCGTGAATTTCGGTGTCCGTTACGAACCATTCATCGCGCCTTACGACGGCCTTCGCCGCTTCCCGGTATTCTTCTCGTACGAGAAGTTCAACGCCGGCTTCGTGAGTCCGACTTATCCGAAAGCCCCGATTGGCTTGCAGTTGACCGGCGACCCCGGACTGCCAAAGAACGGGAAGTTTTTCTTCGACCGCTGGCTGCATTTCGCGCCCCGGCTTGGACTTGCCTACGATCCTGCCGGCGACGGTTTGATGGTGATTCGCGCAGCATATGGAATCTTCAATGAGCTGCCCACCTTGTGGACGTTCTTCGGTAACGGCGGGGCCTCGCCGTGGAACAGCAGCGTCGCCATCCAGAACCCGAGTTTTGCGGATCCGTGGAACCTGCCTTCGGGAACCTTTCCCAACGGGATTCCCGGCGGAAATCCCATTCCGTCGTACTTCACCAAGAATTCGGATTTCCCGCTCAACGGCAACTTCAACAACCTCCGGATCAATGCGCAGTCGACGTACATTCATCAGTGGAATCTGAGCGTTCAAAAGCAGGTCGGTCAGGACTGGCTGTTTTCCGGCAGTTATATCGGAAACTCGGCCATCCACCTCTGGGGTCCCCAGAACCAGTTGAACTACGCGCCCTACACGCCAACGGCCACCACGGGCAATGTCGCTCAGCGGCGCGTTCTGACGCTGGCTAATCCCAATGCCGGGCGGTACTACGGCGGTATCGGCGACACCGAAGACGGCGGCACGGGCAATTACAACGCCATGCTGCTCTCGGTGCAGCGGCGCCGCGCCAGGGGCCTGACGGTTTCCGGAAATTACACGCTCTCCCACTGCATTGGAGATGGTGTCGTGACTCAACCGGGTAACGGCGGAATTACGCCGGGCATGAGGAAATATTCGCGCGGCAATTGCGGCTCGACGAACCTGGGCGGGGACCGGCGGCACGTCGTGAATCTCTCCACCGTCGTCGAGACTCCGACGTTTGCCAACAGAACGCTGCGTATCCTGGGCAGCGGCTGGCAGGTTTCCGGAATCCTCAAGCTGCAGTCGGGCACTTCGTTCACAGTGACGAGCGGATTCGACAACACATTGACGGGAACCAACGACAACGGCCGCGCGCAGCAGGTGCTGGCGGATGTCTATCGTCCCAACAAGAATCGCGACGGCTGGCTGAACCCCGCCGCATTCGTCCGCCCCGCGCCCGGCCAGTATGGAAATGCCGCCAACAGTCTTCGAGGACCTGGAATCATTCAGCTGGATATGGGGCTGACACGCAAGTTCCAGATTACCGAAGGCCATACCGTGGAGTTCAGGGCGGAGGCGTTTAATCTGCCGAATCACGTGAATCCGCTGAATCCAAGCACGGTCTTGAACAGCGCGAATTTCGGAAAATCCACAAGCGCGCTGGATCCGCGGATCATGCAGCTCGCCCTGAAGTACGTGTTCTAAGGCTTGATTAAAATTCGGCCTTCCTCGACATGAGGAAGGCCGAATTGTTTTGCCCCACAGCTCAGTTGGCGGCCGGCGTCTTTCCAACAGCTCTATACAAATCCGCCTTCATCGCGACTCCCGGACCGTGAAGCGGAAGGATCCTCTCGAAATCCAGCTTGAGCCTCTCAACATTTGCCACAAGGTTTTCCGTGTTTGGATTGACTGCGGTGGGCGCGGGGGCATTCGGCGCAGGCGGTGTGTAAACATCCACCTCGATGAGGATCCGCTCATTCGGCAGGTACGCCATCAGGATCCCGTCATTGTGGGGATTGTCCTTGATCAGATGCAATTCGATGGTACGTGTGTTATCCGATAGAACCCTCTTATCGCCAACGGCCTCAATCGTCGGAAGCTTCCGGGACTGCGCCAGCCTGTCCGGATTCAAGGTCCGCGGCGCCGTCAGGGTCTTGGAATAGAAGTCCTTGTTGATCTGATGCGTCACGATTGTGGCGCCCTCATCCACATACGTCCGCAATCCGCCCGAATGATCGAAGTGGTGATGCGTGTTGAGGAGATACCGGATCGGCTTATTGGGAATCTGTTTCTTCACTTCGGCGATCACCGCGAGCGAGCGTGCTTCGTTCTGGGGCGCCTCGATTACCGCAATGTGATCCGCGAACTCGACGGCTACGCTGTGGTGAGACCCGCCCATCAGATAAAAGACGCCGTCCGAGATTCGCTGCGCCTGCACGGATACGGGCGGGGCGCCGCCTCCACCGCCACCCTGAGTCTGCTGTGGCTGAATGCTGACCGGCGCGTTCGGCTTCACGTCGGAGACGACCAGTACCAACGTGCTCTTGCCACCCTGTCTGTTGATGATCGTGGTGGGAAATTGGACTCCGCTGAAGTCTTTGTAATCGCGGTAAACAGCTTCGACCAGCATGTCGCCGAAAACCGGGTTGTCGACCCAGGTCTCGACCTTGTAGATCATGTTCTTCTGATCGAAATAGCCGCTGACCTTGTAGCGGTTCTCACGGGTAAACGTAACGACGTTGAAGCGTTCGCCCGCGACAGTTTTTGCCTCCAGTGTGGCCGGGCCCGCAATCGCTCCTTTCAGGAAGGCATACGGAGAAAGCCAGACATCGAATTGATTCGCCCATGGCGCATTGGGAAGGATCGTCTGGTTCTGCGTCTGCTCGGTTCCGTTCTGGTCGCGGACTACCTGCAGACGCGAGGCAGGCGCGTCGAAATCCATCTCGCGGGTGTAGGACTTCACCCGGACCAGAGGCCAGGGAGCACCCGGATTCCTGTTCTGTCCAATACCGGCGTTGGTGCCGGAGCCGGAATACTGGATTGTTTTTAGATTCTCTGCACCCATCGCCTTCGCAGCGGTGGTCAGTAAGGTGGTCGCGTCCTGTGCCCGAACCGTCTCGGGGAGGGCGGCCAACAAAATCACAAGTGCGAAAACAGCCACATGCTTTTTGACCATAAGTACCTCCATATTCTCTTTTCCCCTGTCAGGGTTGTGTGGTTCAGCCCAATATTTATTACAGAGGGGTCTGTTTTGGCAATAGGAAGGAGTGGCGGGGTAGCCGTCCTGTCAGAGGGATATCAAAAAGGGGAACATTGTGAAATTGGACGAATCCTGCACCTCAAATCCGAGATCCGAAATTTTCAATTGGACCGGCGATCCTCCCCGAAACCACGGTTTGTGGTTCATGCGGTCCAATCTGATATTTCGGGATTTCGGATTTGAGGTGCAGGATTCGTCCAATTTCAAAATTCCCCAGGCCTTGTGCGCGAACGGCGGGGTTCATGGAATCGCTTTGAGTACCTTGTCAACTATGCCAGTATTTGCCGCACACCATGTCGATCATGACGCAAAGGCGATTCTGGGATCTCTTCATCGCGTCTTTTGCGGCCCTCTTTTTCGAGATGCTGTTGGTTCGCTGGCTCCCAACGAGCATCTACTACCTGGGGTATTACAAGAACTGCATTCTCTTCGCGACCTTTCTCGGGTTCGGCTGCGGCGCGGCCACTCACCGCCGCGCGGATCGGGCGCTACCCTACTTCGCACTGTTCGTCGCCGCCGCCGCGCTCGCCACGATCGTCACGGAGCGCTACACGCGGATCATCCCGCCCACGACCGGAGAATTTCTGTGGCCCCAGGCTACGGCGTCCTCAATTGAAGTACCGATCCTGATGGTCCTTTCGGTCGTGTTCGTGGGCAGCGCCCTGCTCATGGTGCCGCTCGGGCGGCTGGTTGGAAAGCACCTGACGGCTTTCCCTTCGCTGACGGCGTACTCGATCAACATCTGCGCCAGCCTGCTTGGAGTGGTGTCTTTCCTGGCGCTTTCTTATCTGACTTTCGGTCCTGTTACCTGGTTCACGATTGCCCTGCTGCCGATCCTCTACTTCGTGCGGGCAAATCGTCTTGGTGTGTTGTGCACTGTTGTGGGCCTCGTCCTCGCAGTCGGCATAACCTGGTTTTCCCGCGCTCCGCAGGAGTACTGGTCGCCATACTCGAAGATCACGCTCGAGCCGACCCATCCCGCCGTCAATGCCCGGCAACTGCTGACCAACAACAATGGCCATCAGGTGCTTTACGACCTTTCGCGCGAACGGCTGGAGAAGCGGAGGGGCGATCCGGCCCTGGTCTGGGACCTCGTCCAGGCCCACGTTTACGTCTACGACAGTCCGTATCAAATTGCGCAGCCTCGCTCTGTCCTGATCGTCGGCGGTGGAACGGGCAACGAAACGGCCGCCGCTGTCCGCCACGACGTCGAGCGAATCGACGTCGTCGAAATCGATCCGGTCATCATTGCGATCGGCCGGGAGTTACATCCCGAGCGGCCGTACCTCGATCCGCGCGTGAGAATCATCAATGATGACGCGCGTCATTACATGGCTACTACCAGAGAGCGGTACGATCTCATCGTCTTCGGCTTCCTCGATTCCACCAGCCATCTTTCCAGCATGTCGAACATCCGGCTCGACAACTATGTCTATACTGTCGAAAGCTTCCAGCAGGCACGCTCGCTGCTCAATCCGAATGGCCTCCTCCAGGTCACGTATTACGCGATCGCGAATTTTGTGCGGCTCAGGATTTTCGCGATGATACAGGCCGCATTCGGCCAGCCGCCGCTGATGATGGAACTGAGCGGCGGTCCCAAAGGCGACGTGATTTTCTTTGCGGGTCCGGGCATCTGGGAAAAATCGGGATTTTCGCTTCCGGGGCTCATAGTGGAACGCGATGCACAGACGTATTTCACGCTCGCTCCACAGGCTTTGGCAGTCACGGATGACTGGCCGTACCTGAATGTTGCAGGCAGGGAAATCGGCAGAGACTACATGTTCGGTCTGGCCGCCATGATTGCCATCTCGTTACTGTTCATTCGATTTTTCGCCTGGCCCGGCGGGACGTCTGCAGGAGGATCGTCCGCATCTTCATCGGCGGCGTTGTGCTTTTTCCTGCAGGGCGCGGGGTTCATGCTTCTCGAGACCAATACCATAACGCGGATGGCCTTGATCGTCGGTTCGACGTGGATCGTCACGTCGCTTGCCGTAATCCTGGTCCTGCTCGCGGCGCTCGTTTCCATCGTAGTCGTCGACCGTTTTGCTTTTCCTTCCGTCCCGGCCGCGATCGCACTGCTGGCGGCTTCGACTCTGCTCAACTACGTTGTGGACATTCATTACTATCTGGGTTTTCCCGAACCGTTTCGAACAACATTCTCCGCTCTGCAGGTGTATTTGCCGATGCTTGCGTCCAGCCTGCTTTTCGGCCGGCTGTTCCAACGGTCGGAAAGGACCAGCTATGACTTCGGCATGAATGTCCTAGGCGCCATGTTCGGTGGAATGCTCGAATACATGTCTCTGATCCTGGGGATACGGACGGTGTACCTGCTGGCACTCATGTTATTCCTGGCCGTCATCCCGCCGTACAGGAGAAGCATTGTAAAGGAAGCCGCTCAGGGATCGGAGGGATAGCAGTCTCCAGCCCGGCGAGATCCTGCCTTTCAACACGCCGCTCGACCACAGAGCAGAGAGGAATTCGTTTTATTCAGGACAAGGACGATTTCAATGTCCCGCTATCGCCGACTTCGTGTTGCGGCTCGTATGGAAAGCGTTGAATCTACTTCCTTGAGCTTGTCGGCGCCGTCTACTACTTGCTTGCAGAAGTGCTCGTGGGAAATCCCTGGGCTGCTCGGAACCGTTATTTCATGGGGCGCAAACGGGCGGAAATTTCGTTCATTCGCCGATCCAGACGGCGCTGCTCGGAATTACAGTGCAATATCTTGGTTATGGGTTCAGCAATGTCGGGAAAGCGAACCGCCAGATCTATCAATTCGTCGTCCCCCATCTGTTGGATTTCGTTGAAGAGATCACGCTCCTCAGGACCAAGTTCGGCGATGAATTGATCGACTTCTTTGCGGTCTCTATGGTTAGTAATTGCGTTGATTGCGGTGTCTAGCAGGTCGATAAGCAACGGACTTTCCGGATCTCTTTGTATGCCAACGGTGCATGCCTGCATCAGCGAATCCAGCCGCCTGTCTTCGCCATCGACGTACATGGCTCGCAACGTTTCGTAAAGCTCTCGCGCCGATTGCTGCATGGCACGAAATGTTAGCAGAATTTTGTCTGGGCGGAGCTATCGGGTTGGGCGCACCGGCGCAGGTCTCGCAAACCGTGCCGCATCAATGGCGACGCTCGGCTGAACAGTCTTGCAGATTGAGGTCAGGCGATTACATCTGCAATCGGGAGTGGGATAGTGCTTGACCCCTTGCCCTCTGTGGGTATAGCTTGCCTCCGCAAAACACCACCCATAACCAGTTAAATTGTTTCGAATTGCTCTCGAAGGAGGGTTCCATGCCTGCATTGACTAAGGTTCTGCTTGTCTTCATGTGTGTCGCATTCGTGCCGACAGTGGCGCTTGCCCAGGGGGGCGCGGCGCTGGCCGGCGTCGTCACAGACACTTCCGGAGCAGTGTTGCCGGGTGTGACGGTCGAGGCCAGGAGTCCCGTGTTAATTGAACAGGTCCGCTCGACCGTGACGGACGAGACGGGCAGGTATCGCATCGTCGATTTGCGGCCGGGCGCCTACAGGCTGACGTTCACGTTGCCCGGATTTAGTACCGTCCTCCGTGAAGGAATCGAGCTGACTGGGTCGTTTATCGCGACGGTGAACGCGGAGTTGTCCGTAGGCGTGCTGTCGGAGACGGTCACGGTAACCGGCGAGACTCCCACCGTCGACCTCCAGAGTACGCAGGCGCGTCAGACTTTGCAGGACGAGGTAATCGATTCTATTCCGACCGGGCGGCAGTACTACAGCCTGACGACGCTGGTGCCGGCGCTCAATGTCCAGGGAAACGATGTGGGCGGTATCGCAGGCCCGATCTTCAGCGTCTTTCAAGCCCACGGCGGCCGCCGGAACGAGGGGCAGGTTCATGTGGACGGCTTGAGCATGGGCTTTCAGGGGATGGGCGTGTCGTTTTATGTGCCGGAGGTCGGAACTGCTCAAGAAGTGAACTTCATCCTGTCCGGAGGCTTGGGCGAAGCGACTACCGGCGGGCCGGTCATGAATATCGTTCCGCGGCAGGGCGGCAATACGTTCAACGGCAGCCTCTTTGTCACCGGTGCCAGCGGCGCGTTGCAGGGGACCAATTTCACTCAGGCGCATCGCGATGCCGGTCTGCGCACTCCCAACAGCCTCAGCAAAATCTGGGACGTCAACGCGTCGTTCGGCGGCCCCATTGTGCGGGATCGCCTATGGTTTTACTGGACCGGCCGACACCAGGGCAACCGTAAGTCGGTTGCGGGCATGTGGTACAACAAGAATGCAGGCGATCCCAGCAA
Organism: Candidatus Sulfopaludibacter sp. SbA3; assembly: GCA_945865815.1. Classification (GTDB taxonomy): domain Bacteria; phylum Acidobacteriota; class Terriglobia; order 20CM-2-55-15; family 20CM-2-55-15; genus CAMBFR01. The sequence goes on from CAMBFR010000023.1 coordinate 17,595, forward strand.
GTGGACGTATGAGCCGGACCTGACTCGGCCGGCCCTCGATGATGGCACCTGGAAGAACATGAGTCTGAGGCTGACCTGGCAACTCTCGCGGCGTGACAAAATCAACCTCTGGTGGGACGAACAGTCGTCTTGCGTGTCGTGCCTTGGGGGAGGCAGTGCGACACAATCACCTGAGGCGGCCAGCCGGGTTGAGGGCTTTCCGCAACAGATGGGACAGATCACCTGGACGTCTCAGGTAACAGGCCGCCTTGTGCTGGATGCCGCCTACGGTTTGGGGCTCCGACTCCAATACGGCGGCAAGGAGCGCGAGGGAAACAACCGCGATCTGATTCGTGTGCAGGAACAAGGCGGCATCATCCCCGGGCTGTTCTACCGCGGGGCCGACTGGTCGCGCCCGTGGGGCGTCACGCACACCTGGCGGGCTTCTGGCTCATATGTTACCGGCGCCCATAACATGAAGGTTGGCGGCTCTTACGCCCTTCACAAAGTACTATTCCTGAATTTCTACAACAATCACCGGCTCCTCTACCGCTTGCGGGACGGCGTGCCAAACCAGCTCACCATGTTCGGGCTCCACGGATCGAGACGCAGCACCGACACCGGCATCACCGCCTTGTATGCGCAGGACCAGTGGACGCGGGGCCGCCTGACGCTGCAAGGGGGGGTACGCTTCGAGCATATCGGCAGTCATTTGCCGGCACAGCAGGTGGGTCCCGATCGGTTCATTCCGGTCGCGATTGTATTCTCCGCCCGGGACGCCGGCGTGAGTGTGAAAGACATCAGCCCTCGCTTCGGCGCTGCATACGACCTGTTTGGGAACGGCAGGACGGCCCTTAAGGCGAGCTTGGGCCGGTATGTGACTCCGGAGAATTCCTTCGGAATTTATGGGAACCTTCAGAACCCGATCACACGTGTTGCGAGCCAGACGGACCGCGCATGGAATGACGTTAATCGCAATTTCGTTCCAGATTGCGATCTGCTGAACCCGGCCCTCAATGACGAGTGCGGGCCCTGGTCGAATCAGAGTTTCGGCAAGGAAGTGGCCAGCACAACCTACGACTCGAAAGTCCTGAATGGCTGGAACATCCGTGAATACACATGGGATCTGGGCTTAGCCGTGGAACAAGAGTTAGCCCCGCGCGTCTCGGCGAAGCTTGGCTATGTCCGGCGCGTATGGGGAAATTTCACGGTTACCGACAATCGGGCGGTGGGACCCGAGGATTTCGATCCGTTCAGCATTACGGCGCCAGCGGATCCACGGCTGCCCGGCGGTGGCGGCTACGGGCTAACCAGGTTCTACGATGTCAAGGCTGCCAAATTCGGGCAGGTCGATAACTTCGTTACCAGCGCGGCCAACTTTGGGAATCAAACCGAGCATTATAACGGAGTGGATGTCAGCGTGGAGGCGCGGCTGCGCACCGGCCCGACTGTGTCAGGAGGGTTTTCCACCGGGCGCAAGACAACAAATAACTGCGAGATCGTGGACAAACTTCCGGAAATCCTGGTGACTGGCGCCGTGCGGCAGCCCCGAGACTTCTGCAGTCTCCAGACGCCGTTCCTCACGCAGATCAAAGGGCTTGCCACATACACGTTGCCCCGGATCGACGTACAGATCGCGGGGACGTTCCAGAGCAAACCAACCGTGGGAGCCAACCAACCCGGCATCGCGACTGAAAGCCTGGCAGCGAACTGGGTAGTGGCCAATTCCGTGGTGTCGCAGCCGCTTGGAAGGGTTCTCTCGGGAGGCGCGGCCAATGCGATTGTGAACCTGGTCAAGCCGGGCACGCTGTATGGCGAACGCATTAATCAAATCGACTTTCGAGTTGGGAAAATTTTCCGGCTCGAAAACAAGCGGATCAACATCGCGTTAGATATTTACAACGTCTTCAACACGAGCGCGGTGGAGTCCTACCAGCAGGCCTTCGGACCGCGGTGGCTGCAGCCGACCGGGATCATACCAGCGCGTTTCGCAAAGGTCACCACGCAGTTCGACTTCTGATAAGGAGGCGTTAAACCGCATTATCCCGGTTACCCACCCCCCCGTGAAGCGTTCAACTTCCGGGGGGGTGTTAAGCCGCGAACAGCGACTCCACGAAATCCTCGGGTGAAAACTCCACAAATGTTGTCGACGCCATGAGCCGGTCATCCGCTCAGCTTTTCGGCTGCGCACTTGAAAAATTGATCAATGACCATCCGCGCCGCGCCGCTGATCATACGCTGTCCTACGCTGGCAATCGGACCGCCGTGCCCGGCTAAAATCAAGGCCTGGTGCGGCCAGTACGGGCTGGTTCCCGGGGAATTCACAGAAAGACTCTTATACAGCGCTGCATTTTTGGCACTGTCACGTGGCTTGAACTGCCTATCCTCTATCAGGTTTGCAAGATGTTTTCGATTCACCCGGCTTTTCCGGTTCCAGTGGCTATTTTCAAGGCTTCGCGCTCGACACCGAGGAGCATGCCGCGGAAGACGATGTGATGCAGCGGCGCCACTGCATACCAATAGAGCAGTCCGAACAGACCGCGGGGATAGAACAGGGCGCGTTGCGTCAGAGTGAAGCCGGTTCCGTTCTTCGGCTCAATGCGGAACTCGATCAGGGCTTCGCCGGGTAATTTCATTTCAGCGCGGAGCGCCAGGCTTCGATTAGGTTCCAGTCCGACGACGCGCCAGAAGTCAAGCGCTTCCCCATAGCCGATCGTCTCCGAATCGCGGCGCCCGCGGCGCAGTCCGGGGCCGCCCACGAGCAGGTCGACCCAGCCACGAACTCTCCAGAGCCAGTCCGCTGCGTACCACCCGTGCCCGCCGCCGGCACGGCAAATGGCCCGGAATATGGCCCAGTCGGGCGCGTGGATTGTCACTTTGCGCTCATCGCGAAAAACCCTTCCGCCCGCCCAATCCGGGTCCCCCGGCATTGGTCCGGCCATGGACCAGTTTGTCTCCACCTGATTCTCCGTCATCTGGCGCAATGCCGCCCGGATGGCCTCACGAACGGTCAGGAGTTTCTGGGGAATCTGTTGCGTGATCCGGTCGTCCCGGCAGACGACAGGATTCTTCAGGCCCTCAGCCAGAGGCCTCGCAATCTTGTGACTCAGCGGAGTGATGAGATGGATCCAATAGGAACTGAGGCGAGGCGTCAGCACCGGGACCGGAATAATCCATCGGCGTCTCAATCCGAGTTCTTCGGCCATGATCCGCATGATGTCGCGGTAGCAGAAGACGTCGGGACCGCCGATATCAAATATCCCTCCAGCCATTTCCGGCTTGGAGAGAGTTCTGGCCAGGTACTCGATCACATTCTCAACGGCAATCGGCTGGGACATCGTGCTGACCCATTTGGGAGTGATCATGACAGGCAATCGCTCGACGAGGTAACGCAGTATTTCAAAGGATGCAGACCCGGAGCCGATGATCATGGCTGCCCTCAGAACGGTCACGGGCACGCCCGTTGAAGCAAGCGCGTGCTCGACCTCGCGGCGGGAGGAAAGGTGCTCACTGAGATCCGCTCCGGTTTCGCCGAGCCCTCCGAGGTAGATGATTCGCCCCACCCCGGCCTTCCGTGTGGCATCGGCGAATATCGAGGCCAGTCGGCGGTCCTGCTGCGCGTACTCCGCGCCGGCAGAGCTCATGGAATGCACCAGATAGAATGCGGCCTGGCATCCGTCCAGGTTGCGCGTCAGGGACTCGGCATCCTCAAGATCCGTCTGCCGGACTTCAACTCTGGAATCTTTAGCCCATTCGCGGTCCTGGAGCTTGGCCGGTGTTCGCACCAGGCAACGAATCCTGAAGCCCGAATCCAGCAGGCGGGGAGCCAGACGCCCTCCGATGTAACCAGTCGCCCCCGTTATCGCGACACACTGTGGTTTCGAGATTTCAGCCATGTTATGGCCCGTCCTGTCTCGTCTTCACCAGCTTGCCGGCCTCGAAACCCTGGGCTCTGGCTTCCTCGACGAGGCGATCATAGGCGGCATCGTCCATCCGGGGCGATCGCGAGAGGATCCAGAGGTATTCCCGGCCTGGGTCACCCACGAGCGCATGCGTGTAATCCGGCGATAGCGCAATGATCTGATAGTCTCCCCAGACCTGCGGAATGAAGGAGAGGAACGCAGGGGCGAAGCGGACCTTAAGGATCGAATTGGGTTGTCCTTCGCCGACCACTCGCGCCACACCCTCTGCCTGGATTTGCCCGCCGTCTGCCCGCTTGCAGCGATTCAACACCGAGATTCTTCCGCTGGGCTGCAGCGTGTAGTCTGCGGTGACCTCACCGGCGCACCGATTCTGAAAGCGGTTGGTCAAGCGGGCGATCTCGTACCACTTCCCGGCATAGCGTACAAGATCGACTTGGGGGACTACCTTCAGCGGACGTTTAGCCAGCGCACCGGCCTCGCCGGCAGCGGACAATATGGCAAGGCAAGCGGCGGCAACTATCATTGTCTTCTTCATGGTCATTAACCCTTCGCATGACATCAGAGTTGGTTCAACAGATTGAGTTCGTCCGGATGCGGGTCCAGATAAACCTGGTCCTCCAGGTATTCGACTTTGAGTTTGCGCACATAGTGACGGATCAACGTCACCGGCACGATCAGCGGCAGACGGTCGCGGCGATATCTGTCGATCACGTCCGCAAGCTCGGCCCGATCGTCCGAGGCCAGTTGTTCGCTGAAGTAGCCGGCGAGATGTTGAAGCACATTGGTGTGGTTCCGGCGCGTCGGTGTATGCCGCATCACTTCGCAGAACGCGTCGAAATAGTCGGCTCCGAGCCGCTTTGCTGAAGTCCCGCGGCCCGCCTTGCCAATCAGATTCCCCAGGCTGCGCATTCCATTCTGCTGGTGCGCCATGAGCAGGAATTTGTGTCGCGCATGGAATTGCATGATTTTCGCGCGGCTTAATCCGCCCTCCTGGAGATCCATCCAGCGTTTGTAACTGAAGACCTGCGATACAAAGTTCTCCCGGAGTCTGGGGTCATTCAGCCGGCCTTCCTCCTCCATGGGCAGATTTGGAAATCGATCCACAAGACCTGCCGCGAAAAGTCCGCGCCCATCGCGATTCAGAAGACCCGTGCCCTTGTACACTTTCACGCGCTCCAGGCCGCAACTGGGCGAACTCCGCTTCAGGACATAGCCGCAGAGGCCCTGTGCGGCCAGGCGTTCGGCCTGATCCCGCGTCCACTGGTTCATGCGGTCCGTGTGGTCAAGTCCGGAACGTGGCGCAAACAGGTGAGTCACCTTGCCGTCCGAGACCAGCCGGAGGGATTCTCTCGGGACGCCCAGGCCGATCTCGAACTCGGGACACACCGGCACCCATTCGACGTATCGGCCGAAATGGCTCGTCAGGAATTCGTCCTTCTTGTGACCGCCGTCAAAACGGACTTTCTCCCCGAGCAGGCAGGAGGAAATACCAATGCGAACGCGAGTGGTGTCTGGATCCGTCAATGCGCACCTCCAAAAATGGATTCGAGGCGAATTCTGCGAAAGTTGAAGATCTTCTCCAGATCGGGTGCTACCAAAAATTTCCGGACGAGGGCTCCGCCGGTCACTGCATATTGGACGTAGTCCCGCATCAATGTTCCGCCATCGCGTGATTCAAAAGTGTGTTCGTGAATCCATGCGCGGTAGGGCCCGCGCTTCTGCACATCGATGAACCGGAACGGCGGTTCCCATACCGTAATTTCGCTCTGCCACTTCAGCGGGACACCGTGTACCCGCAGCCGGTAGTCGATCCTGGCGCCGGCACGCATTTCCACGCGGGGAGTCACGATTCGAAAGTGGAGCCACGGTGGAGTCAGTTGTTCCAGGTTTTCGGGGTTTGCAAAAAATGGAAACAGTTCTTCCCGCGTGCGTGGTATCCATTGTTCCTTGTTTAGCGTGAAAAGTATCATAACCTGCGATCAGAATGTTTATGTCCCCTGTTCCGTTGTGTACCGCTCGATGTAGTCTTTCACGCGCAGCTTGCGCGCGGTGTTATCGGAACTCATGTACCGGATATTTCCGAAAATAAGCCGCTGAGGCGCCCAGGGGCGGTCGTAACGGCCGAGTGTCCAGAAAATGCCCGTGTAGGAATTGGGGTCGCGGCCATCGAGAGCGAACTTGTTGTTGAGATCGATCATCGTTTCCAGGGCATCCTCGGGCGTTTGCGACCATTCCAGAATCTTTTTGCCCCATAGCATGCGCAGGTAATTGTGGATGCGGCCTTCGGCCCGCAACTGAGACTGGGCGGCATTCCACAACACGTCGTGGGTTGCGGCATTCTCCAGTTGTTCGCGCGAGTAGAGCACGGGACGCGGATCGGCGGCATGTTCGGCCAGCGTCTTGCGAGCCCAGGCCGGCAGGGAGCCGTATGTCGCATAGTCCGGGGAATGCGCGCACATGTTGAAGCCGATCTCTCGCCATGTCACGAGCTGGTCGAAAAAAGCTTCCGCGTCGGGTCCGGCCCCCCACCAGCCTTCGCGGCTGCCCGTCGTTTTGGGGCTCAGCTTTTGCGGAGACCAACGCACGGCCGCGGCAACAGTTTGAAATACTTCATGCGCCGAAATGTGGCCGAAGTGAAGGTAAGGCGATAAACCGCTTGATGCTTCCGCTTCCGGCTGGTTTCGGGTCTCGACGTAACAGTGCAGTCCATTGCTCACGAAACGCTTCAAACAGTCCCGCGCTGCGCCGGCGCCTCCGGCAAATGCGGAAACGGGGGCGACGCTACGGTCTACAGGAATAGAGGCCGCGAGAACTTTCGCTGAAGAAAGTTCCTGCGCGGTGGCTGCAGGCCATCTTTTTAGAAGGATGGGCGGAGCGGCCATTCGAGGCAACTCCACGCCCGCAAGGGAATCGGCCGCGGGAAATTCTCCCAGGTGCGTCCGCAATTCCTTTTGCAGAAATCGACGGAAACTGTGCGCCGTGGTGAACACCCGATCCGTGGACCGCATCGGGAAAATGCCGTTCGAATCCACCTTCTCCATCAGCACCGGAACCCGTGCGGCGGCGTCGATCCAGCGGGGAACTTCAAAAGCCGGGAAGTCGTCGGTCACGACCACGCAGGAGCGTTCGGCAAGTGCATGGATCATCCCCTTGCCCTGAGAAGGAGAACGCTCCGCGAACGGATAGTAGAGAGCGCCTGATCCTTCAAAGTTCCGGAGGTTGTCCCGCATTCCTTCTAATAGCGCGACCTGAAATCTCGCGCTCGCGCACGGATAGTCACAATTCAACGCCTCGACGATCAGGAGCGGCCTTCGCAATTCCGTTGCCCAATGGACCGCCCGCTGCAGCGCAAAGTTCCAATGCCGGCGGCGGTGGGCAATCATCCAGTAGAGGACGAAGTCTCGCGATGCATCCACTGTGCTGTTGTTGCATGCCTGAATGCGCGCCGGTGGAACAGCCAGACTGGTCATATCGCAACTGCCTCCGCCGGCACGCCTGACGGCCGAGAGTCCTGCTCCGCCCAGGGCTCGTCCATGAGCGGCGCGGGATTGTGGTTCTTCGTGAACACGATCTGGAAATCGCTGATGTGGCGCTCGAGAAACGCGCCCTCACAGTAGGCGAGGTAGTAGTCCCACATCCGGACGAATTGTTCATCGAATCCAAGGCTTGGAAGGGCCGGAGCCGCCGCATGAAAGCGTTTCCGCCACGCGTTCAAGGTGCGGGCGTAGTGCACGCCGATGTCTTCCGCGCGGTAAAGGGACATGCCCGTGACCCTGGCGATGGACTCGAGCATGCCGCGAATCGACGCCAGTTCGCCGCCAGGGAAGATACGCTTCTTGATCCAGTCGTAGTCGCGCAGATACCCCGCGAAGCGCTGCTCGTTCATCGTGATCGTTTGAAGCAGCATGGTTCCGCGCGGCGCGAGAAGCTTTTCGCACACATCGAAGTACCTGTCATAGTTCTCGTACCCGGCCGCCTCAAACATCTCGATGCTGACAATGTGATCGTACCGGCCTTTCAGTTCGCGATAGTCCTTGAGCAGAAGCTCGATGCGGTTCGTGAGTCCCTCGCGCGCAATCCAGTTGGAAGCGTATTCGTACTGTTTCCGGCTGATGGTCGTCGTTGTGACGCGGCATCCATAGTGCGAAGCGGCGTGGATGGCAAACCCTCCCCATCCCGTGCCGATCTCCAGCACGTGCGCTGAAGGGGGAGAGCCGGAGCTTGCGGCAGATCCTGTCGAACTTTTGAATCTGCGCCTCGTCGAGCGCGTCGGATGCTGGCGTGCCCGGCTAAAATCAACGCCCGGTGCGGCCAGTGCGGGCTGGTTCCCGGGGAATTGACATAAAGACCCTTATACAGCGCTGCATTTCCGGCACTGTCACGTGGCTTGAACTGCCTATCCTCGATGTCGATTATGCACGGTTATTCTGTGCCTTGCGCCCGCGATCGTCCAGTTTCATGCAGGTTCAACTCATCCGGCTTTGCTGAGCCGATCGGGCGCCGTCCGGCTGACCGCTGAGGCAACGCGGAAGACTGGAAATACATCTGCTATCTTTTCAAACTCCTCCAGCGTGGCATCTTTGTTCACGGGCACGTGGGGGCGCGCTCCCGGTGCCCGCTGCAGGTAGGCTCTCAGGATTGGTGCGCGCTGGTTGGCGGGCACCTCTTCGAGTTGGACCTGCTCGCGGCCGCCGCTCCGGAGAACGGCTCTTCCACCGGCTGCCCGGACGTTGCGGACCCATTGCCCGCCGTCTCCGAGCATGGATACCAGGTACCGCTTTCCATCGACGAGGGCCAAGACCAATGGAAGCGAGACGACGCGCCCCGACTTTCGTCCGGTTACTTCCAATGTCACCACGTAATTGGCGGTCACGCCCCACGAGGCCACAATGGCCCACGCTCGATTCAGAATCTTTGCAATCCAGCCCGGCCGCGATCCACGGTACAACCACCGTTTGCCGTCCGCGAAGGATAGCCGTGACATGACAAACCTCCGCCCTTGAAATGCAAGAACAAGTCCAAAGCATTTGAGGCTTCTCGATGAATCGGATGGCCGTTGACAGCAACGTAATCGTTGCCGTTTTGTTCCGGCAAAAGAGTGTGAGTGGCCTAATTCTTTGCCGCGTTGGCAAAAAAGAGTCAACCTCCGCGATCCGTTAGAAGGCATATCCGAGGACCAAAGCCGCCTGGATCAAGCTCAGGTTTTGCCGTGACCGGATACTGGAGTCATAGAGCCTAACGTCCAGCCGCACAGAAAACCTTCTAGCGTGCCCGGCTAAAATCAAGGCCTGGTGCGGCCAGTACGGGCTGGTCCCCGGGGAATGGACATAAAGACTCTTATACAGCGCTGCATTTTCGGCACTGTAACGTGGCTTGAACCGCCTATCCTCTCCTCGGGGAAATCGGCAGAGACTACATGTTCGGTCTGGCCGCCATGTTCGGCGGAATGCTCGAATCAGCGATCGGAAGGATAGCAGCCGCCAACGCGGCTACCCGCAGCGCGGGGCAACCGTCTCGAGGGAAGTCACGCTGATGCGTTCGAATTCGCGCTGTTGGATCAGATAACCTTTGACCTGGATTTTATGGCCGCGCAGGCTGTCCGGGCGAAACTCGGCGCCAAGGTATCCAAAGTCCGCCAGGCGGAACTGCCTTGTGCCGAACCGCCTGGCCTGCGATGCGCGAAGTTCTTCCGCAGTCGCTATGTCCGGCATTGTTGCTCGAACCGGTTCAGTGGCGGCCACCACCGTCCATCGTGAGTCAGGGGTCAATGCCAGGCAGCCCACGACCATCACGAGCGCAAAGTTCGGCGGCGGCGCGGGCCCTTCTTTTCCCACAATCTGAACCTTGTCGAGCGTGTCGAGCGTCAACTCCCTGGTTCCCGGCGGAAAGTCATTGGCCAGGAGCAGGTAGGTCAGGATATCGGCGTAGGTTTCGTCATTGAGTTTCGGAGTGCCGGGTGTTCGAAAGCGCAGGGGCGGCATTTCGGTTTTGATGAGACTCAGAAGTGGCTGCAGGCTGTAGTCGCGCCACCTGTCCATGAACGCGTTCCCCTTAAGCGCGGGCGCTTCGCCCTGGCCGCCCAGGTCTTCCATGTGACAGCCGCGGCAGTTCGCTCCGTAAGCCAGAGCGCCACGCTCGGCCTGCGCCTGGGTGTACACGCCGTCCCAGACGGTTTTCCCGGCGTCACTTTGCGGCAGGATCGAGAAACTCAGGAGGAAGGTGATTACAGCGAGATGCGTCATTATTCTTGATGGCTGAGGCAGGCTTGGCGAAGGAGGGCGGCGCCTCTCCGAGAGGGGTGCGCCGCCCTGCTTTAATCGTTATTGAACTCTGTCGAGGCCATCGCCGGCGGTGCCGCTGAACACTTTGCGGCCGTCCGGCATGGTTATCGTTCCGCCGGAAACTTTTTTCGATCCGTTGCGGGACAAGGCGGCGTTTGTCAGCGTGATCGCATCGCCGATCTTGATGTCGTCTTTTCTCCAGCCGCGTCGATACAGGGAGTTCGGCGGACCACTTTCCGCTTCCCAGTTAACCGTCTGGCCTCTCTCATCGGTCACATCGATGTAGTAATAGACGTGAGGATTCATCCAGTCCAGCTTCGTGAGTTTGCCTTTGAGCGTGACTCGTTTGGTGTCGTCATATACGGTTCCGCCGTAGTGGTGCGCGACGAGCGGTGCAGCTGCAAAAAGCAGGGCAAAGCCCAAAACAGCGAGTGTTCTTAAGTTTCGCGTCATCGTCTTGCCTCCCAATACTTGAATTCAAAAAAACAAACCACGGGAACTAACGGACGATACCGGCCGCGGGATCTCGTATCCGTTTGTTGAAAGCCTGTTCCTCGGATGGTATGCAAAGGAGTTCCTCGAGCGGTCTTGGCGCCTGCAGTTTCACGGTCTTCTTTTCGCTCACCCACGGCGCCGTGTAAATTTTCGGATCGGTAAGCGTCATGGTGAATTCAATAGTTTCACGGTCTACGCGGCGGTATCGCTCTTCGAGCCGCATTTCTTCGCTGTGCGCATTGCCGAAATGGTCGATCCATGTTCTTTCGTCGAAGCCGAGCGAATTCACAACGAACGTGCCTCCCTCCCAGCGCCCAACCGAGTATCCCATGTACTTCGGTTCTGGATTTGTGGGGAGCGGCCGCCCGTCGGTCCAGATTTCCCGGAACATGCGATACCGTTCGAAGACCTGCAGAACCCTGCCGGGAATCTGAATGAATTCAAAAGTGCCAGGGTTGTTTTCGAGAATCAGCAATCGTGGAATACCCAGGGGATCGCAGTTGCCTGTCGGATCATTTCCAAGGGCGGGAGGAATTGCCCGCGGTCCGTAGGACGGTTTGTTCGCATTGAACTGTTCCTGTCCAAAGGGCGTCCGCGCGGGAGGTTCGGCGCTCAACGACAGTACTTGTCTTGTTCGCGCCCAGATTCCGGAGAGGTCCTGGTCCCCACCCTGCCCGAAAGCGGTGGTGGAGAAAACCCCTGTCACCAGTAGCGCTACGATCAAAATTTTGGAGGAGCTTCGCATTGGATCTCTCTTCTCTCGACTCTAGTCGACGCTGTTGGATCTGCCGGGCAGTTCCTTGCCGTTGACACTCACGGGTTTCGAGCGATCGACGACGCCTACAGGTGTGCCGGCCTTCGACGGGAACACTGTAATGGTGAGTTGATCGCCGGCCTTGAACGTCTCTTTGTTCCAGCCATCTCTGCGCAAATTGGTGGGGCTATTGAGTTCGCCACCCCAATGCACAATGGCGCCCTTCTGGTCCTTCACATCGAAGTACAGTGCGGCATGTGGATTGGCAAATACGAATTCCGTCACCGTTCCCTTCAGCGTGACTGGCTTGTCGTGGTCATAAGAAATGTTGGTCCCGTGGTGCGCGAACATTGAAGCAGAAGCGGCAAGAAGTCCCGCAATCAAGACAATGGCCGTATTCCTGATAGTCATGTGACATCTCCTTATGTGAGATCACAAATTAGAGCTGAAAACGCTGAACCTGATCAACATTGGGCCGGTTTCTAGGTGTGAATATTAGCACGGCTCGGATTTCGGGCAAGAAACTTCAAGGTCTTCCGAGTGGCCTGTCCCCGAATCAGACCACTGCCGGTTTTCCTGAGAATCTTGCATTCAGGCTGAAACAGCCTTATCGTTCCATCTTCGTCCCTGGGAGGCAAAATGAAACGAACACTTTTACTGTTGGCTGTTTTGGCGCTTAGCGTGTCGATTGCCGGCGCGCAGACACAAGTCAAAAAGGAAAACGTTGCGGGCATCACCAACTTCAATCACATCGAGACTACCGTCGCTTGCGCCGGAGCCATAACGACTCAATCCATTCCCGAGATCAAGAAAATGGGTTTCGCTTCCATCATCAATCTTCGGCTGCCGACCGAAGCCGGGGCGAACATTGAAGCCATGCAGGCTGAAGCCAGTCGAGTAGGCATCACTTACACGAATATTCCGTTCAACAATGCTGCCATGGATCCGGCGGCAGTGGATCGTTTTATTCAGGCGATCACCCAGCGTGGCTCTGAGCCGGCATTCATACATTGCGCGGGTGGAGGGCGGGCCGCCACGATGTGGTTTGTGAAACGCGTTCTCGTCGACAAGTGGACCACGGATCGCGCGATGACCGAAGCCACGGCGCTCGGTATGAGCAGTGAAGCCCACAAGACCTTCGCGCTGAACTACATTCAGAACAAGAAGTAGGCTGACCTCTGTAGCAGGCGCGATCCGCGATCGCGCCTGCGTGTTCCCCTGTGCACGACCAGCATCAACACCCCAAGTCCGACATCGAGATCGCCCAGCAAGCTCCCATGTGGCCGATCGCCAGAGTTGCCCGCCAGAAGCTTGGTATTGACCTGAAGGACCTTCTCCTCTACGGGCACTACAAATCGAAACTCTCGCTGGAATATATAAAAAGCCTCGAGAGCCGTCCGGACGGGAAGCTGATTCTGGTAACCGCCATGACTCCCACGCCGGCCGGGGAAGGAAAAACCACCACGACTGTCGGCCTGGGCGATGCCCTGAACCGAATGGGCAAGCGGGCCCTTATATGCCTGCGGGAGCCGAGCCTTGGACCCTGCTTTGGAGTGAAGGGCGGCGCGGCCGGCGGCGGGTATGCGCAGGTCCTGCCGATGGAAGACATCAATCTTCATTTCACCGGCGACTTCCATGCGATTGCCACTGCCAACAATCTGCTGGCCGCTCTAATCGATAACCACATCCACTGGGAAAACCATCTGGGACTGGACGCGCGCCGTGTCACATGGCGGCGGGCGGTCGACCTGAATGACCGGGCTCTTCGCGAGGTTGTGTCGTCGCTGGGCGGACCCGGCAATGGTTTCCCCCGTGAAGACGGGTTCGACATTGTTCCGGCCTCGGAAGTCATGGCGGTGTTCTGCCTGGCCCAAGACCTGGCCGATCTCAAGCGCCGTCTCGGCAACATCATCGTTGGATACACACGCGGCCGAAAGCCGGTGACGGCGTCCGATCTGGAGGCAGCCGGCGCCATGACCGCACTGCTGAAGGATGCTTTCGCGCCCAATCTCGTCCAGACCATCGAAAACAATCCCGCCCTGGTTCATGGCGGTCCGTTCGCCAACATCGCTCACGGGTGCAATTCGGTCATCGCGACAAAAACCGCGCTGAAGCTCGCCGACTATGTAGTCACCGAAGCGGGGTTCGGCGCCGATCTGGGCGGCGAGAAGTTCATGGATATCAAGTGCCGCAAGGCGGGCCTGCAGCCCGATTGCGCCGTCGTTGTGGCGACGATCCGGGCGCTCAAGATGCACGGCAGCGTATCGAAGGATGCCCTGGCGCTGGAAAACATCGCCGCGCTGGAAAAGGGATTTGCCAACCTTGCCCGCCACGTCGAGAACGTCCGGAAATTCGGCGTTCCCGTCCTGGTTTGCCTGAATCGCTTCAGCGCCGACACCGGCGCCGAAAGTGATGCACTCAAGAAATTGTGCGACGGCATTGGCGTGGAATGCGTTACCGCCGATCACTGGGCCAGCGGTGGCGCGGGGGCCGCCGAGCTCGCAACGGTGGTGCTGAAAACAGTCGCGGCGTCACCGACGCAATTCAAAATGCTCTATCCGGACGACATGCCGCTTTGGAAGAAAGCGCAGACGATTGCGCGCGAGATGTACGGCGCCGACGACATTATTGGGGATCAGAAAGTGCGCGATCGGTTCAGGGAACTCGAGGACCAGGGATACGGACGCTTTCCGGTATGCATCGCCAAAACCGAGTTCAGCTTTACAACCGATAAAGACAAGAAAGGGGCCCCAAAACACCACGTCGTCCCGGTGCGCGAGGTCCGCTTGTCCGCCGGCGCGGAATTCGTGGTTGCGATCTGCGGCGACATCATGACTATGCCGGGCCTGCCCCGGATGCCCGCAGCCGGTAAGATCGATGTAACGCCGGAAGGCCGGATTACCGGCCTCTCGTGAATCGCGGCGTCAGGGCATTTGTGTCAGTGCTTCGATGAGTGCCGAAGCCTTGGGCGTTCCGAGTCCGGTGACGAAGTCGTATCCGGGAGCGGCATCGCAGAGTGCGTCGCAAGTGCCCAGGAGATCATTCGAGCCCGAAGTAACATCGCGATAGTTGGTCTTGTATTCCTTCTTTGCTGCAGCGATGTACAACTGGGCGTTACTTCCCGTCAGCGGAGACTTGCCCGCATTCACACGCGCGGAATTTGCGGACGCGATGAGTGCGGACCACTGCGGGGTGCCCGCGCTGGTGCCGCCAATCTGCAACCATCCCTTGAAGCCAAAGTACGGAATGGAGGTATACGTCGCGAATCCGGTATCGGGATCGCCATTGTAGGCCACATCCGGCGTACCGCGCTTGTCGAACGGGTTGAACGGCGCCTGGTAGGACGGTACAGGTTCGGAGATACTTAATCCTCCTCCGCTTCCACTCCAAGCCGTCTCTCCAAGGTAGGTTCCGTCCGCAGCAACGCTCAATGTGGTTCCGCCAACCGATACGACGTGCGGTGATGCTGACGGATAGAATACGAAATTGCCAAAGTCGCCCGAAGCCGCAACAAACGTCTTATTTGACGCAAGGAAGTGAAAGTCCAGGTCCGGTCTCGTGGACGAATCTCCAAGTCCCCAACTCATCGAGATAACGCTGGCGTCCGTAGCAACCGCGGCATCTACGGCGACCATCATGTCGCTGAGTTTGGCCGTTTTGGCTTCGACCAGAATGATATTGGCCAGTGGAGCCATGGCGTGCGCCCACTGTACGTCCAAAGCGGTTTCCAGCGCCCACAAGGTGTTCGTGCCCGGTTTTTGTCCTGAAGCGTAGATCTTACGGAAACACCCGCTGGCGGATGTGCACGACGGCAGTCCAAAGGTCTGACTGAAGAATTCCAAATCCTCTTCGATACTGTGGTGATCGTAAGCAACGACGATCGCTATGGTCTGGCCGCTTCCCGAGTTGCCGGGGGCAAAACCGTATGCCGTCCGTACCTGATTCGGCGTCAGGCCCGCAATGGCCGGTTGCGCGTCGCCCTTGATACGAAGAGGCAACTGAACTTCAGGATCGGCGACCTGAGCCTGGACGGTGGTAGCGATACAGAGCGCGAACGTGAGTAAAAGGACAAAAAATCGTAGAGGTTCTCGTCGATCTGCGACGAAAGGGAGTAATCCAGTAAGTATTCTCGAGCGTAGCATTCAGAATTCCTTTCTGAGTTCAGGTATTGGGCCGTATATCGACCCACGCGATAAAGGGGCCATGAACGATCGCGACTTGAAATAGAGTCGCCCCTTCCTCTTATCGGCCTGGGGACTAAGAACTTTAACAACACTTACAACATGAAAGACTGTTGTCAGGATGGTGTCAAGCGTAGATCCTTCCGGACTGCTAAATAAGGGAGCGCGCTTGTAAGTGGTCAGACCCCGAATCAGACCCTGGAGTTTCCCGGTTCCGGCCCACAGCGGACAAAAGTCGGCAAACACGCGACAATCGCGGCAACGTAGTCGCTGACAGACCGGATTTATACGCGCGACCCTTTCGCATGTTGTTGAGTACGTGATGTCGTGAATTGGGGGCCGCCTTGCATCATGCGGCGCTGTTGTGGCTATCGACGTCGCGTGCCGGCCTGTGGCCGCGCGCGGGTTTACAACACCCATACTATGGCATTCCCACCGCCGTCATATTCCGCAGCATGAAATTCGCGCCGTCATAACATGGGCGGGCGCGTGGCCGCCGCTGCCTGGCGTCCGTATGCGGTGGCGCCTTCCGAATCCATCGATACCCCTGCGAGCTTTCCGTCGACAGCGATAATCACTGCGTCCGCCCAGATCGCATCCGCGGACGCGGGCGGAACGTATTCGCGCTGCATGCGGGCCAGGATTTCATTGTGGGATGCGCTGGCGAGGCTGCCGGGCAGGCGGCGCAGGCGAATGTTCGCTCGCGCCTGGACGGCGCCCACTGCGGCCGCGAGCGCCAATGTTTCGGTTCGACCGGATCGTGAAGCGAAGATAACGAGCACGTTCACGGGCGTCATGGCAGTCATGGCAGATCGAACAGCAGGAATTCGCAGCCCGAAGGTGCTCCGGCAATCCGCAATTCACGCTCTTCGCTGATGGCGGCGCCGTCTCCCTCCTGCATTAATTGTGAATTGACCGACGCAGAACCTTTCGTCATCTGAACCCAGGAGTAGCGGTTCGCATCGAGAACGTGCGTCAGTTCCCGGCCACTCTTCAGTTGGGCGGCATAGACGAAAGCATTTTGATGAATCGTCACGCACTGTCCGTTCTTGATCCAAGGCGCAGCGAGCAACCGCAGGCCGCCTTCTTTTTCGGCCGGGTCAAAGCCGATCTGCTGGTAGCCCGGCCGGAGGTCTTCGTCGGCCGGAAGAATCCATATTTGAAAGAAGTGAACGGGGTCGGTCGTCGAAGCGTTGAACTCGCTATGCACGACGCCATTTCCCGCTGACATGATTTGAATTTCATTCGGGCGAATGGTGTGTTGCGCGCCCGTGCTGTCGCGATGAAGCAGAGAACCCTCGATGACGTACGTCAGGATCTCCATATCGCGATGGGCGTGCGGCCCGAATCCCTTGCCTGGCGCAACGCGATCTTCATTGATGACGCGCAACGCGCGAAATCCCATGTGGTCCGGATCGTGGTACTCCGCAAACGAAAACGTAAAGCGCGAGTGCAGCCAACCGCGGTCGGCCTGACCGCGGTCAGCTGCCGGTCGAACCTTGATCAAGGCGTCTTGCAGGCGTAATTCGCGGCGTCGTCCGTGCTGCCGGATCCATCGTAAGTAGCAACCTGCGGGAAGGGACAGAGGAGCCGCGTACCAACTTCTTTGCCGTCTCTCACACGTTTCCCGATGATCTTGTCGGGGGCCTGTTTAGTTTGGACCCACCGATCCAGTTCGCTGACCATGTTGAATTCGCCACGGTCTTCGCAATGGGTCATCCCGGGCACCATGAACAGGCGCACGGCGTCGCGCGCTTTTTCCGCGCCTATCGTCTGCACAACCCTGTTGTAGTAGTCGATCGAGATGCCGGGAATGGTGGTCCCGTCGCTCCAGCCCTCATAGAAAAGAAGCTTTCCGCCTCGATTGACGAATTCGCGAATATCCGGATTGTTGGCATTGAGCAGGAGATTTTCCGGCGTCTCGCCGAGGGCCACGTCGCTGTCGAAGTTAAACGGGCGGGTGCGCGGGTGCCACGCCGGATCATCAAACACAAAGTACTTGCCCCATTCCACCGCGTAGTTGAAGGGTTCCTGACCGGCCGTCGCAGCAAAAGTGAGTTCGCTTCCGGGCATGGGAGGAAAGTAGAGCTGCTCTCCGGTGCGCGGGTTCGACGGCCCGGCATAGATCCTTCGCAGCGACTCCACCTGCTGCCGAGTCAGGCATGACGCGCCGTCCGCGCCCCGGCACTGCAGCACAGCCGGATCGAACTTGCACAGCCTTGGATCCTCAATCTCGCGATTCCGCACGCCGTCCAGCGCGTCGCACGCGTTCATCACGGCGTTGTGGACCATTTCAAACTTTTCCGGAGGGATGAAGCTGGCTTCTTCCTTGTGGACGGCATCCCAGGCCCACAACTGCCACACGCGGTGACGCGACATGTGGGACTGTCCCGTTATGGCGACGGCGTCGTAATCGCCCGGATAACGCTGGATGGCGTACTGAGCAATTTGGGCGCCGGTTCCACAACCGTTAATAAAGGACAGCTTCGGACCTTGCTCATAATAAGCCGCGATGATCGCTTTCGCTTTGACGTTCATCTCATGAGCGGCGCGGTACGCGAAATCAATCACCTTTTCCGGATGGGTCAACGCGTAGCTGGAGTCGCCGGTATGGCCCCCGTCGGTCCCCGCCGTCGCAAAGCCGGCTTTCAGCGTGGTGGCCATCGCGGGCAACGGAATCGTTCCTCCCATACCGCCTGTGCCACGGCCCTCAAAGTAACCATTCCAGCCCTGGATCGGCAGCCAGACCTCCAGCTTGATATCGGAGTCGCTGCTTGGTTTCAGCGTCGCGGTGATGCGGCAGAAGGCCGGCATATTTCGGAATGCCGCGTCCTGGTTTCCCGCAGGCGCCCTGTACGCGCCCGCCGCTACAGCCGCTGCCGACGTAATGGTTGTATTCGGCAGCGAAAGAGAAACAAGAGTTTCGCACGGCACGGCCGCTGTGGCTATTGGACTAAAAAACGTTATCGCGCCCACAACGGCGAACAAGGTAAATGTACTTTTTCTCGTTATCATGGTTCGTCCCTTCTATCGTGGAGCGAGATTCTCTGTCAGTTCGATGTAAGTGCCCCACGGGTCTGTTAGAAACGCAATCTTGACGTTCGTGTTTGGCACCGTCCGGATGGGCGCCTCCAATTTAATCCCCTGTGCGTCAAGTCTTTTCGCGAGCGCCTCGAGATTCTTCACCTCGAAACCGATGTGATCGAGCGCCCGCCCCTTCGTCGGAAGCAATGCGGTCTTTTCAACGGCAAAATGCAGGCCTGTTGCGGGTCCAGGCACCTCGCTGATTTCCTGAAGATTCGAACTGGTCAGCATGGGCGCCTTCGTGGTCTTGAATCCAAACGCCTTTTCATACCACGCTTCCATCGCCTTCATATCGGTAGGATGAAGGTGGATGTGTTCCATCTGATATTGAACGCTCGTGGAAGCATTCTGGAGGATCTCCACGCGGATGCCCTCGGGCCCGACCAGGAGGCATTGCAGCGGATTGTTGCCCTGTATTATTTGCAGGCCTTTCGCGCGCCAATTCGCCATGGATTCCTTCAGATCCATCACCGCAAAGCTGACGTGTTCGACGATCGAACCTTCCTGCGGTCCGGCAGGTTCACCCTGGCGGAACATGATGTAGGTCCCGTGCATCCGAACCATCGTGAGCGGTCCGTTGTGCACTTCGACGCCGCCCAGATGCTCAATCCAGAATCGCTTCTGAGCTTCCACGTCCTTGACGATGTAGTGGACGTGTCCCATCGTGATTCCATCGGCATTGGGAGCGGCAAGCTGTGCCAGCGCAGGCACAGCCAGAAGAATGCAAAGAGCGGAGGCGAATGTGAGTTTCATGCGGAGCACTTTACCAGCCTGCGCTGCGGTTTTCAAAGCGCTGTGACTGTTGTCAGGATGGTGTCAAGTGTAAATCCTTCCCGACTGCTGACCAAGCGCCGTGTACGAGAGTCTCCCGGCTCCCCACGCACTTTTTTGTAGCGTCTTAAGTATGTCCCCTTTGTAAGCTTTTGGCCCGCACCGCAGGATGTGGTGAACCCATCCGGACTGATCTGGTCGACTCACCATCATCGGCTGTCGCGAATACCGGCTGTGAGGGGAGGAGCGCGTGGCGACACTAAAGTCATCGCATCAGGGAGAGGCCGATCGAGTAAGAAGGCTGGAGCGCCTTCTCGATGCCAGCCGCCTCCTCAATTCCACGCTGGAGCTGGCGGAACTGACCGAGATCGTTCTCCGGATCGTGCGCGACGAAGTGCCCGTCGATCGATGCACGCTCTTTGTGCTCGACCGCCGCCAGATGCTCCTCCGTTCCTTCATTGCCCAGGGAGTCGGCCAATTCGAGATCGCCCTGCCCGTTGGCCATGGCCTGGCGGGAATCGTGGCTTCCACGGGCCAACCGCTTGATGTAACCGATGCCTATCAGGATTCGCGCTTTGAGCATACTTTTGATGATCGCCTGGGCTACATCACGAGAGACGTTTTTTCCATACCGGTGTTCAACCGCGAAGGAGTCCTTGTAGGCGTTTTGCAGATGCTCAATCGAAAGAGGCCTTTGACTGACCGGGACAAGGAATTCCTGTCTGGTATGTGCACGTACCTTGGGCTGGCCGTGCATAACGCCTGGATTCATCGTGAGCTTCTCGAAAACAGAAAGCTCGAGGAAGAACTGAGACTGGTTCGCGATCGCCTGGCGCACCAGGAGAAATTATCGGCAATGGGTGAGTTGATCGGCGGCGTCATCCATGAGATGAGGAATCCCCTGTCCGTGGCTCTGGGCCAATGCACCTTGTTGCGCGACGAAATCAAAGTGTCCGCCTCCATCGCGAGCCGCATCGCCAAGATCGAAACAGGCATCGATCGAGCGGCTAAGATTGCCCGGAATTTTCTGAATTTCGCGCGAGGGGGCAGCGGCGAGCAAACACCTACCGACGTCAACGCGATAGTCCGGCAGACAGTGGACTTGCTCGCGTACGAGTTCCGTAAGAGTGCGGTCACCGTCGAACTCGATCTTCAGAGTCTTCCGCCCGTCAACGTTGATCCCGGGCGCATTCAGCAAGTCCTGCTGAATCTGCTGAAGAACGCCCAGGAATCAGTCGCAGAACGCCGCGGAGGTACCGTCTGGGTCCGCTCTTCACGCGATGCGAAGAAGAAAGCCATACGGATTCAAGTCAAAGACGACGGGCCCGGAATTCCCGCAATCCATCAGCCGCGCGTGTTTGAACCCTTCTTCACAACCAAGCCGAGGGGATCCGGAACCGGTTTTGGACTCTCAGTCTCGCGGCGCATTGCGGAAGAGCACCGCGGAAGCCTGTCGTTCAAGAGCTCAGCCGGGAGCGGTACCACTTTTGTGCTCGTCCTGCCGGATGACTCCGAGTTGGTTCGGACCTGAAGAGCCTCGTTTGGAGGACACCGATGGGTATCCCGCCTGCTGCTTCACGGGCGTAGACGAATTGTTCGCTATGCTATGATGCCGTTGCCCTTTGCTCCCGCCACCATACGGTAAAACATGATTGAGAAAATCCGAGAGCTGTTCGCCGCGATCAACGGCAAGTTTGGCGCGATGAACCAGAAAATGGACCTTCACCGCCGCGAGATTCTTGCCGAGCTTAAGGCTGCTTCGAAGTAAGAGACAGTCTATGAATCAGAAGGCTGAAGCAGCTCTGGAAACGTGGATCAAGCGCGAGGCTCTGGCGGAAGAAATGATTCCGCTGATTGGCCGTCTTTACCGGGAAAATAATGTAGTGACCTCGGTGTATGGCCGTAGTCTGATCAACCAGTCCGTGGTGGGCCTGCTCAAGGCGCATCGCTTTGCCCGGCAGATTGACGATGTCGAATTGCCGCTTGAGGAGACTCTTCCGCTGCTGCGGGCGATGGTGAAGCTGAGGCTCGGGGCGTCCTCGATCGATCTGGCCCGCCTGAGCCTGCGCTACAAACAGTCCGGCAAGGGTGAGCCCCTGGAAGAATTCCTGCGGCATGAGCTTGCCGGCGTCGTCAACCGCCTGGGCATAGACGAGCGGACCAGCACGGACGTTGTCCTGTACGGTTTCGGCCGTATTGGCCGGCTGCTGGCCCGGATCATGATCGAGCACTCCGGCGGCGGGCATGGACTTCGGCTGCGCGCCATAGTTGTCCGGCGCGGATCCGATCAGGACCTGGTGAAACGCGCCAGCCTGCTCCGGCGCGACTCGGTGCACGGCCCGTTCGAGGGCACCATTACCGTGGACGCCGAAAACAACACCATGCTGGCCAACGGAGTCCTTATCCAGGTCATCTACTCGGATAACCCGGCGGCAATCGACTACACCGCCTATGGCATCCACAATGCTCTCGTCGTGGACAATACGGGACGCTGGCGCGACAAGGATGGTCTGGGCCAGCACCTGCAGAGCAAGGGAGTTTCCCGCGTGCTGCTGACGGCGCCGGGCAAGGGCGATCTGAAGAACATCGTGCATGGACTCAACCACGGAACGATCACCGATTCAGACAGGATCATCACCGCCGCATCGTGCACCACCAACGCCATCGCGCCGGTACTCAAGACCGTTAATGACAAATTCGGCATCGTTCATGGACACGTGGAAACGGTTCACTCCTTCACCAACGACCAGAATCTCACAGACAACTTCCACAAGGGGAACCGCCGCGGCCGGTCCGCAGCTCTCAACATGGTGCTCACCGAAACGGGCGCCGCAAAAGCCGTTGTCAAAGCGCTGCCGGAACTCGCCGGCAAATTAACCGGGAATTCCATTCGGGTTCCAACCCCCGACGTTTCGATTGCCATCCTGAACCTGACCCTGGAAAAGCCGGCCACCAAGGAAGAAATCAACGCCTACCTGCGAACCATGTCGCTGCATTCGGCCCTGCACAAGCAGATCGACTATGTCGAATCGCCCGAGGTTGTCTCGACGGACTTCGTGGGATCGCGCCGCGCGGGCATCGTCGACGGCCTCGCCACCATCTGCACCGGTAAACACGTGGTGCTCTACGTCTGGTACGACAACGAGTTCGGCTACAGCTGCCAGGTGATCCGTGTGATGGAGGTAATGGCCGGCGTTCACCCGCCCGCTTTCCCGCCATCCTGACGGAGCGAGTTCTTGCAAAACGTCCCCTCCGTTCGCATACTGGCCGCACACAATTTCTCGGGGGTACAAACATGGGTGAGAGCGCCACACGTCGCGAGTTCTTGAAGTTTGCAGGTATGGCCGGTATCGGAGGGACAGCTTTGGAATTCCTCGGGAAGTTACCGCCCGTTTCCGCCCAGGACGCGAGAGTGAATCCGAAGCTCGTGAGGCTTGAGGCCGGAATAGAGCCGCTCGTTCGGCTGATCGAGGACACCCCGCAATCGGATCTCCTGGAGAAAGTGGCTCAGCGGATTCGTCAGGGCACAACCTACCAGGAGGTCGTATCCGCGCTGTTTCTTGCCGGCGTCCGCAATGTACCCCCGCGTCCGACCGTCGGATTCAAATTCCATGCTGTTCTGGTGGTACAGGCGGCGCATACGGCCAGCATGGCTTCTCCCGATGGCGATCGGTGGCTTCCGATTTTCTGGGCGCTCGACGAATTCAAGAACTCGCAGGCCGAAGAGATGGCAAGCACGGCCTGGCGAATGGCGCCGGTGGACGAGAGTACCGTGCCCGCGCCGCACGATGCGAAAAAGGCATTCATCGATGCCATGGAAAACTGGGATGAAAAGAAGGCAGACGGCGCGGTAGCAGGCCTGGTGAGATCCGCGGGCGCGAACGAGATCTACGAGCTGTTCTACCGCTTTGGCGCGCGCGACTACCGTTCGATCGGCCACAAGGCAATCTTCGTGGCGAACAGCTGGCGCACTCTCGAGTTCATCGGCTGGCAGCATGCAGAGCCCGTCCTCCGCTCGCTGGCGTTCGCCCTGTTGAACCACGAACTGAAGGGAACGACACCCGCGCTCAGCGATGATGCCAATGACCGTCCATGGCGCCGCAACCAGGGACTGGCGGCCAATCTCGGGCCATCCTGGCTGAGCGGAAAACTTGACGACGGCGCCACTCGCGACATGCTCGCGGTTCTCCGCCAGGGAACCAACAACGACGCCTGCGACAAGGCCGTCGAGCTGATCGGCCGGGGCGTTTCGCCTCAGTCCGTCTGGGATGCGTTGTTTACCGCAGCCGGCGAACTGATGATCCGCCAGCCTTCGGTTCCCACCCTGCACACCGTGACTTCCACGAATGCCCTGCGTTACGCATTCCATGCCAGCGGCGACGAGACCACGCGAAAACTCATGCTCCTGCAGACCTGCGCTTTCGTTCCCATGTTCCGCGCGGCCCAGAGAGGCAATATCGCAGCCACCCGAATCGATGACCTGAAACCAATCGCCGCGAAAGACCCGTCGACTGCCCTTGAAGAGATCTTCGCCGATGTGAGTACAGACCACATCAGCGCGGCCGGAAGAGTCCTCCATTATCTCGGCAACGGCGGCGCGATTCGCGATCTGATGGGCGCTGCCCGGCGCCTGATTTTCCTGAAGGGAACGGATGCGCACGACTACAAGTACAGCGGCGCCGTGTTGGAGGATTATTTCAACGTGAGTCCGGCGTGGCGCGACCGGGTCCTGGCGACCAGCGTTTTCTATCTCAAGGGCAGCGGCGACAAGGACAATACCCTCGTCGACAGGACCCGCGCGGCCCTGAAGGGGTAACGGCGCCCAACGGCCCTCACCCGCCGCTTCGCGGCACCCTCTCCCGGAGGGAGAGGGACGGATCCTGTCGGGGAGTCCTTCTCCCTT
>CAMBFR010000024.1 GCA_945865815.1 Candidatus Sulfopaludibacter sp. SbA3
CTCGCCGCTGTTCCCGGTCCAGCTTCTGGGCGGCAGCCAGAGCAACTTTCATCAACAATACGACGTTGCCCGGGACGGCCGCTTTCTCATCAATGGTACTGAAGACACGGAAACCGCTCCCATCGTGCTGCTCCTGAACTGGCATCCCCCCGAGAATTGATCGCCGGAGACCCAACGCGGCCGAATGCCGGAGGCTGGTCCGTCTATCGCGCCACGCGGGTCTCCGAAGGGATGCGGTAATTTCTACCGCCCCAGGACGTCGCTGCGGACGCTTTCGGCGAGCGCAGCGACCTGAGCGATCAAGCCGCTCCCGACACCGAGTTCCGTGAGCGTCTGTCCCAGGTTTTCAACGACCGCGTCGAAGTGCGAATCGTTGAGCCCCCGCTCCACCAGGTGGGCATGGCCCTTCCGCATGTCGAGTCCGGTGTAGTTGGTAGGGCCGCCGAAGACCATCGTGAGAAACGCCTTCTGTTTGCCGATCTGCTTCTTCATATCGACGCCTTCAAAGAAGTGTTTGATGCGATCGTCCGCGAGAACCTTCTGGTAGAAACGATCGACCGCGGCTTCAACCGCGGGCTTTCCGCCCAGCTGCTCATATAAGGTGACCTGCGGTGTCTGTGTGCTCATTGATGAAAAACTCCTCGTTGGATATTTGGTCCGTACCGGTCTTGCAAGTCACGCACCAGATGGAAGTGACTATACATCAGACGTGTAAGGACCTGATCCTGTCGATCTGAAACGTGACCGACGGGCCGCAAAATGACAGAGAGTCATATGACCACGATTTTCTCCAACCCGATCGCGACAGCGAGTCTCGGCATGAGGTAAAGCCGGGCTGAGGGAGCGCGCAAAAAGTGAAAACCCTGAATCCGTGACGAACTTCGGCTAGAATCCGTCATCGTTATGGCTCTCTCGCCCGGAACACAACTCGGACGCTACGAAATCCTCGGCATCATCGGCGCCGGCGGGATGGGCGAGGTCTACAAGGCGAGGGACACGCGGCTGGAGCGTATCGTCGCAGTGAAGGTTTGCCACGAGCAGTTCTCCTCGCGTTTTGAACGCGAGGCGCGCGCAATCGCACAGTTGAACCATCCGAACATATGCCAGTTGTACGATGTGGGTCCGAACTACCTTGTCATGGAGTACATCGAGGGCAGGCCGCTGGAAGGTCCGCTGCCGCTCGATCGGGCGCTGAAATACGCGGCGCAGATCTGCGATGCGCTCGAAGCCGCGCATCGGAAGGGCATCGTGCACCGGGACCTGAAACCCGCCAACATTCTCGTGACATCCGGCTACGTGAAGCTTCTCGATTTCGGACTGGCTCAACTCGGCGCGGCGCCGATGTCGCCCGAGGACGTTACGGGAACATTCGGCCTGACCCAGGCCGGAACGATTCTCGGCACGGCCGCCTACATGTCGCCGGAGCAGGCCGAGGCGAAACCGATCGATGCGCGCTCCGACATCTTTTCATTCGGCGCCGTCCTGTACGAAATGCTGAGCGGACGGCGCGCATTCAACGGCAGCTCTTCCGTCGCGATAATGGCCGCCGTCCTGCACAAGGATCCGGAACCGATCGAAGCCCCGCGAGAGCTGGAGGACATCATTACCCGGTGCCTGCGCAAGTCCTCCGGCCTGCGTTTCCAGTCCGCCGAGGAACTTCGCGCGGCGCTCGGCGCCGTTCCCGCGCCGAAGCCGGCGGCGCAACAGGCATCGGTCGCAGTCCTGCCTTTCGCGAACATGAGCCGCGATCCCGACGATGAGTACTTCAGCGACGGCCTCGCCGAGGAAATCATCAACGCGCTTGTCAAAATTCCTGGACTAAAAGTCATTGCCCGCACATCCGCCTTCGCCTTCAAGGGCCAGAACACGGATATTCGCAAGATCGCGGAAATCCTCGGCGTCGCCAACGTTCTTGAAGGAAGCGTGCGCCGCGCGGGAAATCGAATCCGCGTTACGGCGCAATTGATCGCGGCGGCGGATGGAAGTCATCTCTGGTCGGAACGGTACGACCGTCAGATGGAAGATGTTTTTGCCTTGCAGGATGAAATCGCGTTGGCGATTGCGTCCGAATTCAAGATCAAATTTGCGCCGGCTCCGGCCGAGCGGCAGCGGCGGCAGCCCAGCCTGCAGGCATATGAGGCGTATCTTCGCTATCGGCAGTATCAGTGGGCGTTCACGCCGGAAGCGCTCCGGCGAAGCCGTGAATGCCTGGAACACGCCATCGCGCTCGATCCCGAATTTGCGCTGCCCTACACCGGCATGGCGGACCACTACTTCGCATCTTGCAGCATTGGAAACGCCGCCGAACTCGTACCGCTCGCGCGCCGCTTCGCCGAACGCGCTTTGGAATTGGATCCGGATCTGCCGGAAGCGCAGGGGATGCTGGGTGTACTGGCCGGATTCTGGAAACGGGACTGGAAAGAAGCGGAGCGTTGGTTTCGGCAGGCGGTTTCTCGAAACACCATTCCGTGGCATGTCCGCAGCTGGCACTCGACGTTCTACCTCCTTCCGTTAGGACGGCTGGAAGAGGCTCGGCGGGAAGCAGAGCGCGCCCTCGAAGACAACCCCCTCAGCCAGATCCTGTACTATTGCATGGCCTACGTGCTGGAGGGCGCCGGACTGGAAGCGGAGGCCCGTGAGGCCCTGAAAAAGGCGGTCGAACTCGATCCCCAGTTCTGGATTGGTTTCTACGGACTCGGTTTGCACCATGCCGTCCACGGAAGGTTGGATGAGTCGCGGAGGGCAATGGAAAAGGCCTATGCGTTCAATCCTCATCCCTATACGATCGGCGCCCTGGCTGGAGTGCTTCGAAGCACGGGAGACAGTGTGCAATCCGAAGCCCTCCTCGGACAACTGACTTCCGGTTCGCCCGAGGCTTCCGTCGCACTGGCCAACTTTCATTTTGTTCGAGGCGAGTTCGGCGATGCCGTCGATTACATCGGAAAGGCGATCGATGAGAGATATGCCTTCCTCGCCAATTTCCTCGTCTTCCCACATGCGGCGCGGCTTCGTGACGCCGCCGGATGGCCGGCGTTGATGACGAAGCTCAACCTTCCGTCCTCACGATAAATCGGTATTCGTCACACGAAGAGAACCTTGAAGGCTTCCCAGTTGAGCCTGCCTTTCTGGCTCCGCTTCGAGACAGAGGATGGTGTAGTGGCCCAAAGCATTGATCATTGGCTCGGTGGCGATGTAGGCTACCGCAAACGTCTGGTGGATTCGGAGGAAATCATGAAGCGTGTTGTGGTTGTCATGGCGGTTCTGACTGTTCTTCTTTCTATTTGCGATTCTACGTTCGCCCAGGTGAACGCGCGGCTCGGCGGCACGGTCGCCGATGCGACGGGAGCGCTGATACCGGGAGTCGAAGTCACGGCTCGGAATGTCAACACCGGGATTACCGATACCCGAGTCACCAATGAAACCGGCAACTACGAATTCCCCAGCCTGCAACCCGGCGCCTACACGCTGTCGGCCTCCCTGCCGGGATTCCAGGCCGCGGCATATAACAACGTGCAACTGAGCCAGGGACAACAGGTGCGGCTGAACTTCACGCTGCAGGTGGGCGCGGTGGCGCAGGCCGTGGAGGTTATTGCGGAAGCCAATACAGCGCTGGCGACCACATCCTCGTCAGTGGGAGGTGTGCTTCCCGAGGCGGAAGTGCGGAGCCTGCCTCTTTCGAATCGTAACGTGCTGGACCTGGTGCGAACCACGGCGGCCGGCGCCGTCGGCGACAACTTTGCCGGAGCGCGAATGAGCCAGCTCAACACGACGCGCGACGGCTTGCCGACAATGGACGGCCGCTACAACGACTGGAACGGAGCTTACTCCGCGATTTTCACAAGCCCCGATCTGGTGGAGGAAGTTCAGGTCATCGTCAACAGTATCGATGCGGCATCGGGACGCGGCTCGGGACAGGTCCGCATGCAGACGCGCGCGGGCACGAACGATCTCCACGGAGCGGTTTTCTACTCGAACAGGAACTCGGCGCTCAACTCTCAGGGTTGGTTCCAGAATCTCGTGGGCGCCCGCAAGAGCTATCAGAATCGTAACCAGTACGGCGGCCGGCTGGGCGGGCCCATCATCAGGAACAAGGCGTTTTTCTTCGTCCTGGTGGATCAGCAGCGATACGTGGAAAAGCAGAATGTCATCGCCACCGTGTTAACCAGCCAGGCGCGCCAGGGAGTCTTCCGGTATTTGACCGAGGGCGCCACGGGGGCCGGAGGCGGCGCCAACCGTCGAAACGGCAATGCGTTCTCGACGACGCGGTCGGTCGATCTGGCGGGCAATGTGCTGGGGGCGAATCCCGCCAACGGCGCGCCATTATTCCTGAATTCCTTTAATCTTTTCAGCGACGTTCGAGATCCGAACCGCACTCGGATCGATCCCGTGTGGGTGGGACCCCAGTATCTGTCCCGCATGCCCCTGCCCAACGACTGGACCGTCGGCGACGGGCTCAACACGGCCGGTTACCGCTGGCTTCGCCGGCATCCCGGCAGCGACAGTTCCACAGGAAACGATCCCAATACGAACCGCGACCACCTCAGTGCCCGTCTCGACTATCAAATTGACTCGGGCAACAAAATCACATTTACAACGAGCCGCGAAGCGGACTGGGGCGTGACCGACCAAACCGGTCTTCCCGCTTTTCCCGGCGGCTACTTTGGTGAGATCCGGCGCTTTCCGGATCTTTACACCGGAAGCTGGACATCGTCTCTTTCATCAAGCGTCCTGAACGAACTGAGAGTCGGCACGAAGCGGGACTCCTGGTTCGGCTGGTCGCCTTTCCATGTGGGATGCTGCGTGCGCGGAAAAGGGGAGGACCAGATCAGCGAAATATCGAAGGAAGCCCTGGCCACCTTCCCCCAGATCCGCGGAAAACTCTTCTATCCCGAGCCGACGCTCGGCCTTGGAAACTATGCGCCCTTCGGGCGGGCGGGCGCGGCGCCGCGGTTCAACCCAAGCCCGCTCTGGCAGTTTGCCGACACGCTGAGCTGGATCAAGGGCGCCCACTCCTTTCAGGGAGGCTTTGAATTCATTCGCACCGGCTCGGGGCAAAATAATTCGGGCGGCATCGCCACAGCGTATCCGCACGCGATTCTGGGGGTGGGCAACATACCGGTTCCCAATATCAACACGACGAACTTCCGGGGACTGAACACCAACGATGTGACGACCGCGCAGGATCTTCTCGCCAACCTCGCCGGAACCGTCGCGGATATCAGCGAAAAATTCTGGACGAACTCTCCGGACCAGACCAGCTTTCAGAACTACACCGGCGACACGGTATTCGTGGTGCGCACCTACCGTCAGAACGACTGGGCGTCGTTTTTCAAGGACAACTGGAGAGTCACCCAGAACTTCACTTTGAATCTCGGTGTGCGCTACGACAAGTACGGAGTTCCTTATGACATTACGGGCATGGGCCAGCGTGTACGAGGCGGACAGGCCGGCATGTTCGGCATTTCCGGCAGAGACTTTTCGGCGCTGTGGAATCCCAATGCAACAGGAGGCGCTCTGACAACGGTGGAATTCGCGGGCAAGCACTCGCCCAACCCCGGCGTATTGCCGTTCAAAAACGATTGGAACAACTTCGCCCCGTCGGTCGGTTTCAGCTGGTCGCTGCCATGGTTCGATCGGCCCACCGTTTTTAGAGGCGGATACGGCATCAACTATGCGGGCGCTCCGGCATACCAGCAGTACGGAAGGGAAATCGGCGCCCTGCCGGGTTCGCAGGTTCAGGTCATATACGCCCCCTCGTCATATCTCGACATCGGCGGCGTTAACTCGACGATTCTGCCGCTCTCGACAGGCGGCGCCCGGCCCGATGACGCCGTTCCATTAACCAATCGGACGACGTCTCTCACCTCGTTCGCCGACGAACGTACGATTCAGTACAGCCAGAATTTCAATCTCTCTGTCCAGCGTGAGTTGGCCCGGAACCTCACGCTCGAGGTGAGTTATGTCGGCAACAAGGGCTCGAAGCTCTGGGGACCCATCGAACTGAACGAGCCCAATATCTTCGAGAACGGGATCCTCGAGGCGTTCAACGTCACCAGAACGGGCGGAAACGCCCCGCTCTTCAGCCGGATTCTCATGGGACGCAACGTTCCCGGCGCCGGCGTGGTGAACGGCACCACGCTCACGGGCTCGGACGCCCTGCGGCGCTATACGACCACCAACCAGTGGATCGCCAATGGCGAAGCCGCGAATTTCGCGAACTGGCTTAACAGTACCTCGGCCCTGACGGGACAAAACGGCGGCCTCCTGAAGAACGGAGGGCTGCCCGAGAACTTTATCGTGGTGAATCCGCAGTTCGGCGTGGCGGCGCTGCACGGAAACAACGACAGTTCCATCTATCATTCCCTTCAGACCGAAGTGACAAAACGGTTGTCAGAAGGTTTTACGGGCCGCTTCGGCTATACGTGGGCCAAGAACCTCGGCAATTCCGCCGTTGGCAACGCCCAGGCCAGCAGCAACACTTCGACGACTCGAGATCCACGAAACCGAAGTCTGCAACGGGGACTGGTCACATTCGACCGCAAGCACCAGCTTCGCGGACACGCCACATGGGAGTTGCCCTTCGGGCCCAATCACATGCTGCTGGGCAATAGTCCGTCCTGGGTCAGCCGAATCGTCGAGGGCTGGCAGGTCTCGGGCATTTTTTCCTGGAACTCCGGCGATCCGCTGGAATTCATCTCGACGCGGCGCACGTTGGCGTCGCGAGCCAACTCCAACACGGCGGACCTGGTTGGGAGCCTGCCGAAGGATGCCGGGAATGTCCGCGTTCAGAATGGTTTCGTCGAATATTTCGAAAACCTCCGGACACAGCGCGGTCCCCTGCCCAACTTTGGCGGCGACGCGGCGCTCCCCGGAAGATTCAGCAACCAGGTTGTGGTCGACAGTGCCGGAAACATCATTCTTCAGAATCCGCAGCCTGGAACGACCGGGAACACGGCCCTGAACCTTGCGGGCATCCAGGGGCCCGGAAGTCTCGGGCTCGACTTGTCGTTGAGCAAAAGCGTAAAGATCGGCGAAGGCAGGAATTTCACAGTGCGCGCGGATGCAATCAATGCGCTGAACAAGCCGCAATGGGGAAACCCCAATACGGACATCAACTCCGCGTCCTTCGGG
The DNA here is from genome assembly GCA_945865815.1 of Candidatus Sulfopaludibacter sp. SbA3. GTDB lineage: Bacteria > Acidobacteriota > Terriglobia > 20CM-2-55-15 > 20CM-2-55-15 > CAMBFR01. The sequence goes on from CAMBFR010000024.1 coordinate 7,132, forward strand.
CGCATTACTACGGCAACCGGCGCGAGAACATTTACGATAAATGCCCGCGTGGATTTCTGAGGTTTGGGGCGTGCGCAAAGACTCCCCTCCTGGATTAGGAGGGGAGCCGTTCGCGGTTTTTTTAGCGAACGGCGGGGTGGCGTCCAATCCATTGATGCTGCGAAGCCACCCTGTAGATATTCGCGCCGCGCATCGATTTGAATGAGCGCTACGCGGGCATCCATGCAGTGACTACCCGCTTTGAGTATCCAGAAGACGTGTTGTTCACGTGCACGCGCTGCGGCGACTGCTGCCGTTCCGGAAACGTCTTGCTTGGACCCGGCGAGGAAGAGCGGCTGCGTACACTCGATTGGCGTGGCCGCGAAGCGGACCTCGAAGGCGTACCTGCCGTGGTTTCAACGACCGCAGGCGATAGGCGGGTGCGCCGTCTGGCGCGCCGCGAGGACGGCGCCTGCATATATCTCGGCGCCGACCAGCTCTGCCAAATCCACCGCCATTTTGGCGGCGACGCCAAACCGCTGATGTGCAGGCTCTACCCTTTTGCTTTCTACCGGCTCGCCGAACGCCTTGCGGTCGACTGCTCTTTCTCGTGCCGTTCGATCTCGGAGGGTAGCGGCGCCTCTCTCGCTGAGAGGGTGCCCGAGTGGACGGCCCTGCTCGGTGAAGGTACTGCTCATGAAGAGACACCGCACCGCCTCACGCGCCAGCGCACTCTTTCCGGCGAATTGCTATGGGAGTTCGAGCACTATCTACTCGGCTTCCTCGCCGACCAAAGCCTGTCTCTATTCGACCGCGTCCGATGCTGTCTCCAGTTCGTTCGACTGGCAACGACCGGCGATCCGGTCACGCCATCGGCAGCGAAGCTGCGGGAGGCGATTGGCGCCGGCCTGCCGCGACAGATTGCCGGCATCCCCCGGGGCAGCGGCATGGACCGAACGCAGCGCCTCATTTTTTATCACTGGCTCTTCCTCGCCCTCAATCCTTCGCCGGCCAACACCGACCTGCTTTCCGGGCCCGGCCTTCGCAAAGAGGACCAGCGGCGCCTCGCCGCCGCGCAGCGTTTCGTAAGCCAGCAGGGCGCGTGGATAGATAACCGCGAACTCCCTGTCACGTGGCGGCAGATCGCAGCCGTTGACGCGGCCGTAGTCACGGCGCACAGTTCGTCCTTACTCGAGCGCTATCTCGCTGCGAAGATCATCGGCCAGCGGTTTCTTGTCGCCTACAACGAAGAACTTCCGCTCGTCGAGGCCGTGCCACTCTTCCTGCTCAGCTACCCGATGGCCATCTGGACCGCCCGCGCGCTCGCCGCCGAGCGCGGCGCCGCAGCGGCAGCCGAACGAGACCTGCGCCAGGCGCTCGTCCTGCTCGACCGCACTCTCGGCCAGATCTCGCTCGCGTCGCTTCCTGCGAAGGTGAAGAAAGCCTGGCATTTTGTCGTCGAGGAGACGGATCTGGTGGTGGAGACTACCAACGAGCTCGTTGGGTTGGACGCTGACCCGGCAGAACCCTGATTCTTATATGTCGGAGATTTCCCCGTCCTCGGCGTCGATGGCCAGTTCCCCACGGTCTGCCTTTCTCAGCAAATCACGCGCGGTGCTCGCAAGCTCCTCCGGCACCAGAATCTGCAGAGTTGCAATTCCCGTGATCTGGATTCCATACACGTTCCGAAGCGCTTCGCCCTGGATCACCGCGGGAATGCCATTCCCTTCCAGGAAGGAACACATCTGATCGGCATCCAGTTGTCCCTGCGCGGTTGCCACGGCAACGTAGGCGGAGTCGGCGGTATCTCCAGGGCTGACGAGATCTGCCGCAAGATGATCGACCAGTGGGATGTCGCAGTCGCTGCACCGGGTGAATCCCGGCCGGTACTCCATCCTGCATTGGGGACAAAACATCAAGGTCTCCGTTTCGCTTATTCCTAAGATTCCGTCGCGGCGAGCGACGTGAGCATGCGTTTGAGCGCCACGAGGCGATAGCTCTCCAGCAGCAACTCTTGTACCTCGGACCACTTGAAGGGCTGGCTGATTTTCATGCAGGTCCAGCCCTTGCTTGCGCCGTATGGAGACTTGAAGAATCTGGAGTCTCCAAGCAGGAGTTGCTGCAGCGGCAACTTCACCTTGAAGCAGATGCAGCGCTCGCCGCGGTATTCATCCAGCACGGCGAAGGTTTTCTTTCCAGCCTGAAAAGTCGGGTTGCCGAACGTCAGCACTTCATGCGTTTCCGGCCAGGCCAGGCAGGTCTGCCGCAATTTTTTCAGCACGGTTTCTTTGGTTTTAGGCACGAGTGGACTTATGCTACGACATCGTTTCCACAAGGAGAAGACAATGCAGAACAAACTTACGTGGACTGTTCTCGCGCTTTTGGCTGGGGTGTCGATCTCAGTAGGGGCTCTGGCACAAGCGCGCGGTCAGGCGGCTCCGGCGGCCAGGCCTGCCCCGCCGAACATGCCCGGAACTTTCACCTTCATCCCCAAGGCGGACCTTGAGGCCGTGATGGGTCCCACAAGAGGCGACCGGCCCGCGCGGCTGGTCAACGTCAGTGGCGGCGCCAACATGGGTGCGTACATTCTGCATTACCCGCCTATGAAGAACCCGACGCCGCCGTCCAGCTTCTACCACAGCGAAATCAGTGAATTGTATTACGTGATACGGGGCGAAGGCTCCGCTCTGCTGGGTGGCGAATTAGAGAATCCAACGTGGCGCCCAACCAATACGACGAGCTTCAAGCAAGTTAGCGGACCCGGCGTTGCTGGCACGCTGAAGGGCTACAGGACCCAGAAATGGGGACCGGGCGACATCGTTATCGTTCCAGCCGGGGTTCCTCATACGCTCGGCTTCGAGGTCACGGTAACGAATGACATCCTGCGAGTAGTCATCGATCCAAAGAGGGCCTTGGGCCTGGTTACGAGCCGCGCCCAGTCCCTGGCCCTGGCTCAGGCGCAGGAGCCGGCGGAACGTGACACGGCTCCTCCGCGGTCCGGTCCTGCGAAAATGCCGGGCGAAGCCACTTTCATTTCAAGAACCGACGTTCAGGCCCAGATGGGACCGACGCGGGGAGACCGGCCGATACGCGTCGTCCCGATCGGCAACAATGCCAACCTTGGCGCATTCATCCTCCACTACGAAACCATGAAGAACGAACTGCCTGTGAACAGCTTCTACCACACCGAAATTTCCGAGCTCTACCACGTGATACGAGGTTCGGGAACGGCCTTGCTTGGCGGTGAGATGGAAAAGGCGACATGGGACGACTCCGGAAGCGAAGCAATCACACAGGTCCGGGGCCCCAGCGTAAACGGCACGATGAAGAACTATCAAACCGTAAAGTGGACGGCCGGAGACACGATCATTGTCCCGGCCGGCGTTCCACACTCGATGGGATTCGAAGTAACGGAACGAACCGACATCCTGCGAGTCGTGTTTGATCCCAAAAAGAATATTCGTCTTAAATAAAAGGAGAAAAGCATGCGGAACAAAGTAATCATGCTAAGCGTTTGCGCCCTGGCCCTTGCGATGCCTCTGGCCGCCCAAAGACCGGCGCCGGCCAGCATGCCGGGCAATTTCACCTTCATTCCAAAAGCCGACCTTGAAGCAATGATGGGACCGACGCGAGGGGACCGCGCAGTGCGAGTGGTTCCGATCGCGGGCGGGGCGCAGCTTGGCGCCTTCATCCTGCATTACGAAAAAATGAAGGCGGAGGGGCCCAACAGCTTCTATCACGGCGAAATCGACGAACTGTATTACGTGATACGGGGCGAAGGGACCGCATTGCTGGGTGGCGAACTGGAAAACAACCCGGTGTGGAACGACCCCAGCGCTCTTAATTTCAAGACCATCACCGGACCGACAGCGAGTGGAAGGATGAAGGGGTACACGATGCAAAAATGGTCGGCGGGCGACGTTATTATCGTTCCCGCCGGCGTTCCGCACATGATTGGATGGGAAGTCACTGTACCCAACGACATCCTCCGGGTCGTGGTGGATCCCAAGAGCAGATTGAACAAAATTTCAAGCCGCGCGGAAGCGGTGGCCCAGGCTGGGCTGCAGGCGCCGGCGCCAACTCAACCCGCCGCGGCTCCTCGGCCCGCCGCTCCGAACATGCCCGGTACGTTCACATATATTCCGAAAGCAGACCTTGAAGCCCTGATGAAGGGAAATATCGGCGACACGCCGGCGCGCGTGGTACCGACCGCGAATGGTTCCAAACTCGGCGCGTTCGTCCTTCACATGGAACCCAGGAAACATGCCGGCGGCCCGGTAACCAGCTTCTATCACAGCGAAGTCACAGAGCTTTACTATGTGGTCCGCGGTGGAGGCACGGCAATGATGGGCGGCGAACTGGAGAAAGCAACCTGGGACGACTCGAATAGCGCCTCCATCAGGAACGTACGCGGACCGAGCGTCAATGGAACGATGAAGAATGCCCAACAGATGAAGTTCGCGGCGGGCGACGCTTTCATTGTCACCCCGGGCATACCCCATTCGGTAACCTACGAAGTGAACGAAACAACCGACATTATTCGAGTCGTCGTCGATCCAAAGGGTTCTTTGACACTTAAGTAGAAATAATAAGGAGTGCTCCAGATGCGAAATATTGTGATGCCGGGGCTTGTTGCCCTGATCCTTGCCCTCGTTATGACTTATGCCCCGGCCAGCGGACAGGCGCAGCAGGGCCAGGCGCCGCCTTCCTCGGGCAGGCCGGCCCCGCCGAACATGCCCGGGAACTTCACATTCATCCCAAAGGGAGCCCAGGACGCGACGCTCAAGGCAATCATCGACGGTGCTCCGCAGGACCAGGCGGTTCGCATGGTCGATACACCTCTGGGTCATCTCGGCGCCTACGTCCTCCACTATGAACCGCGGACGCCGGCGCCCGGCGCACCGGCGAACGCGTTCTTTCACAGCGACATCGCGGAGCTTTACGTTGTAACGAAGGGCGCCGGAACGATTCTTCTGGGCGGCGAACTCGCCAATGCAACGTGGGGCGACCCGAACGGCCGGGCGGTTAAAGAGATCAGCGGCCCGACGGCGAACGGCCGGATGTCGGGAAGTTATACGACACAGAAGATTGCGGCCGGCGACGTGTTTATTGTTCCGCCGGGTGTCCCGCACGCAATGGGATACGAAGTGACGACACCTCTGGAAATACTCCGAATCGTCATCGATCCCAAGAGACTTCTACCCGCAAAGTGAGGGTCGTGAATTGCGCGCTGGAGTACAATAGACGCACTCAGGAGAGAAACCATGTTGATTAAACGAGCATCCGATATCGCTTCGTCCGAGATTACCTCCGAGGGGCTTTACCACAACAGGCGCGAGTTCATCAAAACGGCGTCGGCGGCCGTCGCGGCGGCCGCGACCGGAATGCTCCTTCCAGCATGCACTGAGGCAGCCGTGCCCCAACTCCCCGGCAAGCAACTCGGCAAGTACGACACGAATGAGAAGATGTCGCCGTACGAAGACGTCACGACCTACAACAACTTCTATGAATTCGGCACCGGCAAGGACGAACCCGCGAAACTGTCGCGGAATTTCAAGCCGCTGCCATGGACTGTGGCTGTTGAGGGCATGGTCAAGAAGCCGGCAGTCTACTCGTACGAGGACCTGATCAAAGGGCTCACCATGGAAGACCGCATCTATCGCATGCGGTGCGTTGAAGCGTGGTCCATGGTCATTCCGTGGCTCGGATTCCCGCTTGCCGACCTGATCAAGAAGCTCGAACCGCTGCCTTCGGCAAAGTACGTCGAATTCACGACACTGAACGCTCCGGATCGCATGCCGGGCCAAAAACCATCATTCTTCGGCGGCGGCCTGAAGTGGCCCTACGTCGAAGGTCTCCGTATGGACGAGGCAACGAATCCGCTGACGATTCTTGCCACGGGCCTCTACGGCAAGGCGCTGCCGAATCAGAACGGCGCACCGATCCGCCTGGTCACTCCCTGGAAGTACGGATTCAAGGGGATCAAGTCGATCGTAAAGATTCGCTTCGTTGACAAGGAGCCTGTCAACACCTGGAAACTGACCGGTCCGAGCGAGTACGGTTTCTACGCCAACGTGAACCCCACGGTCGATCATCCGCGCTGGAGCCAGGCGACCGAGCGCCGGCTGGGCGAATTCTTCAGGCGGAAGACTTTGATGTTCAATGGCTACACCGAACAGGTAGCCCAAATGTATTCCGGCCTGGACCTGCGTAAAAACTATTAGTGGGTCGAAGTTTCAATCGTTGGTGGGTCATCAAGCCAGCGGTCTTCATGGTGTGCCTGGGACCGCTGGCATGGCTGATCTGGGCAGCCTTCACCGATAACCTCAGCGCCAACCCGATTGATGACATCACGGATACTACGGGCCGCTGGACGCTCCGCTTCCTCCTTATAACTCTCAGCATCACTCCGTTACGGAAGATCACTGGATGGACGAGTTTGATCCGGTTTCGGAGAATGCTCGGCCTGTTCGCGTTCTTCCACAGCATCCTTCATTTCACGACCTGGATCCTGCTCGACAAGTTTTTCGACATAGACGAGATGGTCAAGGACGTTGCGCTTCGGCCATTCATTACAGCCGGATTCACGGCATTCGTCCTGATGATTCCGCTGGCGGTGACATCCACGAAGAAGTGGATCAGCAGGCTCGGAGGCCGCCGCTGGCAGGCGCTGCACCGCCTGATTTACGTCAGCGCAATCGGAGGTGTGCTGCATTACACCTGGCTCGTCAAACTCGACTGGACGTATCCGTTCCAATACGCTGCCGTGCTGGCCGTGCTCCTGGGCTACCGCATATGGACCGCGTTTCAATCCCGGCTTGCATCGAACAATCGTGGAGCGCTGCGCGAGCATCTATAACGTGGCTTCGCACCGTTCCGTACCACCCCGTCTGCGCCTTCGGCGCAGCCACCCCTCCTAAGACAGGAGGGGAATTCGGGACTCCCCTCCTGTTTTAGGAGGGGAAGCGGCCGAAGGCAGCGGGGTGGTAACTAACTTCCGATTAAATTCTGCCTGATGGTTTCGAGAACACCTTCGAGGTTTTCGAAAATCCAGCGGTTCTCAAAGCGGAGAACCCGAATGTTGAGCCTATTCAGATACTCCGTTCTGCTTGCATCCTTCTCCGAACCGATGAACTCGAGGTGTTCCTGACCATCGAGTTCGACGGCCAACCGATGTTCGGCACAGTAGAAGTCGAGAACGTAGGGACCAATACTGTGCTGCCTACGGAACTTCTTACCGTCCAGTTGCGAACGTTGAAGACTCTTCCACAGCACAGCTTCCGCTGAGGTCAACGCGTTACGGAGTCCGGTCCGCCGCCCTTTCAGCTGTTTGAAATTGCTCGCAGGCTTCCGGGGATTCATTTCTCACCACGACACCCCCACGGCGCGCCGATATTCGATTTCGGCGCTCCTCACGCCAAACAGCGCATTGACATGGCGAAATCGGGCGGCGGCGAGGGCGGCCTGAGCGCTGATCACATCGACCTGTGTTGTGACCTGGGCCTCGAATCGCAGACGAGATAGCGCCAGTTCCTCTTCGGCCAGCCTCAGCGACTGCTCGGAAGCGCGCAGCAACTCCCGGGCGGATGCGAAGGCTTCAACGGCGACTCTGACGTCGACTTCAATCTGATCGCGAACATCCTTGGCTCGAATCTCGGCCTGACGAAGTTGACTCTGCGCCGTCTCGCGATGAGCGGCGCGCCGGCCTCCCTCGAAAAGCGGCACATTCACCTGGATTCCCACGGTTCGGGTGGGAATGAAGACGCTTCGGTTACCGCTATTGCCGTAGTCCGCAAATGCCCGAATACTCGGCAGCGCCTCGGCATGCGCAGCGCCTAGTGTAAGCCGGGCCGCGGCCAGCCGACTTTCCTCCGACCGCAGCTCCGGCCGGTTTCGAAATGCCGTTGCGACAGCCTCAGCGGCGGGTGAAGCCTCGAAGACGCCGGAGGCCAGCGGATCCGTCAACTCAACGCGAACATCAAGGCTGTCGCCAATAGCGCGCAACAATCGCAGCTCCGAGGTCCGCGCCTGATCGCGGGATTCCACCAGTTCATACTGGTCGGTCGCAAGCCGCGCCTGGGCGCGCGTAACATCGAGACCCGTACCCACGCCGGCCTCTCTTCGATCATTCGCCAGTTTGAGCAGCGTCTCGTCCAGGGCGATCTGCGCGGTCACCGACTCCTCTCTCGCACGCGCGCGCTGAACGCCGAAGTACAGTGTTGCTACCATTGCTGCGACACGATTTCTGACAGCCAGTGTGTCCGACTCCGATGATCCGGCCGATTCCCGCGCTGACCGATATCGGCGAATAAGCGTGAGATCCAGTACGGGCTGGGAGTAAACAAATCGCGCATCCAGATTGCTGAATGGCCCGCCCATGTGTGGAATGCCCGGGAAATCCAGTCCGCGCGATCCAAGATTGATCGTCTGGTTGGTGAAACCCACGGAGCCGCCGACATTCGGAAGCAACACCGAGTACTGTTCTTTGACCCGTGAGGACGCCTGGATCCGGACTTCTTCGGCGATGCCGACATCCGCATTGCTTTCGAGAGCTGCCCGTATTGCATCATTCAACGTCAGCGTTCGCTGCTGGCCCTGCTGGCCCTGCTGCCCCTGCGACGCTGCGGCGGCTGGTAGGCAGATCATCGTCAGGATCACCAATTGAAAAACAGCTTTCATCCACATAAATTGACCCTCACTTCGAGATATCCGCTATCATACCGGTCCTGACCCGGGATGGTTCCAATGAACTGCTTTCTGCTGTTGGCGTTGTTGTTCCAGTTCACGCTTTCCGTCGATGTGGACCTTGCGGTCTTCAATCTCTCCGTTACCGACAGAAGCGGCAGGCCTGTCCCCGGCCTGACTCCGAACAACTTTCGAATCCTCGAAGACGGCGCGGAACAACAGATCCGGATTTTCGAGCCTGAAGACAGCCCCGCCACAGTGGGTCTCGTCATCGACAACAGTGGAAGCATGGTCAAAAAGCGTGCAGAAACGGTGAAAGCCGCAAACGCCTTTGTGGCGGCGGTTCACCCTCAAGACGAGGTTTTCATCGTCAATTTCAACCGGCGCACGTGGTTCGGGCTGCCGGCGTCAATGCCATTTACCAGCAGTGTCCAGCAGCTTCGCACTTCCCTGCTTACGACCGGGGCCGAAGGGACCACCGCACTTTATGACGCCGTCCAGGCAGGGCTGAAACACCTTGAAAAGGGAACCCGGCAGCGAAAGGCTCTTGTCGTTCTCAGCGATGGCGGCGACAACGCAAGCCTTACCACACTGGATGAAATCAGACGGACGGCGGCTCAATCGAGCGCCACCATCTACGCCATTGGCCTCTACGATCGTAATGAGAGGAACCGGCAGCCCGAAGTGTTGCGGGACCTGGCAAGATCGACTGGAGGGCGCGCCTACTTTCCGACTCGTTCTGTGGCTTTGCACGAAGTGTGGCGCGATATTGCCGGTGACCTTCGGGGTCAGTACACCATCGCATTCGCCTCAAACAACGGCAGCCACGACGGTTCCTTCCGAAATGTCAAAATCACTGCCGTCGACAATCGAGGCCGGCCACTGGAAGTTCGCACTCGCGCGGGCTACACAGCCCCAGTACCCAATTAGCGTGATAGAATTCCCACATGCCATACCCTGATTTTCTTATTCAACCGATGCGTGATGAATTAACCCGCCTGGGTGTCGAAGAAACCCGGACACCCGAAGCGCTTGATGCTGTAGTCAGCAATACGAAAGGCACGGTGATGGTCATCGTGAACTCCGTATGCGGGTGCGCAGCAGGACGAGCCCGGCCAGGCGTCGCGATGGCTCTGAAAAATGCCATTGTCCCGGACAAAGTAGTGACCGTATTTGCCGGCGGCGACATCGAAGCGACGGAGCGCGCCCGGGGTTATTTCAAAGGATATCCACCATCTTCGCCCGCCGTCGGGCTGTTGCAGAACGGCGAGATTGTTTACATGCTGCAGCGGCATCAGATCGAAGGCCGCGAGGCGCCCGAAATCGCGAAGGACCTGACAGACGCGTTCAGCAAGTTCTGCGCGCCAGCTTTAAAGTAGATTCGCGGACAGAAAAAATGGGGCCTGACGGGTGAATTCCTTTTTTCTCATTTGAAAAAGGGAATTCACCCGTCAGGCCCCATTTTTTTGAAGCAGGTAATCCAGCCAAAGATTGGATAGTTTTTCCTGAACCGTATTCTGGCGAAGACGTGTGTTCAGGTTCCGGAAATCGACGTGGTCCATGAGCTGATCCTGGTTTAGGCAGGAAAAGATGATCGTTTCTTTTCCGGTCGCGGGATCGATGTGCCTCTGCAGGCACTGCGCGCACACTTCCTTCATCATGCACTGCATTGGAGAGTTGATACTGGCGATCGCCACGTGACCGGGCTGCAATAGCGGCTGTAGCACGCCGTGGCGCGCGTCTTTCACCGCCGCCATCATCCGGTCGGACCCGATCGCGATAATGCGATTCACTCCCGACAGCGGAACCAGCGGCTCGCCCAGTTCTCCGCGGCCGTATGTCACCATCGCCTGGACGATATTCCCCCGGAAGTGATGATCCTGCGGACGCTGGGGCTCGATTGCCGCGCCCATATCCGTGCTCCAGATGACCTGATCTGTTGCGGCCTCGATATCCTCCCGTTTGAAAAGATCCTCGCCTTTCTTGTATCCGGCGAAGTAGATGACGCGATTCCCCTTTTCGCGCATCTCCTTGGCTATCGAAAAGAGGACCGCGTTTCCCAGCCCGCCTCCGGCGAGCAGCACATTCTCCGATGGTTCGATTTCCGTTGGCGCGCCCGTAGGACCCATAACAACGACGGGCTCTCCTGGACGCAGATGGGCGCACAAGCGCGACGAAACCCCGAGTTCGAGCGCAATCAGCGACAGCAGGCCCTTTTCCCGATCAACCCATGCGCCGGTCAGCGCTATGCCTTCCATCAGCAGCCGCGTGCCATTCGCGCTCCGGGCGTGGGTTTCGTAGTTCTGAAGCCGGTAGAACTGTCCTGGCCGAAATCGCCGCGCCGCGGCAGGAGCCCTGACGATTACTTCCACAATGGTTGCCGTCAGCCTTCGAACCTCTTCGACCCGCGCAACCAGTTCGTCATCGAGCCTGGCCGTGAAGTCTCTCCAACCAAGATCACGTTCCTGCTGCCCGTCTTCATCGAGCGCGGAAATCTCGTCTTGAAAGAGCGCGACCACATGAGGATAGAAGTCCCGGGCAGACGCCATGGCCTTGACCACGTTGCCCGCATAGACCGGATGATTGTCACCGTAGTAACTGATAAACCGGCCGTCTTTAGCATACGAAGTAAGGCAGCCGCCGCGGGCTCCCTCGGCTACCGGTTCAAGCGAAAATGTGCCGTCGCCATTGGGGCGCGCGCAATGTGGAGCAAAAAATTTCTTCCTCTTATCGAGCTGGAACGTGCCTGCGTGTTCTTTCTCGTACGTAATGTTCGGTGTCGTTCCTGCAGCCACCATCACCGCGCGGGCAGGCAGGTCAAGAACGCGATCCTTACCCTTGAAGCGCAGCGCCTGAACATGATTGAAGTCATCGACGATGGCCTCCTCGGGGGACAAACCCTCGATAAAGGAGATTCCTTCCTCCAGAGCCTTGATCACTTCCTCATGGTTCAAACGATACGCGGGCGAATCGACCAGCCGCTTGCGATAAACGATTGAAACTCCGCCCCACGCCCGTACCAATGGCACGAAATTCGGATTCTCCCCGGCGGCCGTAGCGCGGGCGCGTTCGGCTCTGACGGCAGCGCCATGAGCGAGAAACTCTCGCAGGATTTCGCTTTCCTGCTTGTCGAAGCACGCAAGGAGCGCATCCTGGCCCATTTGCTCGGTGAGCCGCTCGTATCGCTCCAGGGTCTTCTCGACCTGCACGGGGTAATACGCGAAAAGCTCTGTGGCCGTGTCGATGGCAGTGAGGCCGCCGCCGATTACAAGGGCGGGCAGCCTCACCTGGAGATTCGCAAGCGCGGACCGTTTAAAGGCGCCGGTCAACTGCAGGGCCATCAGAAAATCCGAGGCTTTACGAATGCCACAGGCAAGATTGTTCTTTATGTCGATGATCGTGGGACGGCCTGCACCGGCCGCAATGGCAATGTGGTCAAAACCCCGTTCCCACGCATCGTCTATGGTCAACGTGCCGCCGAACCGGACTCCCCCGTACATTCGAAGAAGGTCGCGGCGGGCCAGCGTGAGGTGGAGGAGGGTAAGGAAATTCTTGTCCCAGCGAACGGTGATTCCGTATTCGGACACGCCGCCGAATCCCTCCAGGATACGTTCATCCAGAGGACGATAGAAATCCGGCCACGACCGGATCGGCTGGGGAGCCGTGCCCGGACTTCCGGTGAGCTGTTCGTCGAGGGGTTCGATCTTGAGGCCATCCACGCCCACGACACCAAATCCTTCGTTGAGCAGATAGTGGGCCAGCGTGTATCCCGCCGGCCCCATGCCCACGACCAGGACGTTCTTCCCGTTGTATGGCAGCGGAAACGAACGCGCGATATTCAACGGATTCCAGCGGGTCAGCAGGCCGTAGATTTCGATACCCCACGGCAGATTCAATGTATCGGTGAGGACGCCCGTTTCGATTTGCGGAATATTCACCGGTTCCTGTTTCTGATAGATGCACGCCTTCATGCAGTCGTTGCAGATGCGATGTCCGGTGCCTGGACACATCGGATTGCTGATCATCACCAGAGCCAGCGCGCCGACGGCATCGCCGTTCTTGCGCAGGAAGTGCATTTCAGAAATCTTTTCGTCGAGTGGGCAGCCATCCAGGGGAATGTCGAGAGGGTTTATGACGATCTTGCCCTCGGCGTCTTTGATCCCTTTCGTGCACGTATCCTTGTCGCGCTCATGGCAGAGAATGCAGTAGTGAATTTCGCTGAGAACCTCGCGCGGACTCATGCGGGCATCGGTAAGAGCGAACCCGTCACGGCGCCTTAATCGCCCATCGGGGCCGATCAAAGATTCGGGCAGACTGGGACTTGGGCGCTGCATCTGAACAAGATTGAAATGTTCAATGGACTCGGGAAACCGGAAGCTTGCCCAGTGCCTGAACGCGGGATCGTGAAGCCGCGGCGCAACCCACTGTTTGAGAGTCTCAATCCAGCCGGTCACATTTTCGAGCGAAGCCCCGCCAAGGCTGTTCAGAAAACCGGACACGCGCTCGCGCTCGAGATCGGTGCCCTTATCGCCGAGAGCACGCTCGGCATCGAGCAGTTTTACGGCGGCGACGGCGGTAGCGAGCTCAGGATCGCGAACCGGCTCCGCTCCTTCTGCGGCGGCGGCCCGGAGACGCTGGACCTGCGCTTCCAGAGCTACGGAATCCTCGGCCGGACGGATTTTCTTCAGCGAAGAAATGACGCGGCGCCTGACGAAATCGATCTTGAACCGAAAGACCGGATTCTGGTCGGCAGTCAAGGCGGCGAGTTGCCCGGCTTCTTTCTCGACAGCGAACAACCGGACAACAAACTGGCTGACGTGCGCCGCCATCGCCACAAGCAATGCCGAAATTTCAATGGCGCTGTGGGGGCCAGCCGGGTTGCGGCGGTAAGCCTCCCATGCGGCAAACAGCTCCGGATTCGCCGCGGCGACCTCGCAATCAAAGATGTCGAGAAGTTCCTTAAGCCTGTCGGATTTATAGAGATCGGCGTAAGCAAAGCCGGGGATACCCAACCGGAGGTCGGCAGGCGCTCCGGTATATCTCGTCTGGGGTGTTTTCATACTGCGTGTTGAGACTCTAAGCCTGGGTAGGGTGTGCCGTTATTCAAGCTTTGCTGTCCCGCCGTCATCCTCCGCGCGTGGTGTAAGACAGGTCATTCTAGCAGGAAAGACACGGTTTGGGACCGATCGCCGGGCTAAAAAACGGCTAAACAATCTGATCCAGATGATGGCGCATATGCACCACGTAGTCGGCCATGATGAACTCCAGGTCGACATCCTGTCCATCGGGGGCCCGCCACTTGTTTTTCAGGCATTTGGGATCGACGTGCCGGATAACAAAGGCCAGGTGGCGGTTGTAGGTTTCCCACATCCCAACCACGTCCGGCCAGGCCCGGTCCTGATAATGCTGAACGCTCACCCAGCCGTCCTGCTCGTAGCCGGGCAATTCCAGCCGCTGGCCCAATTGCAGTCTTACGAATCGCTGGTGATTATTTGCCGCGGAGTCGATGAGGTGTCCGAGAATTTCCTTCTTCGACCATTTTCCAGGGCCCGGGCGCAGGGAGGCATTGTTTTCATCAATCGCGCGCAGGCGGTCTGAGACTTTCAATACGGATTCAAGTTCTTCAGCAATCGATTTCATAACGTAAATCTCCCTGAAACCCGGAACACGATCCGGTCACTGGCAAAAAAGTTTACAAGCGAACACGCCCCGATGGCGAGAACGTTCGCCATGTCGACCTTCAGCCAGTACAGCAGCGCGAGATTCACGGAAGCCTCTCCTCGCGATAGAGCCTGACCGTATTGCGGATCACGGACACGATGAACACTGCCGTGATGCCCACAATCGCCACCACCGCGCCCACGTCGCACAGAAGATATCGCGTGCCGGCAATGGTAGCGGTGCTTCTGAACATCAGCGCGATGTTCCCAATGGCAAGAACGACGCGAAGCTCTGTTGGCCCCCAGATGCCGAACGACAAGTGGAATACGCCGGTGGCGTAGGTGGCGAGGTAGAGCTCGATGGAAAGGAGAAAGTACGCGATTATCAGGGCCATCGCGACGGTCCCGGTCATGTAGCCGGAAAGGCCAAGGCCGCCGATCAGGAACAGGGCCCCGACGGCATCGGCTACATGATCAATGTAGAAGCCGTAGCGCGGCCGTTGCCTGTCGCGGAGGCGCGCAACCGTGCCGTCCAGGCTGTCGCCGAACCAGTTGATGGCCAGGCACACGGTCGCGGCGGCAAACGCCCATGGCGTCAATTGAGCGAAATAATAGGAAATGCCGGCGGCGGCCATGCCGAGAAAACCGAGCGCGGTTAAGTGGTCGGAATTGACCCGCGCGGGCATGCGTTCGGCCAGCCATCGGAGAGCCTTTTTTTCGAGGGGCGTCAGCAGGCTTTGCTGCTGACGCGCCGCTGATTTGAAAGTTGAACTAATATTCTGCCCTCCGGGCGCCTCTACAGACTCTTGAAAAACCCTTTACCGGCCGCGTCTTCCAGCAGCGCCCGAGTCCATTCCCACAACTTGGCGGAGCCCTCGCTCATGGCGGTATTCCGGGCTATGACGAGGTCCTTGCTGATCCCGTGTTCCTTCCACGACCCGCCGTTGGTGTGGTAGTTGTGAAGTTGCGGAACCAGGCGATCGAGCGCGTATGCGAACTTTGCTTCCGGCGTGTCACGCCTCTCGAATTCATCCCAGAGCAGGCGCAACTCCGCGCCCTGGTCGGCAGGCAGGATCGCAAACAGGCGGTCCGCGGCGGCGCGCTCGCGCTCTTCCTTTCCCACCATTGCGGCGCTGTCGTACACGAAAGTATCGCCGGCATCGATCTCGACAATGTCGTGGATAAGAACCATCCTGATCACTCGCGAAACGTCCACCGGCTCATTCGAATACTCGGCCAGCAGAACCGCCATCATGGCGAGATGCCAGCTGTGTTCCGCGGTGTTCTCGTTGCGGTTCGAGTCAATGAGGTAGGTGCGCCTGAGGACACTCTTCAGCTTGTCGATTTCGACGATGAATCGAATTTGCCGCTCGAGTCGTTCCATGGCCTATGATCCCACACCGCAACGCACGAGAATTCCCGGCTCGTTGGAAAAGGCGCTCTGTTCGAGAGCGAAGCCGGAAGGCCATCGGGAATCGGGATAACCGGGGCTGGGGCCCTGCCCATCCGGATTTGTCCAGATGTCGGCGGCGACCTGGCAATTATGAAACCAGGGGCCAAGCTCCCGAATTTTGCTGATAATGGATTCGCGTTCGTCCAGGGTTACGGTACGCGCGGAGTCCATGGAACAGAACTGGTGGCCGCGGAGACCGGATATGATTTTGTCGATCATCTTAGAGTCTTAAGGTCCAGGCGCTGAATGGAAAACATTCTACGATCTCTCGGTCCGGCAAACATCGTACTTGATCTTGGCTGCGGCGGATCCAGCTTCAGATACTCCAATTACGAGTGCCGCGTGCTCGCTGTTGATGTCGTACTGAACGCGGCGCAGATTGATCGCAGCAGTCCGCGATTCCAGTACGTCCTTGCAACGTCTTCCAATCTGCCGATCGCCGCCGGTTCCGTGGACGCCGTGGTCTGTAATCATACGATGGAGCACTTCCAGGACTACACACTCGTTCTCGCCGAAATTGGCCGGGTTCTCAAGCCGCATGGAATGCTCTGGGTCTCGGTGCCCGATGGCCATGGCTTCGACGATACGCTTTATCGGTTTTTATTCAACGGTGGAGGCCACGTAAACCGGTTCACGCGCGATGTCCTTATCCGCGAAGTGGAGAGTCTGTCCGGGTTGCGGGTGATCCAGGTGATTGACCTGTTCAGCGGCTTCGTCTATGTAAGAAGGTCCGTGATCAAACAGGCTGTCAACGTCCTCACACGGACGCTCGACAGGTACACCGGACTGCGCACCAGCCGCTACGGATGGGGCTTTGTATTCGCGCGCGGAGACGTCGAATTGCCGGCGCTGCCACCTTCTTACTTCAATGTCTGTGGAAACTGCGGGGCCGGACAGGGAGCGATCGAGTTAAAGGAAAGAGGACGCGTAAAACAGTCGATGGGCATACCAACCTACAGCTGCCTGAACTGCGGAGCACACAGCATATTCTTCAAACCGCCTCCCGGCTTGTCCTGACGCAGAACTCCGGCGTCAGGTGTTTGTGGACTCTTGTCCTGGCCACCGGTCTCTTCGACATCGCTGCCATGATATGAGTCGGTTTCAACCGGCCGCTCTCGATCCCGGCAACATCGATCGCATGGACCCGATCAATGAATGCGCGATCCCATTCGTTCTCCGGATTGAAATTGTGACCAAACGCGCGATCGATAAAAATATCGATAACATTGCCGAAAACCACGAACGTGTCGAAGTGAAAATAGGTTTTCAACAGCGGAAGGACGTCTTGAGCCCGGATTCCCTCGAATCCCGTAATTGCGCAATCCCAGTTCTCGTACTCCTTCTCGAATCGCTTCAGGCTATGGTTGTATTTGTACTTGTCCGGCAGTTCCTTCCATAGTTCCTGCACAAGCCGCAGTGCTTCAGGCCACCGCTGATGCCCATTCCGGCCGATCATGTCGTCGGTCATGAAGAGCCCCTCCGGATGCAGCGCGGCTTGAATCCGGACAAAGAGAGCCTCGAGTTCAAGAACGTGATGAAGGGACTGGAATGCGAGAATCACCCGGTAGTCATGCGCCGGCTTCCAGCGGTTGATGTCGAAAGCCTTGAACGTAAAGTGACCGGCAACCCCTTTTGCCTCCGCGGCGGCCTTCGCCCGCAGCAACAATTCCGGATTGAGATCCAAACACTCGAAGGAAAAGTTCCGAATTCCAACTTCGAGCAGCCATTCCGCAATGTTGATGTCGGGGGCGCACTCTCCCGCTCCAACGCTGGCAATCGCCACAGTCTCAGACGGATGGGCGCGGCAAATCTCCGCAATCCGTATTCGAAAGAACTCGATTGCATTCGTGAAGCCGAAAGGTTCGAGCATGGGGATAAGATATTTATCGGACCAGTAACGCGAGATCGGCGGCAGATCCTGCACGTTCGCGCAGTTCGTAAATGATTCGAGTTCCGCATCCACTCGCGTGTTATAAGCGAAATACCTGCCGAACAGCGCGCGGAAGGCCGCGCGCAGCCGGCGTAACGGAGGATGCAGCGGGCGTGGAATCCACCTCTTCAGCGTCTCTTTCACAGTTCCCCTGCTTGCAGCATGGCACGAGCCTTCGGCCGAGGACAAGCCGCGTGGTATTCTGCGGCGATCATGCGGAGGATTGACCGCCTGGATCTCATTACACTTCCGCTGCGAACCGCGGTTTTGCTGGTTCTCCTGCTCTCGGCCTATTACCTCGGATACGGTTCGCCGGTGCAGGAATGGCGCAAGGAGTCGCCGGGCCTCGGCGTGGTTGCGAAATACACGCGCAATGGAAGGCCGTGGAGAATATTCTACGATCGCGACCTCGATCGAAAATGGGATCAGTGGATCGACGAGCGAGGCGGCGGGCCATACATCGTCAGCATCGACGACGACCGCGACGGCAAACCCGACCGTGACGAAGACGAGTTTGGAGCCGCGATGTCCTCCTGGCGGGCGGCGGAACTGAGGGCCCGCAAATCATTCATTGAGTTCGTCTGGAATCCCACGCAACTTGAGTACGTCGCCCTTGCGCTGCTGCTGTACACCATGTTCGAATTTGCCGTCCGGTCCGTCACCCAGAACAGAGATGAGCCAACTTAGCGAGAATCTCTCCCCGTAGGTTACAATCACGCAAATGTTGTTCGAAGGTAAGGTTGCAATTGTTACTGGTGGAAGCCGCGGCATCGGGCGGGCCATCGTGCAGGCGCTGGCTGGCGAGGGCGCCAACGTAGCGTTCACGTACGCGCAGAATAAGGCGCAGGCCGACGAAGTGGCGAATGGCAATACAGTTATCGGCTTTCAGGCAGACGTTACGAACTTCGCCCAGGCCAAAGACCTCGTGAAACAGGTCAAAGAGCGCTTCGGCCGCATCGACATTCTGGTAAATAACGCGGGCATCACGCGCGACAAACTTATCGCGATGATGAGTGAAAAAGACTGGGACGATGTGATCGATACCAATCTCAAGGGCATCTTCAACATCACCAAGCCGGTTGTCAGCGCGATGCTGCGGCAAAGGTCCGGCACCATCCTTAACATTACGTCGATCAGCGGAATTGTTGGAATGGCGGGCCAGACCAATTACTCGTCGTCAAAGGCGGGGATGATCGGATTCACGAAGGCCCTTGCCAAAGAACTTGCCAAGGCCAACATAACGGTTAACGCACTTGCCCTCGGTTTTGTGGAAACCGATATGACCTCAGTCCTCAATGAGCAATATCGGGCAAAGGCGCTGGAACAGATTCCGCTCGGCCGTTTCGGCAAAGCCGAAGAGATGGCGCAGGTCGCGTTGTTCATGCTTTCTCCGAAGGCAAGCTACATGACCGGGCAGGTCCTGCAACTGGATGGCGGCCTGGCCATGTAGGCGGGCAACGCCTTACGTCTTCGGTCCTTCGATCTTCGTCTGATCCTGATACTTTCCTTTTCTATCCTTATAAGAAATCGCGCAGGGCTCATCCGACTGAAAAAAAAGCACCTGGCACAATCCTTCGTTTGAGAAAACGCGGACCGGCCTGGCTGTCGTGTTCGCAATGGATACGGTGACAAACCCTTCCCATTCCGGTTCGAACGGCGTGACGTTCACCAGAACACCGGCGCGCGCGTAAGTGGACTTCCCCACACAGAGTGTGAGCACATCGCGAGGTATTCGAAGGAACTCCAGGGTTCGCCCTAACACATAGCTATTAGGCGGGATATCGCAGAACGGGCCCCGATGATCGCGGTAGTACTCCGGCGGTATGTCCTTCGGATTGATGGTGACATCCGGAGGTGGAACAAAAATTTTGTATTCATCGGCCAACCGCAAATCGTAGCCATAGGACGACAGGCCGTAAGAGATTGTGCCCTTTGCAACCTGGCCGGCGCTGAAGGGATCGATCATCCTGTTTTGTTCGGCCATTCTGCGAATCCATGAGTCGGCTTTAATTGGCATTGCTT
Organism: Candidatus Sulfopaludibacter sp. SbA3; assembly: GCA_945865815.1. Classification (GTDB taxonomy): domain Bacteria; phylum Acidobacteriota; class Terriglobia; order 20CM-2-55-15; family 20CM-2-55-15; genus CAMBFR01. Next base: position 26,861 of record CAMBFR010000024.1, read on the forward strand.
CAGGTCCCTGTTGGATGGTAAAAAGTATTGGTTACAAAAGAGATAGAGGAGGATTTTCAGTGATCAAACTCGATCTTGTGAACCAGATCGTCGAGCGGACGGGTGTGAGCAAGACGAAAGCGGAACAAGCGGTCGATACCATCTTCAACAGCATGAAAGATGCCCTGAAGGCCAATGATCGTATTGAGTTGCGCGGGTTCGGCGTGTTTTCGGTAAAGCCTCGAAAGACCGGCATCGGCCGCAATCCGCGGACTGGCTCCGAAGTGAACATTCCCCCCGGCAAAGCCGTTCGATTCAAACCCGGTAAAGACTTGCAGTCGCTTTAGATAAGCCGTAAATCGTTTCATGAGTAGTAGTTTTGAGCCGTTGGATGGCGCCCCTCGCCAACGCGATGACGTTCCATCGGAGCTGGCGCAAATCGCCGACACCGTATTCCTCGAAGAGCGCCCCGAACGGTTCCCGTGGCTGAACGTCGTTTTGTTTCTCGTCACCTGCCTGAGCACGCTCGTCGTTGGAGCCGTTCAGATGGACGCGTTTACCAACACAATCGGCAACCGCGCGGGCGGCCTATTCGGAGAAATCCTCCGTTCACCTTCGCTGCTGCTGGCAGGTCTTCCCTTCTGCCTGGCCATCATGACCATTCTACTGGCGCATGAGATGGGGCATTACCTTGCATGCCGATACTACGGGATCTCGGCCAGCTTGCCGTACTTCATTCCATTTCCGAGCATCATCGGAACCATGGGAGCATTCATTAGGATCCGGTCGCCAATCCATCATCGCTCGGCCCTGCTCGATGTCGGTGTCGCCGGCCCCATAGCCGGATTTGTTCTGGCCATTCCCGCGCTCGTCATCGCAATGCCCCTCTCCCGAATGCAGGTGCTCGACGGCACTGAAGGGTTTTTTACATTGGGAGAACCGCTGATTTTTAAACTCATCGCCGCCGTCATGGGCATGACTCCACCGGAGGGTATGGATCTGATGATTCATCCAATCGGCCTGGCGGCATGGTTTGGATTTTTCGCGACAGCTATGAATCTCTTGCCTGTCGGCCAACTCGACGGAGGCCACATCGCTTATGCGCTGTTCGGCCGTTTCCACAAACGAGTCTCCCAGGGATTCCTGTTCACTCTGGTGCCGCTCGGCATCTTCTATTGGCAAGGCTGGTTACTCTGGACGGCGATCCTCCTGTTCATCGGACTGCGCCATCCGGTAACGATGGATGATTCCGCGCCTCTCAGCCGCCGCCATGTCTGGCTGGGCTGGATCGCGCTGGCTATGCTTATCCTCTGCTTCACCCCGATGCCGTTTTCCATCGGCTAGCGCCTGACTATCAGCGCTCCGTCTCTACTCATGGCCCGCGTGCCTGTCAGCCGGCGCCGCCGCCGTGGCTTTACCGTCCGCGGCCGGACGCGCAGCTACGCCAATCCTCACCTCTTCCGCCGCAAACATTTTCATCTTCTCGTCCATCTTCGCGTCGATCACAACGCGAGTTCCGACCTTCAGTTCCGCGCCGGTGGCTGTTTTTTCGGCTTTCAGGTATTTCGTTGTCTTTCCCATCATGACCATGACGGATTTGCCGTCTTGTTGTTTTATCGTGACGTGATCTCCCTGAACGGCGGTAATCGTCCCCATGATGTGCGTGGCATCACCATGCGCCAAGAGCAGGACGCTTGATGTGAGGATCGTCAGTGAGCAAGCGATGAAATGTCTGAACATTGTGTTTTCTCCCTGGATTAAAGTCAGTCGTGTGTGTGCCCGGGCGCCGGCAGCGGGCTGTCGTCACCCTCCAGAAATCTGCGTATTGCTTCTTCTTCCTCCAACTCGTGAGCACTTTTCGGATTCATGCTCTTCATTTTCTCCAGCTCTTCGGGACTGATATTCGGCAGACGCCGGATAAAATGCACGAGCTTCCAACTGTCGAGATCCGGATCTCCGGCGGTTCCCACGCCAAAAGCGGGCATGCCGGTCAAACGGATTCCATTGTGAATGACGTAGAACAGTTCTCCATCCGTCATTTCCTGCGTATCAGGATGACGCATATCCGGTGGCTTTGGGTAGAGCCCCTTTCCGATGGAGGTGTCCCCGCTGCCGTCGTTAGCGTGACAATAGGCGCAGTGGTCCGCGAAATGAGCCATTGCCTCGGCCACAACTTCTTCGGTGGCTGCAACGGGATTCTGCATCTCCTTCGCGATTCTGGGAATTGCCAGGCTTCGGACACGGCGCGCCACAAAAGTCTCGATTGCGGTGGGCTCTTCGCGCGCGCTGAATCCACGGCCTATGATCAGCCAGCCCGCAATCAGGATGCCCGCTATTATAGTGATGACGCTCGCTAGTGCAACCCTGGTCCTAGCGGCCATAGGCTATCCTTTCTTCTTTACCATCGTCACCGGACCGGGCGCCCTTGAACTTTCCGGTCCCGTCCATTCCGAGCGCGTGCCGTCCTCATAGATCTGGATTACTTTCCATTCAAGCTTCATTTCCATCGCCGGATTCCTGGCTTCGAAATAGAAGTCCCTATATTCCGCGAATGGGATTGATCCTCCGCTCCACACAGCTCCTGTTATCCTGCCCTGCGTGTCTTTCTTCTGATCGATCCTCCAGCCAGGCGAGGCCTCGAGCGAGATCACACTTACCGCAACCGGAAACTCGATCTCCAGCCGAACTGTCGGCGACTGCCTCTCGGTCGGAACCCGCATACTGTAACGTTCCGTAGCCCCCGTTGCAGCTTCGGTTGGGGAGATGCGAACGTGGCCGAAGGCCGAGGACGCGAGCACCAGCGCGGCAACGACTAAAAGGCAACTAATCCCTGGTTGACGAGTTTGCATTGTTCCCTCCAACGTTGGTTGTAAATACGTGATCGCCGTTCTCTCCTGCAATCTGGATTTTCACAACTTCATAGCTGCGGTCCCGCTGCTGCTTGGCGAGGAACGTCGAATTCTTAACCTGCTCAGAAGTTGACAAAAAGCGGCCGGCAAACTCGATCATGGAAAGTTGAGATGCAGCCTTCTTCTTGTCCACTTCGGCAAGGACAAACATGTGCCTGTCATCCTCCGGCCGGTGAATCAGCATGTATTTGCCGCGTCTGACAAGCTGATTCCCAATCTTGACGTCGGTTCCGATGCTCACTTCGCCGGTCTTGCTGACTTTGAAGGTTCTATCCGTTGGGCCCTCCCCATGATCACCGTCGTGGAGGGCTGTGAGCGATCCAGTACCAAGGAAAGCGGCGCATAGAGCGATACCGGCGCTTCGATTGAATCTCATGATGTCTCCTCGATCTCCAGATTAACACTGTCCGTGGAGGGATTTTCAGAACCAAGTCCAGGCGCGCTCAAACCGCCCTGCAGGAGCAAACTCTGAATGTCTACGGCTCGACGCCACATGCCGATCAACGCGTTGTCATAGTCTTCCTGAAGCTGCAGCAACGTTCGTTGAGCGATGAGCGCCTGCGGATACGCGGCGGCCATCTGGCGGAAACCTGCCAGATAAAGATCGTAGGCGCGCCTTGCGCGAGGCAACATTTCATTACGGTATCGCTCAACGATGTTTCGCGTGTCCTGGTAATTTCGGAATGCGGCAGCCAGGCGGCTCCGCAGTGACAACTGTACCCGCTCAATTTCCCGTTGCGCCCGCGTGAGGTTGCCGCGGGCGGCCTCAACGTTCCCCTGATTGCGGTTGAACAGGGGAATTTCGACTCCAATGGCGAACGACCCCTGTCTGCCGATGGCGCGCGGGCCGGGTTCAAGGCGCTCGCGGTTATAGTGTGCGCCCGCCTGGATCTGGAGATTGGGAATGGATTGCCGCTGCGCTCGTCTTACCGCATATTCGGCTCTGACAATATCGGCGTTTGCCGCCTTTACTTCAGGACTATCGCGCAGAAGGGCCGCCATGGCAGATCCCAGGTCGAGTACGGGAATCTGCTCAAGGTCGCCGGCGAGAGGCTGCATTTCGAGAGAGCCATCGCCGGCGGCGGACGCAAGTTGACTCCAAACCTGCTGTTGCTCATTCCGGGCTGCGATCACGGCTAATTCGGCGCGCTGCTGCTCGATCTCGATTTCCAGCACGTCCGGCAAGTCCGCCTGACCCACATTACGCAGTTGGCCCGACGTGACAACGGCCTCCTCAACAAGAGCCGCGAGCCTTGTGCGTACTTCCAATTTCCGTTGAACAGCCAACGCCTGATAGAACAGTGCGCGGACTGTATTCAGAACTCTGAGTTTTTGCGCTTCCGCCTGCGCTTCCGCCTTGATGATTTCCTGTTCCGCTATTCTCTTGTTCAGCGCCAGCTTTCCCCCAAGCACAATGTCCTGCTGGACGATGAGACCGTACTCACCGCCATTGATGACGGGACCGTTGCTGATTTCGTCACCCGTAACCGCGACGGTTGGGTTCGGGTAAGCGCCTGCTTGACGGCGCCTGCCCCGGGCCGACTGAATCGCCGCTTCAGCCTGCGCCAGCGTGGGATTCTTTTCGAGCGCGATCCTTTCGATGTCTTCGAGGCGAAGGGCGGCGCCGGCAGGGACCTGGACTCCAGGAGAATTCTGAGCGGCAGAAACCGAAAACGGCATAGCCAGAAGTATCAGGAAAGCAGCCGGCCCGATGGTTGGTGATAGACGATTCACTGCCCAGCCTCCTTGCTCTTTTTCATTTCCATGATCTTGTCGTAGAGATCATGAGGCAGAACGCGTACGAGGGTCATCATTCCCATCATGGAACCCGTCCAGTCTTTCCGCAAGCCGAACACTTCCGGCTTGTTGGCTACTACCTGGTCCATCGGCATCCACATGTCCTGAGGAAATCCCGGGACCTTCTGAGCGTTTTCACTGGTCATGCCGGGCATGACGTGACCTTCATGTTCTGCTGATGGCGGGTTTTGCGGCTGCGCCGATACGGATTGGAGCGGGCCAGACGCGGCCATCAGGCCAGCTGCGCCGCCGACCAATGGCGAGGCAGGCCGTTCGCGATCCGCCGCCAGGCCGAGGCCTCGCCCGAGGCCCGGACCAAGATCCTCATCCAAAGCATTGCCCTGGCGGACGATTCCCATACCTTCTTCCATTCCAAGGCCCGTGCGGGAGCCCGCGCCGAGGTGCGACATCGGTCCGACCATCGACACCATCTGGTTCATCATGTGATGGGGCAAATGGCAGTGCAGCATCCAGTCCCCGATATATTTCGCCTCGAATTCAACGTCGCGAGCCTGCGCCACTCCGACGAGCACCGTGTTTTGCCGAACCCACGCCGACTCGGGAATCCGTCCACTTTCCGTGCCGGTGACAAGGAACTGGTTTCCATGGAGGTGCATCGGATGGTGGTCCATGCCAAGATTCACAAAGCGGATTCGGACTCGTTCGCCATGCTTCACGAGCATCGGCGTCGTCGCGGGACCTGCCTTACCATTGATCGTCAACCAGTTGAATTCCATCGAAAGCGTGTTGGGTACCGTGTTGTTCGGGAGGAGCGCCCATTCCTGAAGAACGAGGCCGAAGTCGCGGTCCACTCGCGGCCTGTGGGCGTCTTTGGGATGGATGATGAACAATCCGATCATCCCCATCATTTCCTGCATGGCGAAATGGGAGTGGTAGAAGTACGTTCCGTTCTGTTGGACCGTGAACTCGTACGTGTGCGCGCCGCCTGGTGGAACCGGGTCCTGGCCGAGACCGGGCACGCCATCCTGGTCCATCGGAATTTCCAGACCGTGCCAGTGAACGGTGGTCATTTCAGGCAGGTTGTTGTGAAACATCACGCGCACCCTGTCGCCCTCGTTCACCTCGATGGTCGGCCCTGGCACGCTTCCGTTGTAACCCCACGCATCGACCACTTTTCCGGGGAGGAATTCTGTTCGCACGACCTCCGATATGAGGTGGAATTCCTTAACGCCGTCCACCACTTGAAACGGAAGCTTGGGCAGATCCGGCGCCTCGAAGCCGCCGCTGGGCGTGTTCTCTGTTTCCGCTTGTTCCTGCGCTCCGCCCGCGCGGGGCAGTATAAATAATCCTGTTCCCAGCGATGCCAGTTTCGCGATGAAACTTCTCCTGTCACTCATGAAAGAAACTCCTGAACGAAATTGTCTTAATGAAGAAACGCGACGTGTTCTTTCAGGACGGGATCAAATTCGGAGTACGAGTTTCAGCGCACCTGGAGGCGTCGAGCTTTGAAGAGGGATGTCCGCACTGAACCATGCCTCCACTGGGACATATTGAAACTGGACGGCTGGAATAATCCATTGGAGAGCAGTCAGTAGCGAGGCGCACTTGACAGCCGGCCCGCCCTTGGACTCGATTGCCGGCCCCTGACCGCACGAATCGGAGTCATGATTCGAGGGTTTCTCGTTGACCGGAGAGTTGGCTCCTTCGTGACACGCCGGCTTCGCACTCGCAGGCGCCGCGACATCCGATGCCGCATAGAAATGGGTGGCCACGCACGAGCCCCCGCATTGCAGGTGCATTAGAATCACGGCGATGAGCACGGAGCACAGACTCTTCAGTGGGTTGCCACCTCTAAAAATTTCTCAGAGCATAGCACCTGCGGCGGGCGGTCGTCCACAGCCATGGCGGAGCGCGCCTTGCGACGGATTGTCGCAACCTTCACTTCGGGCGGTGGCACAAGGATTGCATAACCTGGATTGGCGACGAATCGTCGCTGCCAGGGAGAAAAGCCATGAGAAACATTCTTGGGGCTTCAACATGGATCGCGGTAGTGGCGGGTTTACTGTTGGGTGCAGGCGTTCTAATCGCCGCGCAGAACCAACACAAGACCACGCCGATGGCGGTGGGACCGAAAGGTGACGTCGTATTCACCACTGAAACCAGGGTCGCCGATATAACGCTAAAGCCGGGACGATACTACCTAGAGCATCGCGTCGAAGGCACGCTTCAGCCGAGAAGAGTGGCAGGTCATTATCTTCACTTCACGCAAGTGACGGCGGAGGAACACCAAAAGCGCCAGGGCGCTCGCAATGCGATAGGTGAATACACGGTGGCTCATCCCGGAGAAATCCAGTGCGAGTTGGAGGCGCTGACAAAAAAGGCGAAAAAAACCACAGTCTTTACGGCGACAGAAAATGGGGTCCACCGCATCACACGAATTGAGATCGCGGGAGAAGATGTGGCCCACATCTTTTGATTGGTAAAGCACGAGTCCTTGTGATTACAGGCTTGCCCTGTATCGGTACCTCCCGGTGTTGTTGCAGGCTGGCCCGAGGAGGTTGTGATGAGAGCGTTCGTTCTGTCATGTTGTTCAATATTGCTGCTTGCCGTGGCGGCGCGTGGTGAAGAACGGCAATTTGTGCTCGTTGCGTCGGTTACACCGTGGCAAATCGCCCCAGGGCGGACCGTCCTCGCCTACTCGTATAACCAGACAGTGCCGGGCCCGGAAATTCGCGGCAACGCTGGAGATGTTTTTCGCATCACGCTCGTGAACAACTTGCCGGTTTCAACGACGATTCACTGGCACGGGGTGCCGGTTCCAAACGGCATGGACGGTGTGCCTGGGGTCACAGGCCCCGTGGTGTATCCCGGGCAAACCTTTATCTATGTCTTCCAGGCTCCTTCACCTGGAACCTACTGGTACCACCCACACGCGAACAGCGGGAGCCAGATCTCGCTTGGGCTTTACGGCCTGTTGATTGTTGACCCTCCCGCAGACGCGCCTCGTAAATATGACCGTGAAGTTTCCATGGTCATCGGTGAGTACGGAGGCATGATGGGCGGCGGAATGACTGGAAGGGACGGAATGGGCGGGATGGCCGGCAGCGCCGCAAGCACCCTTCTGATAAACGGCAAAACGGCTCCCGCCATTCCCGATTTGCGCGTCCGCTACGGCGAACGCGTTCTATTCCGGATGGTCAACACGGGCAATATGGTCCACCCCATGCATGTTCACGGCCTCCATTGGACCATCGTGGCGACCGATGGATTCGAGCTGCAGGCGCCATATAAGAAGGATACGGTTCCGATCAACGCCGGGGAACGTTATGACGGCATTCTCGAAGCCGACAACCAGGGAGTTTGGATGGTCCACTGCCACAATCTGGACCACGTTACCGATTCACCCACAGGGCTCGTCTTCAACCTTGTCGTGGAGTAACGTCGCGGAGGCTGCATGAGCAAAGGAACGACTGTACGCTGCCAATGTCCGCACACGGCGCATCCGCCTCGACTTGTCGTCCTTACAGGAGGTCCGGGCGCCGGTAAAACTGCTGTGCTGGAAATCGTACGGCGAAATTTCTGCGAGCACATCGCGGTCTTGCCCGAGGCGGCGAGCATCATATTTGGCGGCGGCTTCTGGCGGAAAGATACGGGCCCGGCAAGAAGAGCTGCGCAGCGAGCGATATATCACGTTCAACGGGAGATGGAACGGCTTGTCATGGAAGAACGTCAATCTGCGGTCGCCCTCTGCGATCGTGGCACTCTGGATGGACTGGCCTACTGGCCCGATTCGGAAGATCAGTTTTGGCGGGAAGTGGGTACGAATCGCGAAACCGAACTCGCCCGTTACTCTGCGGTTATCCAATTGAGAACGCCGACCGCCGGTGGAGGATACAACCATGAGAATCCGATCCGAATCGAGTCTCACATTCAGGCGAGCGAACTCGATGAGAAGATACTGCAAGCCTGGGAGGGTCACACTCATCGCTTGATTGTCGAGACCACAGCCGACTTTCTCGCGAAGGCAAAACACGCTGTGGATCTGATTCGTGACGAGGTTCCGGACTGCTGCAAGAAGCACATGGTAGGAGATTTCAAGGAACAACCGCCGCTGGGCGATCGGCATGTGGAACTTGAATCCATTCCAGATAGTTAACAATTCCGCCAAATCTCAAGTAGATAGGCAGGTACAACGTGAAGAAAAACGCGATGTCTCGAAAGGAAATTTGCGACGGAAATCAGGAGTTCACGGTTGAAACTGTGATCGCGAGGGAGATTCGCTCCCGGCCTTGTGACGCCATCATTCGAGGCACGTGGCGCAATCAAAACCTCGATTAAGACACGGAAGGACTCTGAAATGCAGCAGAGACTAACGGAGCTCGGCGTCCCCGAGGAGCATCGGAAGAACGAATAGAACGAATAACCTGGAGGTTTCAAATGAAGGTCCGAGCAGGTTTCTCTACTGTGTTGGCGGCAGCACTGTTGCTGTTCACTGTTCAGGGCCGGGCACAGCAGCAGGCTCACCACCCCGAAGGCAAACAACAGGAATCGATGCCCCCCACGGGCGGCATGATGACTCAGCACGAACAGATCCGGAAGCTGGTCGGCCAACTGATGCAAAGCCTGGGTGAAATCCGCGGAGAGAAGAACCCGCAGAAGCTCGAACGCAAACTGGCCGAGCACGGCGCTGTGCTGGAGCAGTTCGAGGCTGCCATGAAGAAACAGTCGGCAGCCATGAGCGATCACATGAAGAACTGCCCAATGATGAAGTCGGGCATGATGAATTCCGGGCCTCAACAGGAAAAGGAATAGCGGCGGACAGCATGGCCCGAGTGGATAGCCACGTAAGGAAGCAGACATGACACACCTGATCCGAACGGCCGCGATAGTTCTCGCAATGGTTATTCCACTGCTTGCACAATCTGCGCGGACTGCCGACGAAGAAAACACGATTTCGATTTTCAAGCGAAGTCAGAAGGCCATAGTTCACATTAACGTGAGCGTGCAGGAAACACGGGAACTCGAAAAGCGAACCTCCAATGAGGCCGTCGGCAGCGGGTTCCTTGTGGACAGCGAGGGACACATCCTCACGAACTACCACATCGTCGAGGCCAGCAACCGTATCGAAGTCTACTTGCCTGGTGGCCGTCGAACGATTGCCCGGCTCGTGGGAACCGCGCCCAGCCTGGATCTGGCGTTGGTCAAAGTAGAGATAACTGCCGGGGACGGCATAGAGCCGCTCGAGCTTGGGGATTCCGACGAGCTTGACGTAGGCCAGAAGGTCATCGCCGTCGGGCATCCACTGGCTTTTCACAACAGTCTCACGGTTGGCGTGGTGAGCGCGCTCAACCGATCGGTTCCCGGAGTTCCTCCGGAGCTCGACGGCAGTCTGATTCAGACAGATGCCGCAGTGAACCCCGGCAATAGCGGCGGCCCTTTGCTGGACTCCAGCGGCCGAGTAATCGGAATCACCACTGCTCGAATTGCTCAAGCGCAGAACATGAGCTTTGCCATTCCGGTCAACGCCGCCAGGCATGTGATCCCGGACCTCATCACGATGGGCCATCCCTACCGCCCGGGCCTCGGCATCGACGGCGTCCAAGTAACACCGGAACTGGCGGTTCTCTTCGGATTGCCTGTTTCTGCGGGGTTCCTGATCGAATATGTATCTCCAGGAAGCATTGGTTTCACAATCGGGCTCCGTTCCGGAGGGCGAGTGATCGTACTCGGCGAGGCCGCATACGTCATCGGGGGAGACATCATCACGGCAATCGATGGCAAGGAGGTATCGAGGCCGGCCGATATGGCGAAGGTCTTTCTCGAAGCGCATCCCGGCCGGACGCTACAGCTTACGATATTTCGGGACGGAACATTTCAAACGCTCAACGTGCCTCTTATGGAGATGCACCCGAAATGGCAATGACAGATTCATTGAGATAAGGAAGATCTGATCATGTACGCGCTATTTGCAAAGAACTGAAGGAAGCCTACTTCGAGTTGTACCAGTCTGAGAAGTCTCTCCGGACAATCGGCCAGAACCGGCAGTTGGCAATGGGATCTGGTCGATTGGACTGCCTCGCTATTGGAGCGATCGCTGCGGGTGCTCGAAACGATGAAACCCATACGGCAGCGGTGGGCAGGATAGCCGAATGACATTACCGCTTAACGCTCTGCAAGAACTGCAGCAGCGTTTCCGCAGTTGGGGTGAGCAACTTCTGCCTCCTGTGAATGATCCCGATCGGGCGTACGAGTTCCCGCATTTCCAGTGGAATTGCCGCGATCATGCCCGCTTCCACCTCGTGCGTCACGCTTGGCTTTGGCAGAATGCTGACGCCCGCTTGAATCGCAATCGCCTGCTTGATGGTCTCGATATTGTCGAATTCCATGGCGACATTCACTCTCACGCCACGCTGACGCAACGCTTTGTCGATGGCCTTCCGGATCGGGAGGCTGCCCTCAAACGCCACGAATTTATCGGCTTCAAAATCTTTCGGCGAAACAATCCTGCGTCTGGCCAGGCGGTGCGACCGGTGACAGACGAATACCATCGGCTCGGAATGCCACGGAATGACAGTCAGGGAACGGTGCGGTTGCGGAAACGAAAGAATCCCGAGGTCTGCTTCGTCTCCAATCACGGCATCCACAACGGCATCGGGGTGCAGATAGGCCAACCGGATCTTCGCCTGTGGATAGCGGGTTGTGAACTGCTGGGTGTAGAAACCCATGTCGTGAAGACCAACTGAATAAATCACGGCGACGCGGACCGACCCGTTCACAAGCGTACGCTGCGCGGTTATTTCGGCCTTGGCCTTCTCGAAGTCATCAAGCAGCGTCAGGCATGCGTCAAAGAATTTTTTGCCTTCGGGCGTGACCATGAATGGCCGCTTTGTGCGGTCTATCAGCTGTACACCAAGCTCATCTTCAAGTTGGCGGACAGCCTGGCTCGCTGCCGATTGGGAGATGCGGTGCGCTGCCGCGCCAAGAGAAAAGCTGGAAGAGCGGATGACATCGCAATAGAGGCTGAGCGTATCGAGGTTCATGACACCCTCAGAATAGACATTAGTATTACTTATGTAAATCGGTTCGTGATGGAGGCTGGCTAATATGAGAGACAGGAATTGACCGCGGTCAATTCCTGTCTCTCATATCAAGGGCGGCTTAGTTTACTCCGCCGATAACGTAAACAAATCCGAGCGTGAAAGTATCCTGCGAGTCTTCGAATCCCGTGCTGGTGTCGAAGAATGGCGTATTGGAGACATCCCGCCGCCACTCGGTGCGCCAGATCATGTTGTTCACGATCCGAAGTTCGGCAGTGAGCGTGCCTTCCTTCAACTCCTGAGCGGTTCCGGTCGTGAAACCGTTTACGTCGTCATAATATTCAAAGCGGCCGCCGAACTTGAAACGGTCGGTCACGTTCACACGCGCGTAGCCGGCTATTCCACGCCAGACAACTTTCTTGCCGGTTGCGTCCTTGTCCGTGCCGTAGTCGTAATTGGCTATGAGGCCGAGCCTCTTGTAGTTCACGGCGAGGGTGCTGTCGGACAGGTAACGCTTCGCATTGGGGTCCGCGCCTTCAGCGCCGAACATGTAGTTCTGTGTAAGCGTAACGCTGCCTGTGGGCTTGATCGTCGCGTGCAAGCCAACCGTCTTCTGGCTGTTATTGTCGACGGCGTTGTTCCAGCCGTTGGAGACGGACGTACCGGCTATGAATTTGTCGTGAATGGGGAAATTGGCGTGCACGCCAAGGTGATAATACGGAATCGCCCACGAAAACAGCAGGCCTCGCGAGTAGTTCCAGTTGGCATGGGTCTCGATGACTTCGGCGCCATGCTTTGTTACGTATTTACCGCCGTCGATCTGAATACCGTTGGGCGCCAGATAGGTAACATAAGCTTCCTGGATGTGCTGATAGACATCCGTCCCGCCCGGCTCGACGCCATGGATCGCCTTGGCGGCGTCGCCGTAGTTCAGGTCGATCTTGAAGCCGAGCGGCGCCGCAGCGCGCGCTATCGAAAGCTCGACAAGGTTCAGATTCATTGAATTGTGATTGAAATTGAAGTTGTAGAGCGAGTTCTTCGCGCTGGGCGGCTTGTTCAGGTTGTAGGTGTAGTACCCGTCGATGAAGCCGTTGAGCGTCAGCCCATCAAGAAACGTCGGCGGCGGTGTCTGCGCACTGGCAGTGTTTGTGGAAAACACGAACATCAACAAAGCTAGAGCAAGTGTGAGATTCAAACGCATCCGAGTCGATGATTTCATTGTTGCTATCCTCCAGATAGGTTAAAGGTTGCAGGCGGATCCAAGTCGACCCGCCCGGTTCTATGGACTATTTAACGAGTTACCGGAACTGCTGAACCCTACGCGCCTCTGCCGTGTTCAGCATATTCTGACGGCTTGGACCCTCCGAAAACATAAGCCTCCATGGCATGTTCTCCGATGTCCAATCCTTCGACTTCTTCTGCCGCGCTGACGCGGAGACCCAGCGTGGCCTTAATCAGACTCCAGGCAATGATCGATACGACGACCGTGCCGATGCCGACCGCCGCGATCCCCAGAGTCTGCGTACCAAGCTGTCCGGCGCCATGCCCGTAGAAAAGTCCCGTTGTCGTTGAGAACAGCCCCACCGAGAACGTGCCCCACACGCCATTGACCAGGTGGACGGAGAGTGCCCCGACGGGGTCATCCACCTTGATCTTGTCGAAGAACAAAACACCGAAGACGACGAGCGCGCCGCCGATGGCGCCAATGATGATGGAACCGGTCATGGTGGTCTGTGCGCAAGGCGCGGTGATTGCCACCAGCCCAGCCAGCGCGCCGTTGAGCATCATACTCAGGTCGGGTTTTCCCAGCACGAGCCATGCGATGAGGGTTGCGACAACCATTCCCGCTGCCGCGGCCATGTTGGTATTGATCGCGACAGTCGAAATGGCAGCAGGATCTGCAGCCATTGTGCTGCCCGGATTAAATCCAAACCAGCCAAGCCACAGAATGAATGTACCCATCACGCAATAACCCATGTGATGCCCGGGAATCGGAATGATGCTGCCGTCCTTTGCGTACTTGCCGATCCGGGGACCGAGCATCATGGTGCCGACGAGCGCCGCCCAGCCGCCAATGCTATGGACGACCGTCGATCCCGCGAAATCGAAGAAACCTCTCGCCGCCAGCCAGCCTC